>VXOI01000208.1:4162-31030 GCA_009840175.1 Chloroflexota bacterium | reverse complement strand
GTTCGTCGTGGTCGCAGACCTTTGTTGACATGATTTGTATCAACTCCTTGACCAGCTGCTATCTGTTTCGTTCCGGGAAAGGGGGGCACTGAAAAGGGCGTCACGGGGCGTCACCAAACAGGTCATTGCCGGGTGGAAACCACACGCGGCGATCCCGGCCAGCGTCTCTGCGCCATTTGCGCATCAGCAGAGCGTCCTTTAGGCGGTTGTCGCTGTTTACCGCCCTGGCCAAAGCGGAACTGTCGGGATTTGCTTGGAGCAGGTGCTCGCGGACCGCAATCAGTTTCAATCCGGCGCTGGCATTCTCCGGGGTTTCCAGTTCCTCCAGCAGAGGGTCCAGGAGTTCATCCACCGGCCGGTATTCCTCGTTGGCCTCCGCCTGCGCTTCGAGCAACGCCCTGGGAAAGGTCCAGTTATGACCGTAGTGCGTCTTGGTCAGAGCTTCGGCCCAGAGCAGGTCGCGGCGCGTGACAGCAGGGTAAGCCTCACTCACCCGCTTCTCGTTGAACCAAGCCTCGACGTTGGCTCCCCGGCGAAGTTCCACCACGACAAAACGCCGGTTGCCGGCCGGATCGGCGGGCAAGGGGCTGTCAACGTCGCTGGTGGCCACCACGATGAAACGCCTGGGGGACCACTCCGCATACCTGGCGTAGACGCGGCGCACGGCGTTGTCATTCGTCCTGGTCAACCACGCCTTGGCCTGCGCCAGCACCTTGCCGTTGAGGCTGGCCATCTCGCCCCACTCCACTATCACCTTGCCGTCGGTTGACTCCAGCCGCGACTTCTCGTCGGCATAGAAGTCCAGCGAGTCGGAATACCAGTCGTCCCCCAGGTCGCCGGGCGGCAACAGGTTGCGGACAAAGGCGCTCTTTCCCCAACCTTGCTCCCCCGCAGGACCGGAGTGATGTTGTTCTTGAAACCTGGCGTGATCGTCCGCCTTACGGCCATGCCGAAGATGAGCCGGTTGACCGCCTGGACCAAGGGGGTATCATCGCACTGAAAGAGGTCCTGAAGGACGGTGTTGATGCGGGGCTCACCGTCTCACGACGGCAGGTTGTCCAGGTAGTCGACCTTGAACGCATCCACCTGGTTGTCGTAGAGGATGGGGCCGGAGTACCGCGCAAAGGTGTCCTGCCCCATCTCGAAACGCACCCGTGCGCCGGCGGCGGTTATGTAGCGATAATTGGCGGCCACCTTATCGGTCAGCTTGAACATGAAGAGGTCGTTGAAGGGCTGCCAGCTCACAATCCCGTTCTGGTACTCGGCGCGTTTGGCCCTGGTGTTCTAGCGGATCTTGTAGTTCAGCCCTTCCAGGGCCTCCGCCAGGCCAGCGGCCGACTTTTCGACAATGGGCAGCTCGGACTCGATGACCTCGCTGGTGGGGGGCATATAAGAAAGCGCAGCGGCCACCATGGACCTGCGCATCTCCGCAGGGAAGTCGGCGGCGTCGGAGTGGCTGTTCTCTTCCGGCATATCCACTGCCCGGATGGATGCGGCGATGCCCTGCAAAGCGCGGGCGGCTGCGGCTGCGGCTTCGCGTCCCTCCCGGTCATCGTCGGCCCATATCACCACGTCGCGGCCTTGGAGCGGGGAGTACACCGCCTTTCCCGCCTGCTTCGCTCCACCCAGGTAGCTGGCGGCGGTCATGCCCGCGTCCGCCACGGACTGAGCGGCCTTCTCGCCCTCACAGAGAACGACCGGACCATCTCCCCGGTCGTTGTAAAGCCGGACGAAAAAGGGGCCGCGCACTCCCTTAGGCTCCCTGGTCACCTTGCTCTTGAAGTCCTTGCCCGTTGTGTTCCAGCGGACGGCGTAGACCCTCTCGCCCTTTGTGTTCCGGTAGTCCCAGCGGGCGACTTCGTAACGGGCCTCCGAGCTTGGGTTGAGCTCTATGCCGAAAAGGTCCATGACGGCTTTGGCAATGTCGGCGTAATCGCAAAGCTGGGCGTGGCAGTAGGCGGCGATCCGGTCGGGATTGCCGTGCCGGTCGATCCACAGCGCCAGGCTGGTGGGGTTTTCCGCCCCGGCGTGTACCGGGCAGCGCATACGCAGTTCCTGGCCGTGAATGCGCTGACCTGCGGCTCCGGCAAGCCTTTCCAGACGGTCCAGACCGTTCCCTGCAACTGACATTGAGTACCTCAGCCCCCCAGATGGTGACGCCCCGTGACGCCCTAATTAGTGCCCCTCCTTTCCCGGAACGAAACAGATAGCAACTGGTCAAGGAGTTGATACGAGTTGTGTTAACTGACCCTTCCCGAGGTTTCCTCATCGGAGGGGGGGAGCAAAACGAAAATCCCAGCGTCGGTGTTCCAACGCTGGGATGATATACCAGTGATTATAGGTTTTTACGAGGTCTGCCCCCTTTTGACCGCGGCGCATCCTTGTATTTCAAAAGCTCTCCCTCAGATACGACCAAATACCCGCCGCCTCTGGCGCTATTTTTGAGACGACCATGACAATCCAAATAGCCTTTGATTATCCAGGTGCGGATAGTCCCCCGTTTTAGCCCGTATTTCTCGCTGGCCGTTGGTAGGTCAATCAGCCCGTCGGGGAGTTCGTCATAGATGACTTCCGCATCATCACACGTCAACAGGCCAGGAATTGACTCCTGTATGCTGGCCTGGTAGTTGGTGATGGTGTCAGTGATGGTAGCCATCAGGTCGGTGGGCGATGCTCCTGCGGTTAGCGCCTGCAACACAGCCTCGCTCAGCCCATCAAGGCGAGCGGAGCGGGCCGCCGTCTGCACCTCGGACTGTAGCATCAGTCTGCTCCCCAAACTTCCAGCGCTTCGACGCCTGATCCAGAGTCAGGTGTCCTACCGCTAGACTAATCCCCACCGAACACGCCGCTTGCTGCGGAACAGCGCGGGCGGCTTCTTTTATGGTATGGGCGTGCCGTTATGGTGTCAAGCCCGCGCCCGGCCTTTAGCGTTTGTGAAATTGCGTTGCTCGTTTGGGTCCCTAAATCTTCGTTGGGTTGGCCACTCCTGCCCATTCTGCCAGCGCCTTTTGCGGGTCTCCGATCTCATCCACGCGGGTGTAGTAGTGCCTCTCCCAACCATCCTCCAGCAGTCCGGTGAAGAGCATGAGGTTGAGGGGATACTGCTCGCTGTCGGTGCATCGCCGGAAGTCGTCCCGGAATAGGAAGGTGGGCTTTCCCAGAGCGATGGCGGCGCCCAACTCCACCATCACACCTTCGTCCCCGGGAGTGTCAATAGGCCATACCTTCCAGGATCAAGCGGAAATTCCGGCTCGCATCCCAAAAGTCTCGATAAAAGCCCTATACCCGCATCACAGGCCAGAGGAATACAGACAACTCCACCACAGAGAAAGATACCGCTGGGCAAGGGAAAACGGACTGTGCGGAACTTGCAGACGCGAACTTCCCAGAGAAAACAGATCCCGGTGTGAAAGGTGTGCGGAAAAGGCCAGTGAAATCCAAAAGAGAAACCGCGCCAAGAGGTACCAAGAGGCCCTAGAGCAAGGACTCTGCACGGTGTGCAAAAAAGAACCACCCCTACCGAATCGCAGACGGTGCGGACCCTGCAACGACAGGTATCTAAAATATGACAGGGCGCACCGAGGCAAGCGGAAGGCCGCTGCGGAGACGAGAAAAGCCACGGAATCACTCCAAGATCAACCGGCGCCACCCGACGCAACGATACCGACAACGTCCACGGACTCCGGAACCGCTCAGACCCCCTGAGACAGAATGGCCCGGCAAACGCCGGGCCTTTTCACTTGGAGAAACCCTCTCCAACGATTAGCCTCAAACCCCAAGAGGCGCGGCACCTGCTACAAGGAAACCCCCGGCAGGAACGATGCCCCCATACCACGACGCACAGGAGATGACCTCGGAATGACTTCCAACCCACCGAACCCTCAGCACCACCACGCCCTGACCGGACTGGCCCGGTGCGAAAGTTGCCGCCTTCCCATGTCCGCGATCAGCGAACCGGAGACAAGTTACATCTGCCCCAACAGGATCCGCGGCGGACCGGACGACTGCCCGACGCCCCCGACCGACGCCAGAACCCTCGACGAAGCCGCGGTGATGTATCTCGTCAGCCACCTGACCGCCAACCCTGGTTTCAGGAAGGTTGCATCACAGGCGAAGCAGGATGCCGACAAGGTCAAAGAGGCCCAGAAGGCCACCGAGGAAAGGGCCAGCAACGAACTGGGAAATCAGAACCGGGAAAGGCTCCACCTCCTGGAAGAGGTGGAAATGGAGAGAACAACCTACACGGAAGCCACCGGACGGCTGAACGAACTGAACGACCTCAGGTCAGGTCTACAGGCCGACATCGGGGAATGCCGCGAAGAGAGCGAACGCCAGGACTTCATCTGCGACGAACGAAGGCTCCGGGACGCCGCATGGAACATGGACACCTACCTGGACTCGACCGAACCGGAGGCAGTCCAGCAACTCCTTGAGTCGTTCATCAAGGAAGTACTGGTAAGGCCGGGGACAGCCACAATCCGGTACACGGTGCCGATGCCGCCACTGGCACCCAGCGGGGGAGTCAACGAAGACGTAATCAGCCTGGAGCCACCGGCCTCCCTGGAATGACCAAACCGCCTCTCTGCCAGCACCTCCAAGAGGAAAACGAATACTCTATATTCGTTGAAAAATTGGCCATTTTCGCCCACATCACCGGAATATACCGGGCATAACGCATGTCACACCGCCTCATTCGGGAGGCCAAGGAGAGTGACAGGACTATGACCCAGGACCAAGAGGAAGGCAGGAACGCGGAGGAACTCGACACCCAAGACCCATCTCCAGACGACGAAGGGAACCAGGAGGCACCGGCGCCCCGGGAGCCGGAGACGGCAACCGACGCCATGGACGCCGTGATTGAGGTCTTTGACGCCTACCAGAGGAAAATGATGTCCGAAGAAACCAAGCAGGGACTCAGGCACGAAGCCAGCCTGGGCCACTTCGTATCCAGCAAGGCTCCCTTCGGGTACCGGAAGGTCGCGGTCCAGGACGGAACCCAACGGCGCTTCACCCTGGAACTCGACCCCGAAACCTCACCCACGGTCAGAAGGATTTACGACCTGCACCTGGCCGGCTCGTCGGACAGGAACACGGCAAGGCAGCTCAATGACGAGCAAGTACCGTCCCCCAACGGCGAACTGTGGACTCCCAGACGGGTCAAGAATATCCGGCAGGACCAAGTCAACTGCGGAGTCTACCGGTTCGGGAAGCGTTCCTCCGACGGGCCGGTCCAAGTGCCGGACGCCTTCCCTGCCATCGTGAGCCAAGAGGAATTCGAGCGGGCGCAACGGATGGAGGAACGGCGTTAGGTCACTGCTCCCATGAGGGAGGTCAGCCCAGAGAGGCCCGGTTAGCAGCCGGGCCTCTCGCCACCCAGGAACCCCCAAAAAACTATATTTCCGCGACACGCCTTCCTTTAGTATATGGGAGCACATTCCGCGTCGCCGCGGAGGGACCCGCACGGGAAGGCCGCGTTCAGGTCCTGGCCCACCGGGCAAGGGCCTTCTCCGGAATTTCGGACACCGAGGTATGGTAGTAGTCCCGCCAACCGTCCTCGGGCATTCCGGTGAAGAGCATCAAATTCAGAGGATACTCCTCCGAGTCGGTCACCCGGCGGAAGTCGTCCCTGAAGAGAAAGGTGGGTTTGCCCAAACTTATTGCGAGTCCGAGTTCGAGGCTAACGCCTTCATCAGGTGGGCAGCCATTCACGACCCCGAAGACGGCGTCGCACTCCTCAACGTCCCTCCGGTCAGCCTGACCCACCCGGTAGGCCCAGCCGGGCTGGGTGAAATCGACCTGGTTGTTTCTCGCGAAGGGCTCCCAGACCTCCAGCCCAAGGTCCTCAAGGGCCTTCACCAACTCAGGGAGCAGAAGCCGACGCTGCTGCTCGGAAAAACCGTAGGGACTGGCCAGGTAGATCTTCTTCATAACTCCTCAGTCTTACAGGAAAAATCACAATATCAGATGCCGGGGTCCACACCTCAGCCATCAAACTACGGGGCATCCTCATATTCATACCGCTCGGAAGAAGCGATCAGCTTGGTAAGGCGGGAAGTTCCATACCGATTATTGGGATTCTCCAGGCGAGAGCGAATCTTTTCGACAGTGTCCAGAGGAGTTCGCTCCGTGTGATACACACTGACGACAGCCTCGTTGGGAACCCGGACCAAGTTAACCGGAAGGCCACGAGAGTCGATCTGGCCAGTACCTACGGTCTCCCTCAACTCCATTATCAATCGCCACTCACATTCGTGGCTCCAATGATCGCTCTTCATGGACAGGAGAATGTCCAAATTAGACTCCGGCGAACTGAGAACGATATAGCCCAAGAGGAGCGCGACGTCACCCCGGTACTGAACTTCCCTCAGGGCCTCCTCCCTGCTGGTGAGACGACGGAGGCATTCCACCTTATATCCAACAACGAATCCAGATCCGTCGGAGGTGTAATGACTCCACATGAGGGGATGCCTGGGATTCGTCGAGAAGGACACTATCCCGAACCGCTGAGAAACCTGTGCGGCGAACAGGTTACGAAGATAGAGACTTCCGTACTCTCGCCTAGCACGAGCTACCTGCTGTCCCGTAATGGGAGTAGTACCGTTAATGCCACTGAGAACTTTGGCAAACTCCAGGTTCGCATCGTTCTCATCCATAACGAAGACGGGCCTAACGGCACACTCAAAGGGGTCGTTCAGAGCCGAAGGCTGGGTGGCGCGAAGAGTACCATCCCCCACCTCCGGCAGGCAGGTCAGAACTCGCTCAGCGGTCATGTACTTGTAGAGAATCTCAGCCAAGGCCGCCACCTCCTGACAGCAGTAGAGAGGATAACCCCATTCCAGTGCCGGGCGAAACCCGTCACACCGGAGAATTCACCGAAGGCGCCATCTCCCACAGGTGGGCATCGAAAGTCCTTCGTATCTCTGACTCCCCAGGTCTGATCCCCAAGCCCTCATCCAGTAGGTCGCACCCATCCGGGTCCAGCTGCCGACCCATCTCCGTCAGGAACCCCGCATCCGCGGGCATCACCGAAGACACCCGCTCCAGCCACTCGGGCAAGCTCCTCGCCAACATCTCCGCATCCGCGGCGTGAAAAAGCGCCTGAACGGCCAGCAACCCCGGCACCAGCCCCTCCTCAACCTCACGGCGGAGCGCGACCCCCAAGACGTTCCGCTCCAGGTCCCCCAAGTTCAGCTCGCCCAGCACGCCCTCGATGAATTGATCCACGACCCGCCGGTGATGACGGGCAAGAATTTCGGACGTCTCCACGGTCAAACCCCCTCAATCACGTCCAGTCACCGTAGAGCCCAGTAACGAGGCGGGTCAATGGGGACGGCGTCATCAAACTGAGGACGCCGGGAGCCGCTCATCACTCCAGAGGACAGAGGGCAATCCGCTCCACTTTCCCATACCGCGAAAGGCCCGGCGGCATGCCGCCGGGCCTCTTCATTCCCCAACAGTCGACGGGCGGAAACTCCGAAATCCCCGTGAACGTCAAAGCCCACCCCGGCAACTCCAGGGAATACTTTCCAAAACCCTTCCAGCGGCACCTGGAAGAGAACCCAGCACACGGCCCCCTTGGTCTGCCGTCCCGGGCCGTGTGCGGGACCAGGACCGCCAACCAAAGGAAGGCGGACCTGACCCGAACCATGCCAAATCAGGGGAAGGGCGGAAGGGGGAAGCCATGTAGACGACGACGCAGGAACCAACACTGAGCCAATCACCCCGAAACAAGTCTCAAAGGAGAAAACATGCAACTCGCAAAGAGCAAGGCCACGCTGGTAATGCTCGTGATTGCCGCGGCCATGGCCGCCGCCCTGACCGTCATGAGCTTCACCGGCGCCCAGGCCGACGAAACCGACGGAGAGCCCGTCTCCTACACCCCGGGGTCCAGCAGCCTGACCCTCACCGGACTGCCCGAACCCGGCGGCGCCTGCGACACGAACCGCCGCTACCGGGTAACCGTCAGGACATTCTGGTACCGCCTGCCCTACGCAGTCGAGAAGAGCACAGTCCAAGCCGGAGACGCATGGCCTGAAGAACTCACCATAGATGGCCTGGACCCCGGACTGTTCTACTGGCCCAAGGTGAAGGCCATGTGCGAAGACGCCCAGGGCAGCACCATCTCGGAAGTGAAGGAATTCGGAGGCTCCGGCGGGCTACGAGCCCCCGGATACATGCCACACCAACCCTTCGCCTACATGACAGGCACCGCCGACAAGGTCAAGTTCCACATCCTCCCCAACTCCATCTGCGACGAGTTCATCCTGCAGTACCGGGCAAGGGGCAGGGACGAGTGGACCCAGCAACATGTGTCCAACAACTACCCCGGCACCTCCGACTGGCACCAGGACTTCTGGATGTACCAGATAGACAATGCCGACCCCGGATACCGGGCGGCAAGAATCGAGTGCGTCTACGACAACCTGGGAACCGACACGGAACCGGACTACCAGACCACCACGCTGATGAGCAACTCCACCATCTGGTACGACTAGGCACGGAACCCTCCCGGAAGACAAGGCACTCAAGGCGGGCCCGGCTCTTGCCGGGCCCGCATCATCAACCAAAGAGACCCAAGCGAAGGAGACGAACGCTCAGGGGAACGCAGCAACCAAAACTAACCGGAGCAGCACCCGCACGGAGGCGGAATACGCCGTGCCCCGAATTCCCCGTTAACAACAAAGCCCAGCCTCCAAGACCCGTGTGACAATCGAAAAATGCGCCGAAAACAACGGGCAAGGGGAGGCATCATGGTTGCCCAAACCAGGACCACAGGCAAGAGACTACCCATCCTGACCATAGCCCTCGCAGTGGTCATACTCGCCGTCATCGCCAGCGCCCAGTGGCCGCTCCAGGCCTCTGGAACAACCCAGCAGGCACCGGTGATCGGTGAACTCTCTCCGTACCAGCAGTCCATCACCGCACAGTGGAGCCACTCACCAGAGCAGGAAAGCAGGGAATACCTGGTCCAGTGGAAGACCACAGGGCAGCAGTGGTCAGGGACGAACCAGGCCTCAGTCCCCGGAAACGCCCGGGCCCACACCATCACCCCGCTGGAAGACGGCACGGCCTACACCGTCAGAATCGGGGCAGTCGACCAGGAGGACGCCACCACCTGGTCCAGCGAACTCACGGCAACCCCGGGCACGGCCGCCGGGGCTCCCGCCGGGATGAGACTGATCCCCCTCCACAAGAGAATCCAACCAAGGTGGAACGCGCCCGCAGACGGGACAGCCGTCGACGAGTACATCGTGGAATGGAAGACCGGGGAAGAGGACTACGACTCCGCCCGGCAACTGACCACGACCGAGCTCCAGGAGAACATCAGGGACCTGGAAAACGGCGCCGTCTACGCCGTCCGGGTGAGCACGGTATCAGCCGGGGCCACGGTCGCCTCCGCCACGCTGTCGACAGCGCCCGTACCCGCCAGGGAGATCATAGAGTCGCAAATCGTTGAGAACTACCAGGAAGATTTTCCGTGGGTCCAGCAAGCGTGGGAGAACCAGCCGGTCAGGGTGGCCATCAGAGGGAAGGGACCCGGCGCCTATGTCCTGGGGTTCGGGCGTCCCAACGGGTTCAGGGGAGTGGGCCGGGGAATCAGCGTCAGGCTCGCGGACTGGGCCTACCGGGGACACACCACGGTCCTCCACGAACTGGCCCACCACTTCACCCTGGACAACCGGGCCCCCGACAACGAGGAAGCGGTGGCCGCCGGATGGATGTACTTCAGCCAGCGCCTCAAGGGACACTGCCCCGTCGGCGAGGTATATGCCGACGTGATCACATTCGTCACCCGGGGCGAGGTGAGGCGCAACATGGCCTACCTCATGAGATGCCCGGAGGTGGGACCCAAGGCCACCCCCGACGCCGAAGCCGTCGCCGTGGCAAAGAGCGTCATGGCCGGGGAGATACCGGAATGGTTCAACCAGAAATATACCGACGAAAACGGGCAGAAGAACCTGGACGCCATCTGGTCCGACCTGAAGCGGTCCAATTACAAGCGGGGAGCCGCCTACATGATGCGAACCATGTACGGCGGGTTCTGCTCGTTCAAGGAAGCCAACTGGGCCATCGGGTCCACAGGCCCCAGGCACGGAAACCCGTGGAAGGACGGAGGATGTACCTGGCGACAGCCCCAGGACCTTTTCCTGACCACCATGGAGACAGGGCTGAAACTCGACTGGGAACCGCCCCTGTACCAGACCACCCCGGACGTCACCCACTACCTCATAGAGTGGCGTGATTCCGGCCAACAGTACGACCCCTCCCGCCAAGCCACGGTTCCCGCAGACCAGGACCTCACATATGCCATCACCGGGCTGGAGGAGGACACCCAGTACACGGTCCGGGTATCCGCGGTCAACGATTCCGACACATCCGTGCTCACCGACAAGGATGGACACGGCAGGAGCGCTGAGGCCGCGGCCACGACGGGCAAGCCGAACGCCCCCGCTGTCACGGCCACCGGCCAGCAGGGACAGGTATCCCTCTCATGGACCATGCCAGCAGGAAGCGACATCAGCCTGGCCGGATACCTGGTGGAGTGGAGACTGGCGGACCAGGACTACGAAGAGGACAACAGCAAGACCCTGACCGGGGCAAGCTCCACCACCACAACCGTAACCGGGCTGTCGAACAACGTGGAGTACGCACTCCGCGTGACCGCAGTCACGGATGAGGACGAAAGGGGAACTCCCTCCCAGGAACTCAGGGTCATACCCAACGGAGTCCCGGAGCAGCCGACCAACGTCCAGGCAGTGGGCGGAAGGAACTCCATCCTCGTGTGGTGGGAGCCAAAGCCTGAGTCAGGACCGCCCACCGGGTACCTGATTGAGTGGCGAAGGGGCGCGAACTACGAACCGGGCAACCAGGTGTTCGTCCCCGGAGCAGCAACCGGGTCATACCTGATGGAAGACCGGGCCGGCCACACGACCCACCACATCAGGGTGACGGCCGTGAACGACTCCTACGAAAGCGTGCCGTCAGAGGAGTACACCGTCAAAACAGGTGTCCCAGGCGCGCCAACGGACCTGACGGTGCAGGTCAAGGGACCCGACGGGTTCGCCCTGGAATGGGACCGGCCAGACCCCTACTACCCCAACAACCCCGACTTCAGGCCGGTCAGGGACGCGGGCGGCGACCCGATACTCGACGCCGACGGCAACACCGTCCCGCAGTTCCGGTACGACATCAACATCGCCGTGGCCGGCACCAACGACTGGTGCTACAAGGGCAGGTACCGGAACGTCAGCCGGGGAAACAGCACCCTGGAGCCAGGGGCCATATGGCTCAACTTCACCCGATTCTGCCCAGGCGTGAAGCCGGTGGAGGGGGAGTCATACCAGTTCCGGGTCCGGGCAGCCTACGTCTGGCTCAACAGCGGCGCGACCAAGGTGGTCAACGGCCCGTGGGTCTACAGCGAACCCATCGAGTTCAACCCGGCTGAGGACGCGGACAGCGAGTAGCAAGGCAGGCAGACGTCCCGCACAGTCCCTACGGCGGCTTGAGGTGAGAAGGGACAGACCGGACTCTACCTGAATTTCCAAGGGGGTACGCTCCCACTCGACGGCGCCAGGAGCCGGGAAGGCTCCTCCGCCGGATAACACCCATATATGGAGGAAAAAATGATCTCAAGGAACCGGACCAAGTGGACGGCCATGATGGGCCTGCTGGCCATCATGGCCCTGCTGGCAATCTTCACCGTGGGAAGCGCGGACGCCAAGGCCCCGCCGAGCCTGACGATATCCGATGCTTCCGGACAGGAAGGCTCGACGATAACCTTCACCATCAGCATGAACAAGAAGTCCGGCTCAGACGTGCTGGTCACCGCCAAGACCAGCCTCCAGAGCGGGGCCACGGCCAGCCAGGACGACTTCGTGGCCAAGGAGGAAAGAATCACTTTCCCTGCCGGAAGCACCAAGGCCACGTTCACGGTCGATACCGTCGACGACGACCAAGTGGAGCGGAAGGAGACGTTCTTCGTGTATCTCTCCAACCCCCAGGGAGCGACCATCGTCAGGACAAGGGCCAAGGGCTCCATCAAGAACGACGACGTCGCCCCGGAAGACACTCCACTGGGCAAGCTCCAGGCCGACTACGACAGGGTCACGAAGGCGATAGAAGACAGCCTGGAGGGCTGTCTGGTCTTCGGGGATGAGGGAGCCACCGGCGAACTCATCTACGTTACCGACGGCGACAATGTGCGGTGCGTTCCCCTGAGGGAACTCACCGATGCCACCTGCATTCCCCACGACTTCGCCGGGGACCAAGGCACAGCCAACACCCACAGATTCTCCGTCTACTGGAAGGATGGAGCCCCCGTTTACATCGGAGGCCTGAGGGACAACATGCTGGCCTTCGACTTCCAACTCAGCCTGCCGGAAAACGGGGAAAGGGCTTCGAGCGAGGCCGTCGAAGGCGAGGTGACCGGGAGCGGCCTGCACAAGAGCGGCGCCATAGACTACAAAGTCTACGTGTCATACACGCCGCAAAACTCCACACTGTCCTTCCTTGCCGGAGACATCCAGCACGACTACGACGTCGCCTCCCAAGAATTCGATTCCCCACTCCCAGGTTCACTCAAAGAAGAAAGCCACGGCCACTCGCTGGACTTCCTGTACCAGCGGATGAATGACATCGCCCTAGGCAACGACTATTACATCCCGGCCGACTGCCTGTTCACCTGGAAGTCGGACCTCCGGGACCGCATCCACCAGCCCAGGGACAGCGAGGAGTTCGGAGACCTGAAGGCCGGCCACCCCGCCCAGAGCGAACTGGACAACGGCCCCGACCTGGACCTGTTTGAAGTCGACCTCAGCGCGGCAGCAGAATACGCACTGGGAGTCACCGGCCGGAACCCCGCCGACGTGAACCTGAACAAGGTCCCGTTCGTCAGCGGAGCCCAAGAGGACGGACGGACCATCGGACAGGTCGAACCCGCCCTCAGGGTGCTGGACCAGGACGGGCAGGAACTGGCGACCAGCGAGGAAGGAACACTCGCATCCTTCAGCCCGAGCACCGACGGCACATATTACGTCGAAGTCAGCCACGCTAATGAGGAGGACTGGGACGACGCCGGGGTCTACACCCTCAGCGTAGACCTGCTCAAGGAGGGCGACGACATCGCCTCCGACACCACGACCGGGGCCAGGCTCCCGGTAGGCGCACAGATATCCGCCGCCATCTCCCCCGCCGGGGACTCCGACTGGTTCAAGATCAGGACCGAAGCCGGCAAGACCTACCAGATAATCGCCGTCGGCGATGACAGCGACGGCCAAGCCGCCCTTCAGGAAGCCGAAATCTCGGCGTACCGCGACGACGGGACAGAACTGGACGCCACCGAATTCCAGAGTTCCACCGTCAACGGACACTGGGTGGGCGAACTCAGAACCTCGACCGCCGGAAAATACTTCATCGAGGTTAGTTCCCAGAACAGCTCCGGCGCTTACACCGTCAGAAGCCAAGCGGCAGACGACCACATGAACCTGCTGGACGACCCGGCAACGTCCTTCGGACTGCAGAGTGCCGCCCAGGGAACAATCGAAGGCGGCTGGGACGTGGACCAGATCGAACTGTCCGTGCCCGCCACAATGAACTACCACGTCACCATCGTCCCGGATAACCCGGGCGGGAGCGACGTGCCCGACCTTTCCATCTCGGCAAAGAAGCACCCTGCCGATTCCGGGAAACTCGCAACGCACAACCTGTCCGACGGCAGACTGTACGTGCAACTGATGCCCGGATGGTTCACCCAAGACCCCACCGCCCAAGCGGGAGTAACCCGTAGGGTCATCGTCGAGATCTCACCCGAAGGCGCGGCCCAAAACCCAGTGGGCTACACGGTCAGCGTGACCACGCCACAGTTCCTGAACGTGGGAACGCACGACGACCACCCCGACGATGAAGCCAGCCTCAACTCCCAAGACTTCCTAACCCTGAACGGACATGGCTCGGTAACCCTGGAGGGCGAGCTGAACGGACAGGGCGACGTCGACGCCTTCGGGATAAACAACTGGCCCGGCGGCACGTACCATGTCGACTTCGCCTTCGACAACACCCACGGGCTCGTCGGCATGAAGGTGACCCTGCACAAGCCGGGCGGCATCTCCCAGGACATCTCGAACAACGGCTTTACCATCAACCGAGCCTTCGGAACCGCCGAAGGGTACTACATCAGCGTCAGCAACCACCTGGAGGAAACCACCGGACCATACAAGCTGACCATCTCCAACTAGAGCAGGGTCACAGGCAGCAACCCGGACGCGACTCTCACAAAGAGCCGCACCAACAAGGGGGCCCCGTCTCACACGGGGCCCCCTTGCTCTTTCGGAAACCGCTTCGCCGGCTGAGACCAAACAGCGGCACAGGCGAAACCGGCATTCCTCCCGCTGTGAAAAAGATTGACTCCAGCAACCGTACTCTCCCTGACACGCGGACTTTGCCTCGCCGCCGCCCCAGAAGAGAAATCTCCGCGGGGACGCTACGCCATCGGATGAAGCCCATCGCCGGAGGCCGGCACCGGGTCAGCATGAATCGTCCCCCGGGATGGATGGGGAAGAGTCCCGAAAGGAATAAAGCCCAGGTCCACCCCCCGAAAGGAAAATGAAGAGAACCCCACACTCCCAGGGGCGCACAGGACCGGCGCTCCCCTTCTGCCCACAGCGCCCAGGGAAATGACGCGCTCTTCCCAGTCCAGAAGGCATCCCAAAGGGGCGCCGGCGCGGCCGCCGGCCGCCCGAAATCCCACGGCCACCACGGAGCCGCTACCCGACGAACCCGCAACCACCCCACCTACACAGGAGGAAAATCCGATGAAAGCCAGAATCCTGACCGCAGCAACGGCACTCGCCGCCGTGGCCGCCCTGTTCACGTTCCTGATAATCAGCACCGACGCCACCGCGCAAACCTGGTCAACTCCCCCGGACCGGCACGACAAGCCCCGGGGCCAGGACAAGGACGGCAACAACGTCTCTCCCGACCCGCGGGTGATAGAGGCCGACATCGGCGACCGAATCCGCTGGGACTTCAGCCTGGCCACGCCCATCTGCGAGGACGACCCCGACCTAACCAGCGACCACGGAGCCTACGATGAGGAACAGTACCACACCTTCTCCAACAAGCGGGGCCCCCAGAGCAACCGCATCTCAATGCACGAAGACTTCGGCCTCACGCTCAGCGCCGACCAGAGCCGCCTCCAAGGCAGGCTCGAACTGCCCCCGAAAAACGACAACCGCTGGGTCTGGAGACCGGTCAGCAACAACAGCCAGAGGGCCATCTGGCGCATTCACATCAGGAGCGTCTCCTACAGCGACGCCGACCATCCCGACAAACACAAGGAGCAGTGCTACATCAAGGGCCGCTACTGGCTGGAAGTAACCTGGCAAAAGCCCGCACCGACGGCGACGCCGCCGCCACCTCCCACGGCGACCAACACCCCGACGCCCACGCCCACGCCGACACCCATACCGCCCGGCGCCAACTGCCCCGGCAACCTGCGCTACTCGCACTGGCACGGCAACATCTCCCACATGGACGACGGACCCTACAGCTGGAACGAACACAAGGACGGTGGGGGCTACGGAGACACCAACTGCATGACGCCCGAACAGCGCGACAAGTACAACTTCAGCAAGACCGGCGTCCACCGCTCAAGGACGAACCCCGAACCCCACGACCACCACGACGGGGCCAACCGCCACTGACGGGCCGCTCCGGGCGAAACGGACAACACCGGGGACCCGGCCGACCACGCCGGGACACCGGGCGCTCCTCCCATGTCCGGAAGGCTACCCAAAGGTGGCCGGCCAGGGCCGCCAGGGGGCAGGAAACCCGGGGCCCTGGCACACCCCGACTGTGAAAAGTGAGAGCGCCCTCTCAGGAACTGCGCCAAAAGGCCACAGCCCAGCTACGAAACTGTCAATCCCTGCCGGTGTACAGCCTCCGGAAAGGCGGCCCAGTAGGATTTCCAGAGGGGCAACAACTGACGGAGGGGAGCCGCGGAGAAGACACCCACGCACCGCAGGGCGGAAGCAGCAGAGAAAACGAGCTCCAGGGAAACCCGGGCGAAGTGGACAACCGACCCGATGAACGGAGCAGCCAAGGGTCGCCGGAACATCGCCCAGGTGACGGCAGGGGCCGCAATCCCGGCACTCCCCGCCACCCAGGCCGCGCCGCGAACGGCAGGAGGGCACAGGGACACAGAATCCAGTCCACTGCGGTGACGACGGGAGAATGATTCCGCCGTAGCCGCTTTCCCGAAAGAGAAACTCCCACGCCCTTCAGACGACCAAACAGCCGCCGGCCAGCAGTGGCCCGGCGGCCTTTTGCATTTCCCGGACTGAGGCAGGGCACCCATGCCCGGCAACAACAAAGGCCAAGGGAGGAATACTCCATACGTTGGGAAGGGGCAATACGGCTTGGGGACACCGGGCACATACGAAAGGAGGAACCACCCCAGGAGGACAACCAGCCAGCCGGACTGCGCCAATAAGGCGGGAGAACGACACGACGCCCCGGTCGATAAGGCCGACAGGAGGAGGCAGGCAAGATGACCAAGGGAACATGGACCAAGGGAAGAACACTCACGGCCGTAACGATAGTGCTGCTGGCGGCAGCGCTCCTGGCATCGGCCGCAGCAGTGGCGGCACAGTCGGCCAGGCCCGCAGCAGTAACCGGCCTCCAGGCCACGGCCGGGGCCGACGGAGAAATCCAGGCCTCATGGGACACCCACCCCGCAGGGGGCAAGGACTACCGACTGGCGTGGAAGCCAGAGGGCGGCAGGTTCCGGGGCGCCGACAACACCACCTGGAACGCCTTCCCCACCGGCGCCTCCCACAACATCACCGGCCTGACGGAGGGCGCCAACTACTCCCTGAAGGTCAGGGCCAGGTTCGAGACGGGCAGGTCCTCCCGCTGGAGCCAGGTCATCACCGTGGCCGCCGGGGGCTCCCAGCAGCAGCCGGACCCAACGGCCACCCCGGCGCCAACGGCCACGGCAACGCCGACCCCAACTGCCACCCCGGCACCGACGGCAACGGCCGTCCCCGCACCGGGGCAGGTGGGCGGCCTGACCGCCGCCCAGCAGTCAGGGGACAACCCGGTGACCGTCACCTGGAGCGCCTCAGACGGCGCCACCAAGTACCAAGTGGAACGGGAGAAGGTGCCCACGCCCCAGTCGGACCGGGACGTCTTCGACATAGACACCGCCACCACCTCCTACTCGGACTCGGGAACCGGGTACAACACCAAGTACTCCTACCGGGTCAGGGCCGGCAACGACGCCGGGTACGGCGCCTGGTCCAGCACAGCCACCATCACGACCATGAAGCAACCCGGCACCCCGGACAAGCCCACCGGCGTCTCGGTCACCCAGCCCTCCGGCACCCTGACCGTGATCATCACCTGGACCGCCCCCGCCGGGGCGGAGGACGTGGACGGGTACTCCCTCAGGCGCAGGACCGTGGACGACGGCTCCGTGAGCGAGATAGCCACCCCTGGGCCGGACGCCACCTCCCACACCGATGAGAACGTGGCGGCCGACTCCCTCTACACCTACTGGGTCTACGCCCACAACGACACCGGCAACGGCCCGAACAGCAGCCTGAAGTCGATACACGTCCAGGAGATAGAATCTGGCACCCCCGAGGCGCCCGAAGACCTGGAACTCTCGGAAGAGACCGCAGGGCAGGTGGTCCTGACCTGGGACCCGCCCGACGACGGGCCCGAGCCCACGGAGTACCGCGTCTACCGCCAGGAAATAGGGGCCACGGGCTGGTCCCAGCTCGCCACCGTGGCCGCTCCAGCAACGACATACACGGACACGACGGTGGAGCCGGAGACCCTCTACGGGTACCGGATAACCGCCGCCAACGGGGTGAACCAGGGACCCTACGAAGGGCCGGAATCCATCACCACCAAGGTCCAGACCCCGGGAGTACCCGACGAAATCGACGACCTGGAACTGTCGGAGGACACCGCAGGGGAGGTCGTGGTTTCCTGGACCCCGGCCGACGGCGGCCAGGCCGCCACCGGGTTCAAGATCTACCGGAAACGGCTCACCACAGGAGGGGACCACGGCCAGGGCGACGTGTACATCGGCACCGCCGCAGCGGACGCCACCTCCTACACCGACGACACCGTGGCCGCGGAGGTCGTCTACGAGTACTCGGTCCGGGCCTACAACGGCTCAGGAGACAGCGGAGCCTCCGAAAGGGAGGCCATCAGCACCAAGGCCCGGAACCCCGGCACCCCGGACGCGCCGGAGGACGCGGACGCCGAACAGTAGGGCCGAAGAAGATCGTCGACAGGGGAGAGAACCCGGCGAAAAGACATGAGGGGAGCGGTTACACCGCTCCCCGGAAACCTCCGTTACAGGCCCAGCCGGGCAGAGACCGGATACCCCCTGGTACCAGCCGGGTAAACCGGTTGCGTACACTTCCGGGACGCTCAACCCTCGCAGCCTCAGCAGGAACCGGGGCGCCCTCCAACTGAGACGGGGACTCGCCGCCTCCCGCCATCCGGTACACGCCCATGAGCAGGCTGCCTCCAACTATGAAGGCCATGTACACCGTCAGCGGGATGGCGTGCCAGAGATAACCGATGTTCACCCGGTCCAGGGCCTCCTCCCGAGAGTAGCCCAACTCCTCAAAGTCGATATCCCAAGAGGCCACCAGGTTGTGGTCGGGGAGAATGGAGGGGTAGTCCGGGGAGGCATAGACGAAAACGACGATGCCCACACCCAATGCCGTGGCCAGGATGGCTATCGCCGTCAGGGGAGGGAACACGAACCTCCGGTCCTCCGGGGTGGGGACCAGCCGCGGATCCCGCAGCGCCAGCAAACCCCCGAAGACCAAGGCCAGCACCGTGAAGACAACCCCCAACTGGATGACAACGGACAGGTTGCTTATCACGACCGCCGCTCCGTAGACCAGGATCACCGGGGGCAGCACCACCGACGCGGCCCGGCCAGGGACCGTGGATTCCCCCGACCCGGGGTAGCGCCACTTCGACAGGAGATGGAACATCACCCCGGCCAACGACGCCAGCCCCAGGTTCACCAACAGCAACAGCATCCAGGGCATGTGGGTGCCGGCAAACCCCTCCACCATGTAGAAGTTGTAGTGGTCCATGCCCACAGGGGCGAACTGCAGCACCGGCGTGGTCAGGAGGAAGAAAACCGAGACCCAGAAGAAGTCCCTGAGCCCGGCGTCCCTGTCAGGCTTCAGGTGACGCTGCGCCAAGACCGCGGAGGTCACGGCCACCCCGTAGAACACCGGCATCCACGAGTCGCTCCAGCCGGGAAAAGACAGCAGATACCCCAAGGCGACTATCCCGAGGCCAAGCGGGAGAATCCTAAGACCGATGAACCGGCCCAGTTCCCGGAGGACCCCTGAATCTTCCGGGAACCCCGAGGTTGCTCCAGCGTCCGGTCCCGGCGTTCCCGTTTCCACAGCGGCGGGGGAATATCCCTTCACCCCGGCCTGCTCCGCGGCGGAGCCGTAGTCAGGGGCCAGCCCGGCCAGGACTATCAGCCCCACAACCTCGTCATCCGAAAGCCCCAATGCCCTCCCGAAGACCACCAGCCGACTGACCGTGGGCCGGGTCCGGCCCGACTCCCACCGGGACACGGTCCCGTGACTGAACCGGTTGGCGTACTCCTCGTCAACCTGAGCCATCCGCTCCAGGAGCGCGTTCTGGGAGAGACCCCGCCGGCCGCCGGGACCCCGGTAGGACTCCCGGTACGACCGCATCAGGAACCCCACCTGGGCCGCCCTGGCTCTGTGAAAACTCTCTTCAAGCGTCATCGTCTCGTGAACGTCCTCCGTGAAACTCACGGCTGGGCGCCTGCCCAGAAACCGGGTGGTCATTGTGAACATCCACGGAAACGCCTGTCAATTATTCGGAGAAATTCGAGCGCCGGACCACGGACAGGAAAGCCTCTCCCGCCGCTGGTCACTCCCGGGCCAGCCAGCACACACTCCAGATACGAAAGTGTGAAAACCGGCTCCCGACGGGACTGCGGTCACGGAGACGTAAGGACAGATATGGTATCAACTCAGGTACGAATTGGCCGAATGCGCCGTGAGTACAGCATTCGGTAAACCGCTCCCGTAGGCTCCGAACGGGAACCCGGCAACCCGCCGAACGGTCCCACTCCCTCGCACCTGAGCGAGGACGAAACGGAGAGGAAGATGAAATTGGAACTCGACCTCTCAATGGCATACAGGGTGACCAAGTTCATTGACCTGCACACCCCGATCCCCACGATAGCCGCCAGGACCAGACTCACCGAAAGCGAGGTGAGGGACGTGGAGGCCTGGACCAAGGAAAATCTGCCGGTCCTGTCCGAAGGCGAACTCACCGCCACAGAGGCACTGATGCTGCGGTGGCTCAAATACTGGGCGGAGACCGAGTACGCAAGCGGGGAACTGAAAGCGGCGTTCGGAGGCGATACGGTCCTGGAGATGAGGACCGCATTCAGAGTTGAAACGATCGCGGAGATCAGGGATGTCATGAAGTCCGCCGCAGAAAAGGGGATCTTCGGCTCCCTCGCAGGAACGGAATTCCCAGTCGTCTTCTCCGAAGAGCTCGACGACGAATCCGGTCCCGAAGAACCGGAACAATACTGCCTGCACCCCAATGCTTGGGCAGATCCACAGAGCAGGCTGGTTAATGAGCTACTGATGCGGGGCCTCTCCGACAGCCAGGACAGGCTCGCCTGGAAGCTCCTCTACCAAATCATGAAAATGGACACCCTCCGGATCCTGTTGGACATGGCCGACTACCGGGCCATCCTGTACCGGGCCCAGGAGGATGGACCCACCAGCGTAAAGGGGGACGCACAGTGGCCGAACCCCGGCTCCATCTACATTGAACTCTCGGAGGCCTTGTCCGAGGACCCCGAGGGAAACACGGGGAGAGTCGACGGCTTCATCATCAGGGAGGACTCCGGGGCCCTGGCCAGGGGATTCGTGATTCCAAGCATCAGGCAGGGATCGTTGGAAGCAGTGGGAGTGGGGTTCAACCTCAGGACAGAGGAGGTCACCGGAGACAGGGGACGGAAAATCCATGGGAGGCCGATAGCAGAAATGGTCTGGGAGATCGCCGCCTTCCTCACCGACGAGAGCACTGAGTTCGTGACAATGCCGACGAACCGGAAGATGAGGAGGCAGATGCGACGAAGCGGGACCACCAACCCCTGGCACGTGGTCCAGCGGCGGCGGAGCCCGCACTGACCTCACTCCGGAAAGAGTCCAAAGCAACTGGCAGCGCGGGAGCCAGCCAAGCGAGGAGTGCCGACCTGATTCCGAGGGACTGTGAGGGATATGGCGCTCCATATCCGGGAAAAGGAGCGGCAGAGGTTGTCAGCCTCCGGAGACCACGCCCAGTTGCTGCGTGAGTTGCAGGGACACTACACAGCCCAGGACGGCTGGGCCAGCGAGGCCACACAGGCAAGGGCCGGCAAAATCGCAAACACGTCAGGCGAGATCTTCTTCCTCTACTACCGCCTGACAGGGGAGATGGCCGCCCCCGCACGGGCCTGATCTCCGGGAACCGACCACTACCCTCGGGAGAGATGCGAAATTATTCCTGAGCGACAGCCAGGAAGGAACTGCCCTCGACATTCCGCTGGAGAACCAGGAATGTCCCTACCGAGCAAACTTTTCCGGATGCACATGCCGGAACCGGGAAAAAGCACAGACATACCGGGGCGACCGTAGCATCATCTCTCAAATTCCCGAAAGAGCAAGGTCAAATTGGAGACGCCGCCGCGCCGGGGACCCGGCCACCCCCGAGTACCCTGCCTGGACGCTGGGTTCCACGGGCAGGATTCACCCAGGCTGAAGGACACTCCGAAGTGATGCAAACCCGGTGACCATCGCCAGGAACCTGGTCACACCAGACGGTTGAACGGGCCGGCCTCTTCAACGGCGCCATTATGAAAGGGAGAGGATCATGGACACATATGTCACTTTCGAACTGGCGTACAGGGTCACCAAGCTCATTGATCTGAACACCCCACACCAGGAGATAGCCGCCAAGACAGGATTAGATGAGGATCACGTGAGGCAAGTGGAGGAATGGGCCAAGAGAGTGCCGGACATCCCATCAAGCGAGGACCACGACACTTTCACCGCCACCCAGATCTTGGTACTCCAGTACCTCGGCAGGACGCGACTCTCCCGCAACGAGAAAGCGAAAATCAGGCGCTCGGGTTCCCAGGGGATCACCGCAGACCGGGCCAGGGAGGTGGTGGACAACTTCAACGAAGCCGAGTTGTTTGAATTGGAGGATCAACTTGGAGCCGAGGACTTCCACGAGATCGAGGAAATCCTGGATTCCTTCAATGACAAAAGAATCCTGGAGGTCCTCATACGAGCGACTCTCATGGACATGCTCCCCGATGACGACGAAGAGGAGGATGATGATGATGACGAAGAGGAAGACTACTTCGAGATGGAAGATGACGACGAAGACGAGGACGACCTCATGGACCCGGAGGCCTGGGTGGGACCACGGAGCAGACTGGTAACCGAGCTGGTGAGACGGGGGCCACCTCACGGGTTGAAGTGGTACGGAGACCAGATCCTATACCGGGTTTACAGAAAAGACACCCTCCGCATCCTGATGGACATGAGTGACTTCTGGGCCATCCTGAGCCGGACCATGGCAGAGGGATCCACCGGCACCTCGCCGGACATATTGTGGCCGCACCTCGGCCCCATCTACATCGAACTGGCAGAGGCCTTGCCCGAAGGCCCGGAAGAATACGAGAGGGTCATCCATGGTTTCATAATTTTCGAGGACTCCGGAAGTGGGAACAGAGGACTCGTTATTCCAACCAGCGAGAGGGGTGGGACGGGAATGGCAGGCGTAAGGCTCAATATCAGAACGGAGTCAATGACCCGCAGCGATGGAGGGGAAATCCCCGGAGACCTGACGAGGGAACTGATCCGGGGCCTCGCGGCCTTCCTAACCGACGAGAACAACGAAATCGTGGAAATGCCGCTGAGCCGGAGCGCAAGGAGAAGGCTGCAAAGGAGCGGGGCCCCCAACCCCTGGCACGTGGTCCGGCGGCGGAGAGGTCCGCGCTGAGAGCGGCAAGGACGCCCAGGAGAACCGGAGGACCCGAGAAAGTCAGGCTGGTTGAACCGGCAACTAGCCTGACCGGCCCTGGAATTTGATGACAGCATCCTGTTGACGCTGACCTTCGAGGCTTCGCTAGACTGGAGGGACGCACCTTTCTGCTCCCCAGTCATCCCTGCCGGAGTTACTCCGATGGTCCGCGCCCGGGAACACCCGTACATCTGGGCAACCTGGCTCAGCCGGCTGCTCGCCGGGGAATCATCCTGCGAGTGGGCCGGATGGTTCCGGGCCCATTATCAGGACTGGACCAAGCCGCCCAGCGACTTCGACTCCGCCCGGTGGATGATGGAGCACACCGCCCTGGTCAACGAGGCAAGGACGAGCCGGGAGAAACTGGGATACGAGGTGTTCACCGAGGACCAGAATTTTTTCCGGCTCCAGGGAGCCACAGCGACGCTGGCGGGGAAGCCCGACCTGATCGCGGTGAAAGGCAACGACCTCGTGATCGTCGACGCCAAGACCGGGAAGCCCAGCCCGCATCACAGCGTCCAGGTCCTCACCTACATGTACGCGGCCCCCAGGGCACTGGAGCAATTCAGGGGAATGGAGTTCCGGGGCCACGTCATCTACCCGGACGGCAACGTGCAGATTCCGGTATCCGGGCTTGACCGGAAGTTCATCGACCGGCTCGGCGCCCTGATCCGGCGGCTGGCCGACGAGAACCCGGCCAGAAGGGTACCCAGCGCCTCCGAGTGCCGGTGGTGCGACATTGCCGTCGCCGACTGCCCGGAAAGGGTGGAAGCGGAAGCCCGGGAAGAAGGGACGACCGACGACTTTTAGGGGACAGGAAATTCAACGGTGTCGGAGGAACACTGTGGCAACTGACAACTTCCAAAAGGCCGCTGTTCGCGCGGGAGATGACCAATTCTCAGTTGACCCCGTAGTTCTGGCGGACGTAGAAGTATCTTTCGTTTTAGAGGAACACTCATTCTTTTTCCCCTGTCGGGTGGTAGAACGACTCGCCCCCGAGCCGGGAGTCACCCTGGAATACGATGGGAATCCCGTAGGTACGTTGGAACCGAGCGCCATACAGACTCTGCTCAAAGCCAACAGGACTGAAGTACAAGCTACGGTCAACTCCGGCACTTCGACTGTCGAAGCGGCTCTTTTCCTCGCCGTTCATCCTTTCTTTGGGATAGCCCCTGGGAGTTACCAAGGAAGTTTCCATCTGGCCAAAGACCTGACAGAGCAGCATTGCCAACGGACGATGCAGGAAGTGTCCTTTTGCATCATCAATATGAACATCATCTCCAGCGTTGGTCTTGTGGTCGAGTCCAACAGAGAAATCCGAGAAATCGGCGGGATAACTCTACAGGACCGTGAATGGACGATTCAGATACGGGAAGCTCCCTTTCACGAAGAATCAACCAAGTTCCTGAAAGCAGTAGGGGGGTTCAGAATCACCCACATCGCGTCCATGCACAAAACGGATGGCTCCTCGTTTTCGATTGGGGAAGCCAAATCCAAGACCAACGCCGTGAGACTGTTCCTCTCCTTCTCTAATGGAGCATATGTCGGGGTCTGCCGAGTTCGGGGAACTGACGACCCGAGCAATACGGTCTGGGAAGAGTGGGACTGCCTCCCGGCTGCATGGTCCAACGGAACGGGGCCGGATTCATGGCTCCGGAAAAACAGTACTTTGAACCTGGACGAAATTCAGGCGATACAGAACGTATTCCCTACTCTGATCGACCTCATTGAGTCAGATGACAGCATCCGAAAAAGCATCGAGCGGTACCTGACGGCAAATGTATCAAAACCCTACATCGACGTACCCTCAGGCCGAACGATGGGGGAAATCGCTGCCGCAGTCCTTTCCCCTATACCGTCCAATCCATGGAGAGAGGTCGCCGCCACCCTCAAGGCCGCAGGCGTCTCCCTCGACATTCCAACGGAATGCCCGAACCTCAAGCGGATTTACGATGACAACCCCAAATGGGAAAGGCAAAGGACCGAAAGGATAAACCAAAGAGGAGGCAGCCTAGAAGATGAACCCGGACCCCGGACCTTGAGGGAAATTCGGGACCATTTCGAACACCCCATAAGGAAGGTCAAGGGAATCGACGCCGAATACGGAGGTCTTGCACTCTACGAAGCGTGGCACCTGGGACAGTGGTATATCGAAACGGCAATCCTCGAAAGATGTGGATACAAGGGAGAAAGAGCTAACCGAGCCAAAGGGCGGAGATGGGAACCATTGACTTCATAGTGGCCCCACAGATGGCGTGCCCGTACCTCGATAACCTGGAAGCCAGCGAACAGGATTACGACCTCGCCAGGGAGGCCGCCCAGAGTCATGAGGAAGTCTCGGCGCCGCTGGACGGCCACGACATCACCCAGACCTTAAAGGCTTGCTCAGATGCCGTCGCAGACTGGCGAAATGGAATCTTGGCTAGGTGAGGGAAGAAAATGCTGCCAGTGGCTCCTAACCGCTATTGCATCAGCCCTGATCTCCATCCCTGCTAGGGAGGCGGCAATGACCTTTGCACAACTGCTCCACAGAGTCCTGGACCATTATTTCGGCGACGAGGCTTTCGAACGGAGGCAAAGGAGGCAGATCGAAAAAATCCGAGAGAGACTTCGGGGAAAGGTCTACGAGGAGGTCTTTGACGAGGCATTCACGGCGGGATGGATGGATGTCCCGGAGGCAATCCGACTGAGATTGCCGGACGACTCCAGGGAAAGGATACGGCAGCGCGTCCTGGCCAGACGACCGGCAATGAGAGGTAATGATGCGTCCGCTTGAACTTATGCTGACCTGCTGGCTGGTACTCTATCCGGAGTTGATGGGCATCTACGAGGATAATCCAGACTACCGCGCCGAGACCCGCAGGATACGGGGGCTGTTTGTGGCGCCACTCCTCCAAAGCCAAGACCTCGCAGCCACCTTCGCGGAGCTCCGGGTGACCTACAGGGAGTGGAAGGAGTCCCGGAGGACCAGGACCCCCGACCTCCAAGATATGCTGGACCATGAGGACCTGCTGGGCGACAGCCTCGTAGCCGCTATTGAGGAGCGCCAGGACGAACTGGGCGAAAGGACGGTCAGGGCAATCCGGGGGGCGATAGACCTCCGGGGCATCGTCAGGAGATCATCCATTCCCCACCGGGATGGATGGCCGGAGGAGCCGTGGACCGGGATGAGCCGGCTGATGAACGACAGCGAGCTGTGCCTCGCTGCAATCCTGGAGCACCTGGCAACCGACGCGGGCCTGCGGGGCAACGTGGACACGCTGGCCGGCTGGGCCTTCTGGTACACCTTCGACGCCTACTGGAACTTCGGGGAATACAACTCGGGACAGACGAGGCCGGAGGACATACCGGAGTGACGGCCCGGGGAATTTTGATGACAGCGCCCTGTTGATGACGGCGCTCAATCCCGTTACCGTGGAAGGGAGACTCACGGCGAACAGGAGAATGACATGGAAACCCTGACACTTACCCTGCACAAGGCCAAGGATACGAAGAACAAAGTGGTGTACGGTACTGCCGACGGAACCGTAATCCAGTCCGTCTACATTGACAAGGACGCCCTCGGCAAGGAGCCGCCCGAGAAGGTGAAGGTCGTGATCTCGGCGGAATAGAAGCCGGAAGACGAAACCGACATAGACAACCAGTACCGGGGGCGGGGGCACAACCCCGCCGCGGCCCCGGCCCCCGCGCGCCCGCGGTAAGAGCGGCGCTCTACACAGCACCAAACAAAAAAAAACCGACGCGACGGCCATG
>VXOI01000208.1:0-4152 GCA_009840175.1 Chloroflexota bacterium | reverse complement strand
CCGCCCGTCTCGGTTCTCTCGTCGATCCGCGACTAATATCCCCCTTACCAACAACCCAAAACAAACACCCAACCCGGGCCCGCCACCACCGCGGGCCCCGTCCTCGTCACCGGAGAAGGCCGGATTTCCCTGGCACAATGACCAACGGAGACTACTGACGAAGCCGGACGGCAGGAGATGGGAACAGTGGACGAAGCGAAACTCGCTTGGCGCGACACGGAAGGACCACACGAAGACGGCGACCTCATCAGCCGGACCGAATACGGCATCCCCGCCCAGGGCACCCAGGAACAGGGGACCACGGTCCTCATCGTCATCTCCAGGGAAGTCCGGGAGGACGACGACCAAGTCTACTGCCGTCTGATACTGAAGGAAGCCAACGGACCCGGTTACAGGAGCCGGACCTTCCCCACGGCCCAAGGCGCCAAGCAAGCGGCGGAAGAACTGATGGCGGACCTGACCCGGCAAGCATTGGAAGCGGAGGAGTGAAGGCCAACTGATGAGGTACTGCTTGAAATCACGGGGGACCACGGGCACGAATGTCCCTGCGACCCCGAAAACAGCCGCAGGGACACATACATGACGATGACCACGGCCAGCCCGACGCCCACATGCGAAGACCCGGAAACCGGGAACGGCCACGGCTGCCACCCCGCCCCGGCCGCAGAGCGCCACGGAGACCTCCTCCCGGCCCGGGAAGAGGCAACTCCATCGGCTCCGGCACCAACTTCATCTGACCCAACGGAAGCCGCCAGGACGAGGCGGCCGAGGACCAGTTTACATTCAAAACTGAGGGTATAACGATGGTATGCCCAGAAGCAGAAAGGCTAGGAAAAAGCGGACCTCCTCCTGCCCAAAGGGATGGCTCCCCGCTGGGGCTTCCGTACCCGTACGCCTGACCAAGAGGCAGGAGGGCTACTGCCGAAGAGCCATCGGCATCGCTCGGTTCTGCTACAACCTAGCAGTGGCCACACACCGGTTCTGCCGCACCAACCGATTGCGTCCCCCAAGCTGGATGGATATATCCAAGGAGTTCAACGCCGTCAAAAGGACCGAGTACCCCTTCGCCACCGAGGTCGCCAGCAGGGTCGCCGAAGGGGCTTTCATGGACTTCGGAAAGGCCCTCGCCAACTGGAGCAACAGGGACCTGAAGGCCAGAGCCCCGGCCTTTAAGAGAAAGAAGGCCACCGGCACAGGCACTTTCCGGGCTGCCTCCGGAGTGGACCAACTCGGGTACAACGGAAAACGCAGAATCCAACTCCCTGGACTGGGCTCAGTCAAGCTGGCCTGCACCCTCCCGCAGGGGATCCTTTATGAGGCTAGGATCAAGAGGGAGAACGGCAGGTGGATGCTCTCCATCCTATGCTGGAAGGAGCCGGAACCGAAGCCAAAACCCGACCACCGGAGAAGGGGCGCCGTTGATACCGGCATAAATCCCCTCGGCACCGACTCGGACGGGGAGGTCTTCCCCAACCCGAAGGCCTACTACTCCCAGGAGCGGAAACTCCGCAGGTGGCAACGGGCCCAGAGCCGGAGAAGGAAAGGGTCAAGGGGATGGTGGGAGGCCCAGAGGAAGATCGACAAGTGCCACCGGAGAATAAAGGGCCTGCGTAGGAACGCCATTCACCAGATGACCAACACCCTCACCAGGAAGTTCAAGCACCTGGTCATCGAAGACCTGAACGTCGCAGGGATGATGCAGGGACCCACCCCCAAGGCCCAGGCAGACTCGGCCATGGGGGAAATCCGAAGACAACTGGAGTACAAGTGCCGGTGGAGATACACCAGTCTGATAAAGGCCCACCGGCTCTTCCCCAGCAGCAAAATCTGCCACGTCTGCCAGCACCCCAACGCGAAACTCAAGCGGGAGCGGTGGTGGACATGCCCAAAATGCGGCGCAGGGAACGAGCGAAACCACAACGCTGCGGTAAACCTGGGAAGACTGACACTGCCTCCAGGCAGGGGGCCGATGCTCCGGGACGGGAAGGCTCTGGCCGGCGCCCCTCGCGCCGGTGAAACCGGCCCGGTTGAACGGAGAACAGCACAGCTCACCCTCTGGGGTTGAGCAACGCTGAATGTGTGTTTACATCCTGAATGTAAACACGCCGTACGTGAGGACACAATGCGCTTCAGACGCCGCAGGATCCACAACAGTGGAGAGTGCGGCGGCAGCAACCCCCGAAGTACCCGATATCCCACGCACGGAGCAGAAGCAATGGTCCAGACAGAAATCAAGGCCAGCCCCGCCTCCAGGGCCCTCCGGCTATTTGCCGACTGGGGAATCGCCGAGACCGGGGCATCCACCCTGGGCGAACTCATCGAGGAAATCAGGGACTCCGAGGAATCCCGGCCCGAATGGGACGAGATCGCCAAGATCCCCCTGAGCGAACTCTCCAACTCCGACCAGAGCATCCAGGACGCCCTCGAGAGGTGGGCCACAGGACTCAGGGAGATCGAGCGGAGCATCCTCTGGGACAGGATGGTCCCTGCGGAAAGCATGGAATCCCTTCAGGCACTGGCCAATGAACACGGAGTCGCATACGCCACCGCCTGGAGTATCCAGGAGGCGCTGACGCACAAACTGGCGAAGTTCGTGGAAACCGGGGACGGCGTTCCAATCAGGAGAAGAACCCGGATCATCCGAACCACCATCGGCGTGGCCATGAAAGAGGAGACCGCCAACGAACTCCTGGACCTGGACCCCGGGACCAACCGGTTCCGGGAACTCCTGCTGAGAGTCGCCGGACCGTACTGCAGGGACCGGGGATGGCTGGTCCTTGATGAGATGAGGCCAAGCGACCCCACCGAAGACCTGGTCCAGAGCGTCGGCGAAAACGAGCGGCTCAACGAGCGCCTCGTCTCGTACCGGCTGGAAAGATGGGGCCTGGAACCAGACAAACATTGGGACTGGATCACCCGGGACCCGAGGGTGAGGGAGTTCAGGGGGAAACTGGTCCGGTGGGGCAACACCCTGGGCGACCAGGCAGTGTTGGCCCTGAGCGACCTGGGAGCCCCGGCCACGTCAAGGGAGATCGGGGAGTACCTCGGCGACGACATTCAGCCAAGGAGCATGCAGGTGGCCATCTCCAGGGACCCCAGGCTGGTCAGATCCGGACCCAAACTGTGGGGTCTTCGGTCCTGGAACCTGCCGGAATACCTGGGACTGGCCCACCACATGAGGGAAGTCCTGGAGGCCAGGGGAGAGATGCCCATCGCCGAATTCCTGGAGTTCATGGAAAGGACCTACGGTGCGAATGAACCCTCCGTGAGGGCGGCGGCCGAAAAGGCCGGCCTAGGCACCGCCAAGGGCATCGTCCGGCTCAGGGACGATGCCAAGCCGGCGCCGAGGCGAAGAAAATAGGATTGACCCAGGCGGGCCAGACCTGTTAGACTCCAAGCAGATGAACAGACACACTCAAATACGAGAGCTTATTGAGACTCCCTCCGGCATCCGCCGGGCGGGGTCTTTTAAGTCCTCGCCGATAACAGGATAACGCGATAACAGAAAAAAAAAGTTGGGACACCACGGTCGCAACTTTTGAAAACTGTTATCGTGTTATCGGGAACGGCCCCTAACTGATACTCGGGCGATTTTGACCACTGAAACCTGTCTCAAAAAGGCTTCCCGGAGCAAAAATTCTGTTATCGAACTGTTATCGGGCTGTTATCGTGTTATCGGAGTTGACGACTGAGAGGCCCGAAAAAGGGTCAAAAAAGGGCCCCTGAAAAACACGCAAAAACGGCCTTTTTCGGCCTATTCTGTTATCGGGGACGGCCAAACTGTTATCGGATTATCGGATCCCAGGCCCTCCGGGCCAGCCCCTGAAACTCCGCTGAACTGCCTCTGATTCACCCCCACTTGATACAGCCCCCGGCGCCCCAGACCGGATCATCTCCGCCGCCCAGGCCGACGCTGAGCCACGGTCTCCACGCTCCCGCTCGCCCCCCTTCCACAGCCGCCGGGACCGCCACAGCCGCCGGGTTTTTCCAAAATTCCCCTCTATATATATGGGAATGAATTCTCAAATCAGAGAAGAAGAGTTCAATTTCCCCAAAGTACAGACGGGCGCAGGGACGGGGGACGGGGTCTCTTCTATTCAGCTCTAGTTATCTAAGGGGGAAAGACGAGGAAAAGCAGGAAGCCACCTGTGG
>VXOI01000241.1:15964-31066 GCA_009840175.1 Chloroflexota bacterium | reverse complement strand
ATACCCCCTGGGATGCCCCGGGTTGCAACCCTATAGCCCAACTGCGTAAGTCCTACAGAAGACTCAGGAGGTCTCAGGTGTACAAGATCGGGATAGACGTTGGAGGCACTTTCACCGACTTTGTGGTAGCTGGCGAAGGAGGGCAGCCGCGTTTCTTCAAGACTCAGACCACCCCCGGCGACCCCTCGATAGGCGTCATGACCGGATTGCACGAGGCCGCCGCCGCGTACGGACTGTCTCTGGAGCACCTACTGAGAGATACTGACCTGGTGATCCATGGCTCGACCGTGGCAACCAACACGCTGGTGGAACGGAAAGGGGCAAAGGTAGGACTCATCACCACTGACGGTTTCCGCGACCTGCTGGAGATGCGGGAGGGGCTGAAGGAAGACCGGTACAACCTGCGGATGCAGCCCGTCGAGCCGCTGGCGGCCCGCTACCTGCGGGTGGGCGTCCCGGAGCGGATTCGCGCCAACGGCCTGGTGGAACGGCCCCTGGACGAGGCCGCGCTGGCGGAAAGCCTTGACCACCTGGTCAGTGAAGGGGCGGAGGCGCTGGCAGTCTGCTTCCTGTTCTCATACCTGAATCCATTCCACGAACAGCAGGCTTGGGAAGGCATACGCCGCCGCTTTCCCGACATATATACCTCCCTCTCCCACGAAGTGATTCCCCAGATCAAGGAATTCGACCGCCTGAGCACTACGGTAATCAACTCCTATGTTGGGCCGGTATTCAGCAGCTACCTCTCACACCTGGGAGAGCGGTTCGAAGCCTATCCACAGCTGAAGGACTTGCTGATAATGCAGTCCAACGGCGGGGTGGCCCCGATAGACGACTCCAGCCGCATGGCGGTGCGGGCCATCCTGTCCGGTCCGGCGGGAGGAGTCAGCGCCGCCGCGTACATCGGGCAGTTATTGGAGGAACCCAGGGTAATCGCCTTCGATATGGGCGGCACCAGCACCGACATTTCGTTGATAGAGAACGGGGTTCCTCACATTACCAACGAGAAGTTCGAGGCCGGATGGAAAATCGCCGCTCCGATGATAGACATTCACACCATGGGCGCAGGCGGGGGCAGTATCGCCAGGGTGGATGAAGGAGGAATCCTCCACGTCGGCCCTGACAGCGCCGGGGCCGAGCCAGGCCCCGCTTGCTACGGGAAGGGCGGTCTCAGGCCCACGGTCACCGACGCCAGCCTGGTATTGGGGTATCTGGACGCCAGCAATTTTCTGGGTGGCAGGGCCAGTCTCGACCATGCCGCTGCCGAGCAGTCCCTGGCTGAATACGTAGCTGCGCCCCTCAACCTTTCCAAGGTGGAGTCGGCCTATGGTGTGTTCAAGGTGGTATGCACCACCATCGCTGAGGGCATAAGGCTGATGTCGGTGCAGCGGGGCGTTGATCCACGGGAATTTGCGATGCTGGGATTCGGCGGCGCTTCGGGCCTCCATGCCTCGGAGGTGGCCCGTCAGCTCCAGGTGGGTAAGGTGTATATACCAGCGTCCGCGCCGGTGCTATCGGCCTACGGGATGCTGAACACAGACATCAAGTACGATTTCTTCCGGTCCTATCCCGTAAGCCTAGACAGGGTGGAACTGGATGAACTGAGGACCATTCTGGACGAACTGGGGTACCAGGGACGGGACAAGCTCGCCGCTCAAGGCGTAGCCGATGACGCGGTGGAGATTCACTACTCGGCCGATATGCGCTACCTGGATCAAATTTACGAAGTCACCGTGCCGCTGCCCGATCCGGCGCTGCCGGACTCCGAATTCATTGCCAGGTTGACATCCAATTTCCACCGGCGATATGAGGAACTCTATTCCTACAACCAGCAGAGCCAGGAAGTGCGTCTGGTCACTCTCAGGGTGACGGTTGCGGGCAAGCTGCCCAGAATGGCCCATCCTTCGACTGGCTCAGGTCAGGACGGCGACAAGAGCGCGGCCAGCCCCGTTGGCAGCCGTCGGGTCTATCTGGGCGAGTGGACGGAAGCGTCAACCTATGCCGCCGATTCCCTGCCGGCTGGAACTGAAATCGTCGGCCCGGCCATCCTGGAGTCGGACTTCACCACCATCCTGGTGTGGCCGGGCGACCACGCCAGGGTAGACTCCATGGGCGGCGTCGAGTTGCGCATGAACCTGGAGACCACTCCATCGGTACAGGAAACCACAACTAACTCCGTCGAGGTGGATGGAAAGGGCAGCGACGACCCCATCACCCTGGCGGTGGTGGAGCACCGGCTGGAGTCCATCGCCCAGGAAATGACCGAAGCGATGCTGCGCACGGCCATGTCCCAGATCCTGAACTCCAGCCGCGACTTTTCCACCGCGATACTGGACGGCGACTGCCAACTGGTGGCGCAAGGCGAGGGCATTCCGGTGCACATCAGCGCCCTTCCGGTGGCCGGCGCCGCCGTCCGCGACTACTTCGGCGAGGACATACACCACGGAGACCTGTTCATCCTCAACGATCCCTATTTCGGGGGCAGCCACCTGCCGGACATCACCATCATCCGGCCCGTGTTTCACCAGGGGCGGCTGCTGTTCTACGGGGTGAACCGGGCGCACCACAGCGACGTCGGCGGAGGCACCCATGGAGGCTACAACCCCGGCGCCAACGAGATATTCCAGGAGGGCCTGCGCATACCCCCATTGAAACTCTACGATAAGGGCGTCCCGCGCAACGACCTGCTGCAAATGCTGTCGGCCAACGTCCGGCAATCGGAGAATTTCCTGGGCGACCTCAACGCGCAAATAGGCTCCGTGATGCTGGCCGCCCGCAGAATCCAGGACCTGCTGGCCGAATACGGCACCGACCAGCTGATGGCGGTGGTGGCCGAAATCCTGGCAGCCACCGAGCGGCAGGTGCGCCAGTTCATCTCCGGCTGGCCCGACGGCGTGTATTACGGCGAGTCGCTGGTGGACGACGACGGCTTCGACAGCAAGCTGGTGCCGATTCGGGCGAAGGTCACCATTGCCGGCGACTCCATGACCATTGACCTCAGCGAGTCCAGCCCCCAGGTCGAGGGGTTCATCAACAGCGCCTATGCCAACACCCGTTCCCTGGCCCACGCCGCCATCATGTATCTAGCGCCGATGGACGTGGCCCGCAACGAGGGTTCCATGCGGCCCGTGCAGATAGTCGCCCCGCGTGGACTGGTAGTCAACGCCAACCCTCCCGCGCCAGTGTGCATGAGCACCAACCACTGCGCCGAGGAGGTGGTGGAAGCGGTATTCAAGGCCCTGGCCCCTGCCATCCCCGGCGCGGTCTCCGCCGGGTTCTCACGCCGGTTACGATACGCCATCACCGGCTCCGACCCGAGGACGGGCCGCCGGTTCATCTGGCACTTCTTCTTGGCCCGGGGTGGCGGCGGCGCATCTCAGGGAGTAGACGGGTGGTCCAATGTCGGAGAGGTCAACGTGGCTGGAGGCATACGGTCTCCCAGCATAGAGGTGACTGAAGAGCGGTTCCCTTTCTTCATAGAGTGCCACGAGTTGCGTCCCGACTCGGGGGGAGTAGGGGCGTGGCGCGGCGGTCTGGGAGCGGTTTGCGACTTGGTCTACGAGGGCGAGGGCCCGGCCCTGCTCAACACTGCGGGCGACGGCGTGGTGGTGCCGCCCTTCGGACTGTTCGGCGCGACCGACGGACTGCCTCACCACTACAAGATAGTATCCAACGGCTCGGAGCGGATACTGGGGTCGAAGGAAGTGGGAGTGGTCGTCAATCCCGGTGACCACATCATCTGCCTCTCCTCCGGCGGCGGCGGATATGGCCAACCGGAAGACCGCGATGAAGATGCCTCAAGACGGGACTTGAAGAACGGTTATGTCACTAAGAAATGAATAACGGAGGCGGACAGCCTATCCCTCCGTTATCGCCGTAGGCTGTCCGCCCTATCCTCAGCACATTCGCTCAAATTTTTCCACATCGGAAGAAGGTTGGCTAACTGCCCGCGAGTGGCGGGAGTCAAGGTGCGCAAAAACTAGCGGAGTTTGGAACTGAACTTTTGCCGTACCTTGGCAACCTTGGGGCTGATTACTATCTGGCAGTACATACTGCCGGGGTTGTTCCGGTAGAAAAGCTGGTGCTCTCTTTCCGCTGGATAGAACGCTTCGAAAGGGGCAACCTGGGTTACCACCGGTCCGTTTTCTGTCCCGGAGGCATCCAGTGCCTTGATAAAACTCACCGCCTGCTCCTTCTGCGATTCGGTGGCGTAAAGTATCACCGAGCGGTAACGCGCCCCGCGGTCCGCCCCCTGGCGGTTGAGCGTGGTAGGGTCGTGAGTTGCGAAGAACACTTCAAGTATTTCTGGAAATGTGATCCGGCCGGGGTCGAACTCCAGCTTCACTACCTCGGCGTGGCCGGTCCTTTCGCTGCACACCTCGTAGTAGGTCGGATTGACCTTGTGTCCGCCGGAATACCCGGACGTAACGGAGATAATACCCGCGATCTCTATGAAAACGGCCTCGACGCACCAGAAGCATCCGCCGCCCAATACCGCGACCTCGAAACTTTGGTCAGACACTTTATCTCACTCCAAATACCGGAGCCTTGGATTCTCCAGCCTTGCAGGTCATTTTATCTCATTATCACAAACTGATCTTTCACTGAGGTCTCGTGAAATGGAGAGCCGGAGACCTAAACTCATCCCTCGGCCAGTGGCTCACTGCCGATGGCCCAAGTACCTGCTACTCGTATTACAGGCATCCAGGTCACGGCAAAACGCCCACATCCCTTAGCAAGTTGATTGTGCCCTGGAGGTCACTGAGACTGCCCAGGTCAACGTCAGGGGGATCCAAAGACTCCAGGGGCGGCAGATCGCCCTCCGGCGCTACCCCGGCGGCCACCGGATATTCCTTGACATCAGAAGTGAAGTATTGCTGTGCAGGCTCGGATAGGAGGAATTCGATGAATTCCTCGGCGGCAGCCCTGTTTTCAGACACTTTCAGGATGCCTGCGCCCGCCACCAGCACCAGTGCGCCCGGATCGCTGTTTCCAATGAAATGATTGCGGGCTTTGAAACCCGGTCCATGCTCTTCCAGGAACCTCTCGAGGTAGTAGTGGTTGACGAATCCAACGTCAACCTCGCCGTTGGCGGCCGCTTGCACGATGGAGACGTTGTTGGGATACTCTTGGGTGTCGTTGTCCTTCATGCCTTCCAGCCACTCCCTGGCGCCGTCTTCACCCAGTTGCAGACGCAAGGCGGTTACGAAGGACTGGAAGGAACCGTTGCGCGGCGCCCATCCCACCCTGCCTTTCCATTCTGTAGACGTAAAGTCGAGAATCGAGCGTGGCAAGTCGGCCTCCGCGTCTATAGCTTCGGTGTTGTAGACCACCGTCCTCGCCCGTCCCGAAGTGCCGACCCATTGGCCGTTAGAATCCCGCAACCTGGAATCCACTTTGTTAAGAGTGGCCTGCGGCAAGTCGGCCAGCATCCCCGCCGCCGCCAGACTGCCGAGGGAACCGGGGTCTTGCAGGAACACAACATCGGCGGGAGTGTTATCACCTTCCTCGAGCAGTGTAGCCGCTGTGGATGTGCTGCTGGCGTATTTGACCCTGATTGAGACGCCGGTGGATTCGCCAAACTCCTCCAGCAGCGGACGCACCAATGACTCGGCCCGGCCTGAATATACCGTCAGGGTGCGGTCTCCTTCTTCAGTTGGCGGAGGTGAGGTAGGAGACGACGGAGCGGCAGACGCCCCGGCCGGCGTTGCTGGCGAAGTCTCCGAAGGATGAGGTGATTGCTCACCCCCTCCGCAGCCCGCCAGCGCCACCGATAACGCTGCTAACGCCAGCAGTGTCCGAGGAAAAATCCGGCGACGAATATGTGGCATTGCTTTTCTCCCAGATTACTGCTGGAATTGGTCCCTGATTACCTGGTCATCCTGGGTCAGCAGGATACCAGAGTGGCCCGGTTGAGGGCGGCAGGAGCACGCCAAGGGCTTTTGCGCTGCGCCGGATAGGCGACAATACCGGATACGCCCCTGACTGACTGGCAATTGCGGCTACCGCCGGTGTCGCATCTCCTAAGGGAAATCGCTACTCAATGAAAGGGGTTGCCTCAGGTAGAATGCAGCCGATATCTCGAGAGACAGCCGAATAGACTCGGACATGAGCAAGTTGGTGAAGCAAGAACTTGCGGCGGCCACCGGGAACCGCTACCAGCGGTCGCTCGAAACGCGCTACCGTTTGCCAATGTCTTGGAAAGTCGCTTCTCTTGGAAACGGATACAGGAGGAAACCATGCGGATAGACGTCCATAGTCACCTAGTATACTTGCCATATTTAGAGTATCTCACGGGACGTAGTTCTCTACCTCAGGGTGTCCTTCGAGGCGGTACCTACTTCGTGAGCTGCAACGGCGGGTACTTGCACACATCGCCATCTGCCCACGCCGACGTGGACCAGAAATTGCGAGCCATGGAAGACCTGGGCATAGGTATTTCGGTGCTGAGCCACGGTATGCCGGGCCCGGAGTTGCTGAGCGGTCCGGAGGCCGACGCCTGGGCATCACGCATCAACGACCATCTCGCAGAGGTGATGCAAGCCCACCCCGGCAAATTCGAGGCCTGGGCTACCCTGGGCTGGCACAGCATTGATGGCACCATCGCAGAGATTGACCGCTGCGTGAATCAGTTGGGTTTCAAAGGCGTCTATCTCTTTTCCAACATCAATCAGAAAACCGTGGACATCAAGGAATTCTGGCCGGTCTACGGGCATATCGAGAGGCTGGGAGCGCCCATCAACATGCACCCCACCGCTCCCATCAACATGAACGGTACAGACCACCGGCCCCTGGTTCCCGGCATGGCATTCATGTTCGATACCGCACTGGCCACGGTGCGCATGGTAATGAGCGGCGTCTTCCAGGAATACCCGGACCTGAAGCTGATCGTCCCGCATACGGGCGGATTCGTCCCTTACATCCGGGGGCGAGTCGGCCGGCTGATTGACGAATGGACTTCACCGGAAGGCTGGGTTGACCTTGAGCAGTCCTCCCAGTCTTACTTCGACAAGCTGTACGTGGACACTGTGGCCCACAGTCCGGCAGCCCTGGAATACTGCTACAAAATGTTCGGGGCAGAGCGGCTGCTCTACGGCACAGACCATCCCTTCGGCCCACCGAACATTGAGATATACAATGAGATGGTGGATGGACTCGACTGCCCGGAGTCGGACCGAGAATTAATCAACTACGGCAACGCGCAACGGTTGCTGGGCCTCGATAAGACGGTGTGACGCGCACTGGAGCGCCGGTAAACGACACTTGCAATACCCCGCTGTATGGTACTTGCGTTGGGGGGAAGAGGAACCACATCCTCTCTGATTGGCAGTTCCGATGCTCTCAAAAAGGCAGATTCATTACGCTTGGGTCATCGTGGCGATTGCCGCGGCCATGGGGTTCATCACCTCTTCAGTACGATTCGCCGCTGCTGCACTGGTGCCTCACCTGAGCGACTCCGCCACAGGGTTCGGCTGGAGCTATGGGGCCATCAGCCTTGCCTTCAGCCTCCAGTGGGTGGTCCTGGGACTGGTGAGCCCCTATGTGGGGTGGCTCGGGGACCGTTACGGGGTTCGCCGCCTCCTATTGCTGGGAGGGCTTCTGTTCATTGCCGGCATGATGCTGACCGGCATCATGACCAACCTGTGGCAGTTCTATCTCTTCTTCGGCGTTGTCCTGGGCATCGCCACCACCATTTTCACCGTGCTGACAGTGTCGGGCGTCACCCTGTGGTTCAGGAGACACTTGGGAGCTGCCATGGGAGTGGTGTGGTCATTTCAGGGACTGGGCACGATTGCGCTGCTCTTCCTCATTGGCGTGGCCTTCAACCAACTGGGAATGAAGTGGATATTCTGGCTCCCGGGTATAGCGGGCGGGGCCATCCTGCTCCTGCTGGTCAGGTTCTTTTACAACGGGCCCGCCGAGATTGGCCTGCGTCCTCTGGGAGATCTTGGAGAGGAGCCAATCCAGGGACCGGGAAGAGACGAGACCGCAAAGGTAAGGGCGAGGGTGTTCATCCAGCAGGCGAAGCGCACCTTCACCTTCTGGAACCTCATCGGCATCCACTACTGGGGCTGCATGGGCCACAATATCATCAACGTCCTGGTGGTGGCCATTGCCGTTGACCGCGGACTGTCCCTGGGAGTGGCCGCCGGAGTGCTGGCAGCTCAGCAGGGCGTGGGAGTCATCGCCCGGGGCGCCGTGCCCGTCGTGGCGGAACGATGGGGCTGCCGAACGGTCTGGGTTGTAGGTATGGCCCTGCAATCCTTCCCGCTGCTGCTGCTCTTCTTCTCCCATGACGCCTGGGCCTTCTACCTGTTCGCAATCCCCTTTGGCATCGGTCAGAGTTGTGAGGTGCCCACATTTCCCATCGCCAATCGCCAGTATTACGGAAACGTCCCGCAGGGAAGTCTTTACGGCTGGCAGAATCTGGGCAACGGGCTGGGCATGGGACTGGCGCCCGTGTGCGCCGGACTCTTGTGGGACCTCACGGGCACCTATATGGCTCCGTTGATCATGTCCCTGGGGTTCAGCCTGATGGCCCTCTTCCACGCCTGGTTGCTGCCGTCACCCCGCGCCAGACTGATTCCAGACTGGGAAAGCCACCTGCCTGCCAACCTCAGGCCCGCCGATTAAGAGGTCAAAGACCTGTTAGGCGCTCCCTGGATGGATGATTACTCAGGGAGCGCATCCGAGAGACTCAACCTCTGGTTCTGGCGACGGAATTCGTAGCGGTTTGTCAACTAATGCGCCATATTAGAGACGATATCAGCCTTAGTTAGCTGTTGACAACACATTTTTAAGTCGTTATATTGCCTTCTTATTATCGTGAACCAGGCATCATTTAACCGCATGGAGGTAGGCCGATGAGTGGCAGATGGCTTAGGTGCACTAGGTGGTTCGTGCTGGGGTTGCTGGTTACCGTTCTAGCGCTCGTCGGGGTAGCGTGTGGGGGCGGAGACGACACCGCTGCGCCGCCGACAGCGCTCCCGACACCTACACCGGTGGACTTGTCGGCCATCACATCGGAACTGCAAAGGTCCATCTCCGACGCAGTGTCCGGCATAGAAGTTCCGGAAGGGATGACCGAGGCCGAGGTTCAGCAGATCGTGGCGAGCGCCGTGGCTGCGGCGCAGGCTGACGCGCCCGAGCCGTTGACGGAAGAAGAGATCGCCCAGATAGTGGCCTCCGCCGTACCGACTCCGGTGCCGACGCCCACGGCCATCAGCGCCGAGGCTATACGCGAGGAGGCGCTGGTCAACCCCGGCAAGGTGACCATCATGAACGGCCTCTGGGGCACTGGACCCCGGGTCCCGAGGGACGGTGTAGGCGAGGACCACAACTACAACAGGGCCCTTCACGCCACCTGGATTACCGGGAACGCCAATGTGGAGATGATCCCGGGGGCGGCCGAGAGCTGGGAGGTCTCCTCGGACGGCCTGACCTGGACCATCACTCTCAGGGAAGGGATCAAGTTCCATAACGGGGATACGGCAACCATTGATGACCTCCTCTTCAGCGCAGACTTTACCTGGGGTGAAGACGCCGCGGAAAATGCGCTGAGCCCGAGCATAACCGGCATTGCATTGGCCACCGAGAAGATTGAACAGGTTGGGCCGATGTCAATAGCGGTAACCCACGACGAGCCCAAGTCTTTCTTCCCCTTCCGCAACATGTCGGACTTGAGCGGGAGTTTCACCGGTGTGCTGATGCCCAAAGCCTACTATGAATCGGGTGGTCCGGAAGGAGACCCGGATGCGCGCCGGGAGGCTTTTTCCGATGCCCCCATTGGCGCCGGCCCATTCAGCGTGGTCGATATCAAGCCCAACGAGCAGATCCTGGTCGAGCGCTTTGATGAGTACTACTACCATCCGGACAACGGTCTGGACGAGAACCGTCGGGTCAGATTCCAGACCCTGGACCTGAGGCTGGTGCCGGAGCCGGCCATCCGGGTGGCGGCCCTCCGGGCCGGTGAGGCCGACATCGCCGAGGTCAACCTAGCAGTGGCGAAACAGGTGGAGGATGCCGGCGGCAGAATCGTCTACACCAGGGAGGGTGTCTACATATTCAACATCGCCATGGGCTGCTGGAAGCCGGAACATCCTTGCCACAGCAAGGCAGTCCGTCATGCCTTCGACTACGCCCTCGACAAGGAAGCCATTATGAACGGCCTATACGGCGGTGCCCCGACGGCAACCGTCGCCGGCTACGCCAGGGTGGGTGTCAGCTCCCTGGGTTACGAGCCGGGCCTGGACCCCTTCCCCTTCGACCCCGAGAAGGCGCGGGAGCTGATGGCCGAGGCGGGATACCCCAACGGTGAGGGCTTCCCCGAATTCAAGCTCTGGACCTACCCGGCAGGCGAAGCGCCCTTCATGCCGGAACTGGCCCAATTGATGTCGGACATGTGGGAGGAACACCTGGGCGTAATCTCGACGGTTGAGGTAAGCGACGGCGCTCGCACCAGGGAACTGTGGTGGGGACGCGAGATTGACGGCGACTGGCATGTCCGGCCAAACGAGATCGAATGGGACGGCGGTGGCGGAGCTTCCGCCCTCTACGGCCAGGTGGACAACAGGGTCCGCCTCTCGGAGGACCCGGAACTGCGGGCACTTGTGCAGGAAGCGCTGGCAGTGGTAGACCCGGCCAAGCGGCATGATGCCTATCACAAGATGTGGACGGCAATCAGGGAAGAGCACTACATGTCATCCCTGGGAATCCTAAACCTTCCCTGGGGAGTGGGGCCCAGGATCGCTGGCTGGGAACCCTGGCCCATGACGCCCTACAACAGCGCCTTCCACACCATTACCCTGAAGTAAGGCACCTTGCAGAGGGAGGGTTGACTTAAAATCCTCCCTCCTCCGTGGGGGGAGGGTTGGGGTTAGGGTGAAAATCCCGCCTACCAGACTCTCAATAAAGCAGGACGTCGCCTAACCCTGCCTCTTTTCCAGAGGGAATGGGATACGTCTCATACCCCACAGCGGTCCCCTGCGGATTTAGCCCCGAAGTAAGACGGCTATGCAGCGTTTTATTCTCGCCCGTTTCGCCCAATCGTTCTTCACTCTTTGGGCCCTCAGCTTCGTCGTTTTCATAAGCGTGCACCTGACCGGAGACCCGGTCTTGGCGCTGCTGCCTCTCGAAGACGCCAACGATGAGGGTATAGCCAGGTTGAAGGAAAAATTGGGCTTGGATAAGTCCAAAGCGGAACAATACCTGATTTTCATGAAGCACGCTGTCCAATTGGACTTCGGCCAGTCTGTCAAGGAGTACCGCCCGGCTATAGATGTCCTGGTTGAGCGGATACCCGCCACTCTGCAACTGACGGTGGCGGGAATGGGGCTGGCCATAGCCCTGGGTATTCCCCTGGGTATGCTGGCGGCGGTGCGGCCCAACTCGGTTTTCGACTATCTTTCCAAGCTGTTCGCTGTGATTGGCATGGCCACGCCCCAGTTCTGGGTGGGCATCATGGCGGTTCTGTTTTTCGGGGCCTATCTCAAGTTGCTGCCCACCTTCGGGCGGGGCGGCCCCGACCACTACATCCTGCCGGCTTTCGTGCTGTCGTGGCCCATCATGGCGGGGATGATGCGCCTGACCCGGTCCAGTATGCTGGAGATCCTGGACAGCGAGTTCATCAAGTTCTCCAGGGTCAAGGGTTTGCGGGAAAATCTGGTCCTCTGGAAGCACGCCCTGAGAAACGCCATTATCCCCCTGCTCACCTTCAGCGGGATTAGCCTGGCCGGACTGCTTAACGGCTCCGTGGTGGTGGAGGTGGTGTTCGCCTGGCCCGGGGTGGGCCGCCTGCTGCTGGACTCGGTGGTCAATCGAGACTTCCCGGTAGTCCAAGCCACGGTGCTCTTGTCGGCGTTGTTCTACTTATTGACGGCCCTGATCGTGGACATCCTGTACGCATACACGGACCCCAGAATCAGATTTGACTAGCCACTGATTTGACGGGAGGCTGGTACGGCAACTACCGAAAACATACTGCTGACTCGCGGCGACAGATTGCGGCGGATGCGCCGGCAGCTAAGTGAATACCGGCTGCCCTGGCTGCCACTGATCGTGTTTGCCGTTTTGATAATTTGCGCTATATTTGCGCCCCTCCTGGCGCCGCATGACACGGAAAAATTGAACATATTGGGAAGCAGGATCCCTCCGGGAGATACTTCCGAACACCTCCTGGGCACCGACACACTGGGCCGGGACCTGCTGAGCAGGCTCATCTACGGCGCTCGCACTACGGTGGTCATCAGCCTGGTGGCCCTGGGAACCGGGGGAGTGGTGGGGACACTGCTGGGCCTGGTCTCCGGCTACGCAGGAGGATGGACCGATACCATCATCATGCGGATTGCCGATGCCGCCCTGGGATTCCCCACCATACTGGTGGCGCTGGTCATCGTGGTCATCCTGGGCACGGGGATAGGCGTCATCGTCCTGGCTGTGGCGCTGACAGTATGGGCCAATTTCGCTAGGATGATCCGGGGGGACGTGCTGGCGGTCAAGACCCAGGACTTCGTGACTCTGGCCCGGATTGATGGCGTAAACCCCGCAATACTGATATTGAGGCACATTTTCCCCAACGTAATCAACACCCTGATGATCATAACCAGCCTGCTGGTGGGCCAGATCATCCTGCTGGAAGCCGCCCTCAGCTACCTGGGCCTGGGGCTGCCTCCCGGGGCGTCCTCCTGGGGCATCATGGTGGCGGAAGGCAAAGAGCAGATCATCGACGTGTGGTGGCTCTCCCTCTTCCCTGGCTTGGCCATTACCATAGTGGTGCTCGCTTTTAACTTCATCGGAGACTGGCTGCGGGACACCATGGACCCCAAACTGCGCCAGTCCCGATAGGCTACGGCATAAAGGATAAGAGCCGTGCAGGATGAACCCATCCTCAAGGTTGAGGACTTAAAGACCTACTTTTTTACCCGCAGCGGCATAGTCAAAGCCGTTGACGGGATTAGCTTCGAGTTGCAAAGGGGCGAGACCCTGGGCATCGTCGGCGAGTCCGGCTCCGGTAAGAGTATGACCGCCTGGTCCATTCTGGGGCTGGTTCCCAAGCCGGCCGGCCGCATAGTGGGGGGGCGCATCCTCTATCAGGGTGAAAACCTGCTGGACAAGAGCGACAGCGAGATGCAGCAGATTCGGGGCAGCGGCATTTGCATGGTGATGCAGGACCCTCTCACTTCCCTCAACCCCGTGTTCAATATCGGCAATCAGATGCTGGAATGTCTGCGTATGAACCCGGGGCGTGCCATCGCCAGTCTCCGGGACCAGGCCATCGACCTCCTGTCCAAGGTACGAATACCGGCTGCCGAAACTCGCCTCGCCGCCTTTCCCCATCAGATGAGCGGTGGGATGCGTCAGAGAGTCGTAGGCGCCATCGCCATTTCGCGCTCTCCCAATTTGCTGATTGCCGATGAGCCTACGACATCGCTGGACGCAACCATCCAACTTCAATACCTGGAGATGCTGAAAGAAATTCAGGCCCAAACTGGAGCAGCTATCATTTTCATCACCCATGACTTTGGTATAGTTGCGCGAATGTGCGACCGGGTTGCGGTGATGTACGCCGGGAAAATCGTAGAGCAGTCCGAAGTGATGCAGCTGTTTGACAACCCGGCTCACCCTTATACCGAGGCCCTGCTCCAGTCGGTCCCCGACTTGGACGCAAGTGTAGACCTGTTGCCTTCCATCGAAGGTCAGCCCCCTTCCCTGGACAATCTGCCCGAGGGATGCTCCTTTGCTCCTCGCTGTCCTTACGTCTTCGACAAATGCAGCGAGTATCCGCCTGCGTTTTCGACGGGAAAGGGACAGTCAGCCAGTTGCTGGAGATACCATGACGCAAACTGAGTATGGTGCCGGTCCGCGGGAACTGCTTCGTCTGGAGGGGGTGAAGAAACACTACCCGGTAACCAGCGGGCTGATCATGCAAAGGACCATCGGGGTAGTAAAGGCGGTGGATGGCATATCTCTAACCATCCCCGAAGGGCGAACCTACAGCCTGGTGGGAGAATCGGGTTGCGGAAAGACCACCACCTCGCGCATGGTATTGATGGTGGAATCCCCCACCGAAGGCGAGGCTTACTTCCAAGGGAAATCAATGGGGCGCCTCACGAGGGCGGAAACACAGGAATTCCGGGCGTCCGCCAAAGCGGTCTTTCAAGACCCCTGGAGCTCGCTTAATCCACGAATGCGCGTGGCGTCAATCATCTCCGAGCCGTTGACCACGCACCACCGGCTGACCAAGCGGGAGGTTCGGGACCGCGTGGGAGAGTTGCTGGAAGTCGTGGGGCTGAACTCTTTCCACGGGCAGCGGTATCCCCACGAGTTCAGCGGCGGCCAGCGCCAGCGCATCGCCATCGCCAGGGCGCTGTCCACCCAGCCCAAGCTGATCGTGCTGGACGAGCCGGTCTCGGCGCTGGACGTGTCCATCAGGGCGCAGATACTGAACCTGCTCAAAGAGCTTCAGGCAGCCCACGGCCTGAGCTACCTGCTCATAGCGCACAACCTGGCCACGGTCAGTTACATGAGCCACCGCGTAGGGGTGATGTACCTAGGCAAGATTGTGGAAGAGAGTTCTCCAGACGAGCTTTTCACCAATCCCCTGCACCCCTACACCAAGGCCCTGATTTCAGCTTCTCTGCCCGCCGACCCGCGCCGCCAGAGGGAAGAAATGGTTCTCACCGGCGAGGTGCCATCCCCGTTGAACCCTCCCTCCGGTTGCACCTTCCATACCCGGTGCCCTTTCGTCATGGACCGCTGCCAGGTGGAAGTTCCGGAATACCGGGAATCAGAATCTGGACACTCGGTGGCCTGCCATCTCTACTAGAGGGGCCTGCAAAGCGATTTGGCTATTGGTGTGGAAGGGATGAGCTGAGGAAATGTGAGGATCGCGTCGCACAGGAACCTGAGGGAGGCTTTCAAGAGCCGCCTAAGCATCTTCTCAGGAGAGTGATGCCTGACTTCAAGGACTGAGTTTACGGCTAACTGCCAAGCTCGGCGGGGGGGGGGGGGGGGGGGGGGGGGGGGGGGGGGGGGCTGGGGGGGTGGGGGCGGGGGAGGGGGCGCGGGCGGGCCGGCGGCGCGGGGGCCGGGCCGGCGCGCCGC
>VXOI01000241.1:0-15954 GCA_009840175.1 Chloroflexota bacterium | reverse complement strand
GCGCCCGCCTTCATTTGTGCAGTGTTCCCCAACGGTTTGACGAATAACGGTTTCGTTTAATAATTCTGCAACGATTTCTTAATCAATATGTAACTAATTCGTAATTGAGTTGCAACAGTTATGCAACTGCGCCGAAACACCCGCTGTTTAAGGTTCGTTCAAATACAATCGGAGCGCAGCGTAATGAAGGAAGTGATCGCCGTCATCCGGCCTGAGAAGTGGCAGGAAACCATTGAGGCCGCCCAGGCGATGGGACTGGCCGAGTGTTCCCACGTTCGCGTTATGGGCCGGGGCAAACAGCGGGGGCTGCGCTATATGCGCCCCGTGAACGGCAGCGACGACGGTGTGATGCAGTTTCTGCCGAAACGGATGCTCTCCTGGCTGGTCCCCGACGAATTGGTCGGCGGACTGGTTCGCAGTCTGATTAACGTCAACAAAAGCGACAACTACGGCGACGGCAAGGTGTTCGTCTGTCCCGTTGCTGAGGTCGTCCTTCGACGGGCTCAGGATGAGCTGGATGTAGGGGAATCCAAAGCAGTAATGGTGGAGGCGTAAGTCATGGTGCATCGTCCCGACGTCAACTACCCCAAGTTCAAGGACCAGTTCGCAGCCATGGACTTCGAGGCCGACATCCTGCCCGTGCTGTCACTCTACCCCATGCCGGAGCAGAAGGCCCTGGAAGACTGGGAAATGAAGCTGACCGACATCCGGGGCAAGACGGTATCGGTCACTTGGGAAGATCTAAAGAAACTGCCCAAAGTCGAGGAGCCGACCCCGCTCGTCTGCCAGATATTCAACTGGTCCGAAACCCCGCTGATCACCGGCGTCCGATTGCCCATATTGCTGGAAGCGATGGGAATGGACCTGTCAGGCTCCCGCTACCTCTCCTTCTACTCCGGTGACGGTATGTACTTCGAGAGCCTGCCCCTGGCACTGGCCCGCGACCCTCGCGTGCTGGTGGTCTACGGCATCGAGGGCGAACGGCTGCCCCACGAGCTGGGCGGCCCAGTCAGGTTGTGGGTGCCGTTCCTTCAAGGATACAAGAGCGTCAAGTGGCTCACCCACGTCCGCGGCTTCGTCCGAGACCCCCACGGCATCAAGCGGCTCCTGGGCCAGAGCAAGACCTCAGTGCTCGGCGCCCCCGGTCAGGAAAAGGCCCATATCGTGGTGGCCCGCGTCGGCAACGGCGTCGCCTCCGCCGAGATCTAACCGTCATTCCTGATTCCCGCCTTCGCGGGGATGACGCAAGGCTTCACTATCCGGGGGCAGTGATGAATATCGGGGTGGACCCACAAACGCACAAGGCAACCAGCATCCGGCTCTTCAGCTTCGGGCGTCCGCATATGCGGGTGTTCCACATGAGTTGGATGGCCTTCTTCCTGGCCTTCTTCGGCTGGTTCGGCATCGCGCCAATGATGGCGCTCGTCCGCGACGACCTTCAGCTAACCAAGACTGAAATCGGCAACACCGTCATCGCCTCTGTTGCCGTGACCATCGTGGCCCGACTGGTGGTGGGCTGGCTGTGCGACCGCATCGGCCCTCGCATCACCTATTCCGGGCTGCTGATCATCGGCTCGATCCCGGTGATGAGCATAGGCCTGGCCACCAACTACGAGTCCTTCCTGCTCTTCCGGTTGGCCATCGGTGTCATCGGGGCTTCCTTCGTCATCACGCAGTACCACACCTCGATGATGTTCGCTCCCAACGTGGTGGGAACGGCCAACGCCACCACCGCAGGGTGGGGCAACATGGGCGGGGGCGTCACCCAGATGGCCATGCCGCTGGTGTTGGGCGTAATCGTCGCCTTGGGGGCCACCGACGTCATCGGCTGGCGCATAGCAATGGTGGTGCCGGGCATCGCCCTGTTCCTCATGGGCATCGCCTACTTCAGGTTCACCCAGGACGCGCCCTCGCAACAGATAGCGGAGCAGCGGGACAAGGAGCCCCCGGGAGCCAGGACCCGCGCCTTCCTCGAAGCAGCGAAGGACCACCGCGTCTGGGCGTTGTTCCTCATCTACGGGGCCTGCTTTGGCGTCGAACTGACCATGCACAACATCGCCGCCCTCTACTACCACGACCGCTTCGGCCTTGGTGTGGGGTTGGCGGGGCTGATTGCAGGGTTGTTCGGACTGATGAACCTCTTTGCCCGCACACTCGGCGGCATCGTGGGCGACAAGGTGGGCATCCGCTTCGGGCTGCGGGGCCGGACGCTGTTCCTCGGCGGCGTGCTACTGCTGGAGGGCATCGCCTTAGCGGTCTTCTCGCGGATGGACATTCTGCCGGTAGCCATCGCCGCGATGCTGGTGTTCAGCCTGTTTGTGCAGATGGCCGAGGGCGCGACCTTTTCCGTGGTGCCGTTCATCAACCAGAAGGCGCTGGGCGCCGTGGCGGGCATTGTGGGCGCAGGAGGCAACGCCGGGGCAGTAGCCGCCGGGTTCCTGTTCCGCATGGAGTCCCTCAGCACCGAGATGGCACTGCTCTACCTGGGCGCCATCGTGACCGTGGCCTCCTCGCTGGTGCTGGCGGTGCGCTTCTCGCCGGAACACGAGAGAGAAGAACGCCGGGCAATGGAACGGGCACTGGGACGAGGCACGCTGGCCGTGGCCCCGGCATACGCCAAGCGCGTACCGATGGCCCTGTACAGCGAGGCTTAGGCACGACATCAAGTCCCCTCTCCCTCTGGGAGAGGACTACGGCGGGGGCACAATTGACCACTGCAACGAAGAGCGGCAATCCGGTAGAACGCATCAAGGACGAAAAGCCGGGGCTGGACATCTTTGACGAGATCCACGAGCTGGCGGCGCAGCATGGGGGCTGGGAGACCATCGAGCCGGGCGACCGGGAGCGGCTGAAGTGGATCGGCACCTTCTTCCGCAAGCCCACCCCCGGGTGCTTCATGATGCGCCTGCGCATCACCAACGGACGACTGACCGCAGCGCAGCTTGCAGCACTCGCGGAGTTGTCCCGGCGGCTGGGCAGCGGCGTGATGGACCTCACCACCCGCCAGCAGATTGAGCTGCGCGACATCCAAATACGGGACGTTCCCGAAATACTGGACGCCCTGCGCGACATTGACTTGACCTCCCTCCAGACCGGAATGGACAACATCCGGGGCGCTAACACCTGCGCCCTGTCGGGGCTGACTCCGAACGAACTGTTCGACGCGGCGCCTGCCGGCGAGGAGTTCACCCGGATGTTCCTGGGCAACCGGGAATACACCAACCTGCCCCGCAAGCTGAACGTGGCCTTTACCGGCTGCCTCGAGAACTGCATCCACGCCGAGACCCAGGACATTGCCATGACGCCTGCGACAGGCCCTGGCGGCGTTCCTGCCCTGAGCCTGTCGAGGGGGTTCAACGTGGCGGTCGGCGGCAAGATGGGGTCCGGCGGCATGACCGTCGCCCAGCCGCTGGATGTGTTCGTGGAGCCGGAGGACGCAGCGAGACTGGCCTCGACCATCACCCTGCTGTTCCGCGACGAAGGCTCGCGGGAGAAGCGTACTCGCGCCCGCCTAGCCTTCCTGCTGGACGAATGGGGAATCGAAGAGTTCCGCGGGCGGCTGGAGGAACGCTGGGGTGCGGCCCTGCTCCCAGCGGGCCGGGACGCCAGGCGCGACAACCACGCCGACCACCTGGGCGTCAACCCGCAACGGCAGGAGGGGCTGTACTCCGTCGGGTTGTGCGTCCTGACCGGGCGCACCTGCGCCGAAGACATGACCGAACTGGCGCGACTGGCCTCTACATACGGCTCCGGCGCAATCCGGCTCACCGTGGGACAGAACGCCATCATCGCCGACGTGCCGGAGGCCAACCTGCCCGCACTGCTGGCCGAGCCGCTGCTGTCGCGCCTGTCGCCCGATGCCCGTCCCTTCACGCGGGGGCTGGTGAGCTGCACCGGCAACGACTACTGCAACCTAGCCCTGATTGAGACCAAGAGCGCCAGCCAGCGAGTCGCGCAGGCGCTGGACACCTGCTACCCCGATGCCGCTCCGCTTCGGATGTACTGGTCCGGCTGCCCCGCCGGTTGCGGCAACCATCACGCCGCCGACATCGGCTTCCAGGGCGGCAAGACGCGATTCGAGGGCGAGGTGGTGGATGCAGTAACGATATTCGCGGGAGGCAGTACCGGCCCCAACGCCCGACCGGCGAGGAAGCTGGCGGAGCAGGTGCCGGTGTCAGCGCTGGGAGCCGTGCTGCCAGGTCTCATCGGAAAGTTTAGAGCTAATGGGTTAGAGGCCAACGAAGACTTGATTGATCCCGGCATTCCAGGAATAGATTTCGAAGCGTAGACGACGCACAGGAGGCGAGAAGATGAAGATGGTGCGAGCTATCATCCGGCCCGAGAAGGAGGTCGCCGTGGCGGCGGCACTGGCCAACGACGGTTTCCCGGCCATGACCAAGTGGGATGTGCTGGGCCGGGGTAAGCAGCAGGGCGTGCAGGTGGGCGATCACTTTTACGACGAGTTAGCCAAGTGCATGTTCATGGTGGTGGTCGAGGACGATCAGGTTGAGGCAGTCACCAATTCCATCCAGACAGCAGCCTCCACCGGCTTCCCCGGCGACGGCAGAGTGTTCGTGACCAGCGTCGAATCTGCTTTCACTCTGCGCACTGGAGAGTCGGGCCTGTAAGGAGTCTCCCCCGTCCAATCCGCTTTGAGCCGAAACGTTGTCTTGTATCCCCCAGTGGTAATCGCGGCGGTAGCGCCGTGCAGACTTCATCGGCTCCGGCCTTGACGGCCGTGTTGCTATAACCTAGTCTGATTTACGGCCATTTAGCATTGAGCAGGGTGCATAGTGGCTAGGAAATGGCTGGCCCAGGGAGTACGGTTGCCAGCAATACAAGACAAGGTGAGGCAAAGATGCAACTGGACGGCAAAGTTGCCATGGTAACCGGAGGGGCGCGAGGGTTGGGACGCTCCATGGCCTTGGCCTACGCCCGCGAGGGAGCGGACGTCGCCATAGTGGCCCGCACACCCTCGGAGCTGGACGCCGTATCATCGGAAATCCGCGCCTTTGGCCGCCACGCCCACACCGTCAACGCTGAACTCACCACCAGCGAGGGCGCCAGCCGGGCAGCCCGGGACACCGTCAGCGAGTTGGGAAAGATAGATATCCTGGTCAACAACGCTGGCGGATACCGTCTCTTCACCAATGACCTGACCCACTCGCTTTCGGTGCTTGACATCACCGAAGAGGAGTGGCGGCGAGTGATGGAGTCGAACCTGACCACCACCTTCATGACCTGCAAGGCCGTACTCCCTCACATGATGGAACGTCGCAGTGGCGTCATAGTCAATATGACCTCGAAAAACGTGGCCCGCCGGGGCCGGGCCGGGCAGGCATCCTACGGGGCTGCCAAGGCGGCCGTGGAGCGGTTGAGCGAGTCGCTGGCGGACGAAGTGAAGGACTTTGGCATTGCCGTCAACATCCTTGACCCCGGCTGGAACCTGACCAAGCCCAACGACGACTACGATGCCGAAGTGCACAGGCGCATGAGGCTGCCCGACGATATTGCCGAAGTCGCCGTATACATGGCCCTGCAAACACCTGAAACCATGACCGGCCAGTTGGTTTCCGCCCCGGAATACGACGAAGAGCATGGCATAAAGCGGCTTTCGGCCTACGACCGGCTCCACGTTTAGCTTCCATACGGAGAGCTCCATCACAATGGCCTTTCGCCGGAGGAGTATGAGGTACGATTTCGTTATCGTCGGCGCCGGCTCCGCTGGTAGCATACTGGCAGCCCGGCTGTCCGAGGATTCCGGGGTATCAGTGCTGCTCCTTGAGGCTGGCCCAGACTATCCTGAATTTCAGCGCCTTCCCGATGATGTCAAGTTCGGGTACGGCACTGGCGGGAACCCTCCTTCTCTGCGCACCTTTGCCGGTCATCCCATATCCCTGCTCGAAAGCCGCCACAACTGGCACTATGTCGCCCGCGCCACCGATGCCTATCCCGAAATGTCGGTGCCCCGGGGCAAGGTTACCGGCGGCTCCAGCGCCATCAACTCATCGGCCTTCTACCGCGGGGACCCTGAAGACTTCGACCACTGGGCCGCGCTGGGCAATGATCGCTGGAGTTTCCAGGAGGTCTTACCTTACTTCAGGAAGATCGAGACCGATGTTGACCACCACGACGACTTTCATGGCACCGACGGTCCGATATTCGTTCACCACTTTGACAGGGAAGGCTGGCATCCGGTGCAGGATACCTTCTACGAAGCCTGCCGTGCTGCCGGATTTCCCGCTTGCCTAGACCACAACAGCCCGGACGCAACAGGGGTCGGACCCGGCATCTCCAACAACCACAACCGGGTTCGCTTCAGCACCGCCCTCGGTTACCTGGCCCCGTCCCGGCACCGCCTGAACCTGACCATCCGAGCCAACTGCACAGTGCACAGGCTGCTGTTCCAAGGCAGTTCGACAGGCTCGCCACAGGCCACGGGCGCTCTGGTCGAAAGCGGCGGGGAGACATTCACCGTCGAGGGAGACAAGTTCATCCTGAGTGCGGGAGCCATCGGCTCGCCTCAATTGCTGATGCTGTCGGGGGTTGGGCCGGCAGATCACCTTGAGGGTTTGGGCATCCCGGTGGCGCTGGACTCGCCCGGGGTGGGCCAGAACCTCAGGGACCATCCCAAGCTGTATGCGACCTGGCGAATCAAGGACGGTTACTCCAGAGGCGATGCCCCGGACCGGGGCGGCGTCACCCTGCGCTTCACCACGCCAGGGTCGGGATTCCGTAATGATCTGTACGTCTCATTCGGCGCCTTCGTTCCTCCGCGGGTCAAGACCCTAAAAGCCCCAAGCGACGGCGAAATCGAGACCGCCCGCCCTGACTTGGCTGAGATGATGGTCGCACTGCTGCGTCCCGTAAGTCACGGCGAGCTGAAACTGAGGTCAGCCGACCCGAATGTCCAGCCGTGGCTGGACTACAACTACCTGAGTGATCCCTTCGACAGAGAGAGGTTGCGCCACGGGGTGCGCCAAGCCCTGCAACTAGCCCAGCACCAGGGGCTGAGGGAGTTGCTGGGCGACCGCCTGGAGCCTTCCGATTCCGACCTGGCGTCGGAAGAGGCGCTGGATGCCTGGATGTTGCGGGAGGCGGTAACTTTCTCTCACATATCAGGCACTTGTAGGATGGGGCCGGCATCGGACCCGATGGCCGTGGTGGACCAGTACGGACAAGTGCATGGAATGGAAGGACTGAGCGTAGTGGATGCGTCCATAATGCCGGACCTGGTGAGCGCGCCCATTAATCCGGCCGTCCTGATGATCAGCGAAAGAATCGCCGACCTAGTCCGCCAGGGTTTCTGATGCCTTGACTCGGATAGCGTGCTGCCACAGCCTCTGTATGAGTATTGCCTTTAGCGTGATTCCTCCCCGGCTAACAAAGATAATAGGAGAGAAGTGAGATTGCTCTCGCTTCCCTTCCTTCTCTTCCTCTTTACAACTGCCGCCGCGTCGGGTCGGTGCGGTCGCGCAGCCAGTCGCCGGTCAGGTTGCAAGACATCACCAGGAAGGTGATGGCTATACCCGGCACCAACGGGAACCACCAGGCCCCAGGGAAGAACAGGAACTGCTGGGCGTCCCGCAGCATATTGCCCCACGACGGTATGGGGCGCTGCACCCCCAGCCCCAGGAAGCTCAGCGACGCCTCGAGAATGACAGCCAGCCCCACCTCAAGCGTCGCCAGCACCAGCAGCGTGTTGATGATGTTGGGAAAGACGTGGCGCAGCATTATCCGGGGGCGGCTGGAGCCAGCCACGTTGGCCAGCCGCACGAAGTCCATCTCCATCAGCCGCAGCACTTCGCCCCGCAGCACCCTAGCGAATCCCATCCAGCGCAGGAACCCGATGACGATGATCAGGTTGATGATGCTGGGGCCCAGCAGCGTAACCACGGTGAGCGCCACCATCAGGTAGGGCAAAGACAGGAAGGCGTCGGTAATCTGCATCAGCAGCCGGTCTACCCACCCCCTGACCACGCCGGCAATAAGGGCTATCAGGGTGCCTAGCAGACCCGCCAGCAGGACGGCTGCCACGGCCACTCTCACCGAACTCTGCCCACCATGGATCAACCGGCTGAGAACGTCCCGCCCCTGGTTGTCCGTGCCGAGGAGGTGCTCGGAAAACGCCGGGGCCTGCAACAGTTCCGCCGGGCTGATTTCTATGGAGTCGTGAGGCGTTATCCAGCTTACGGGAAGGATAGCTATGATTATGCAGACAGTGAGGAAGAACACCGAGAGCTTGGGGGATCCACGGAGCGCGCCGCTGGTGGCGCGGAACGCGCCGACAGCCCGGTCCAATGCGGACGGAGCGGTCTGGGAAATTATTCCTGTGCTATCTCTTGTTGCCATTTAGATTCCCCGACAATACCCGGCTGCTAACCCAGCCGGATGCGTGGGTCCAGCCACGCATACATTACGTCCACGAAGATGTTGACGAATACTATGATGGCCGCAACGAAGAAAATTACACCCTGCGTTACCGGGTAGTCTCGGGCGATGAGGGCGCCTACCAGGAGATGCCCTACCCCCGGCCAACTGAAGATCGTCTCCGTAACCACCGCGCCGCCGACCAGGGCGGCGAAGTTGACGAAAAACAGGGTGAACACCGGGATGGAAGCGTTCTTGAAGGCGTGCTTCCAGATGACCAGCCGGGTGGGCAGACCCTTGGCGCGGATCATCTTGATATAGTCCGATTCCAGAACTTCCAGCATGGTGGAGCGGACGATTCTCATGTGGGATGCTATCAGGAAGAAGGCCAGGGACGCCGCCGGCATTATGAGGGCTTCAGGCCCTATCCGGTCGAACCCCCCGGCGCTTTGCAGCCAACCCAGCTCCACCGAGAACAGCAGTATCAGCAGCAGTCCCACCCAGAACACGGGCATGGATTGGCCGATTATCGCCACCACCCGGCCCACCCGGTCAAAGATGGAGTCGGGCCGGGCCGCCGATACCGCGCCGATGCTTACTCCCGCTATTACGGCGAAGGCCATGGCCACGGCGGTTAGCTGCAACGTGGCGGGCATCCGGTCCAGCACCACCCCCACCACAGGCTGACCATCGTATTGCAGGGCATCTCCCATGTCGCCCTGGAACAGGTTCTGGTAGTAGATGCCCAACTGCACCCAGATGCTCCTGTCGAAACCGTAGGCGGCGGTCAGCTTTTCAATGTCGGCCTGGGTGGCCTCCGGCGGCAGCATATACTCCACCGGATTCCCCCCGCCCAGCCGCAACAGGATGAACACGGCCAGCGTTATGAGAATCATCGTGATGACGCCCGCAAACACGCGCCTGATGATGTAACTGCCCAAGTCCAACTCCCGATAACGGATTCATATTCGCTCGGTAGGGGCGGGTTTGAAACCCGCCCCTACATCGTTGCCCGTTTCCGGGTCGCTAGTCCCTCAGTACTACCAGGTCGTAGTGCTTGAAGTGCGGAGTGAACTCCACCGTGGGATGCGCCAGCACTCGGTCGGTATAGGCGTTGACCAGGGTCATGCCGTACAGCGGGAAGGTTTCCTCCGTCGCCAGTACCTCGTCCTCCAGTTCGTGGAGGAAGGGAATCATCTCCTCCGGGGTTTCGGCGCCGGTGGCGTCCCAGTACAGTTCCTCAATGCGGTCGTTGTAGATTCCGACGTAGCCGCTGGTGGCGTGATACCAGCTAATCTGCACGCCGGAATGGTCCTGCCGTCCCCAAGTCTGGAGGTTCACCGGAACCTGGGCGAAGATGCCGGCCCGGAACCCGCGCACGTAGTCCGTCGGGTCGTGTTCCTGCCAGGTCATGGTCACGCCGATGTCATTCCAGTAGCTGGAGATGGCGTCTGCCATCTCGGGAATGCCAGGGCGTCCGGCGAACTGGCCGAAGTGACCGCTCATCTCGAAGCCGTCGGCGTAGCCGGCCTCGGCCAGCAATCGCTTCGCTTCGTCGGGATTGAACTCCGACACGTTGTAGACCCTCTCGTCCAGACGGGAGGCGAAGGAACCGGCGTGGAAGATGGAGCCGATGGGCTTGGAGAACCCGAAGTGCGGTCCGGCGGAAACGGCGGCCTTGTCTATCGCAAGATTCAGCGCTCGTCGCACCCGGACATCCAGTGTTGGGTGGTCTACGCAGACGTCGGGAGTCGTCCACTCCGGGATGTTCACGCCGCCCTCGTCAACCCGGCCAGGAGGCCTGGCCGCCTCGCGCAGGTGTATCGGGCAACCGAAGGTCATGGTCAGCATACCATTGGCCTGGTAGGTCTGGGTCCAGGTGCTGCCGCGTCCGGGGTTCACGCCCCTGACCCCCAGGTCTTCAGACTTGTCCAAGTCCTTCGCAAGGGCCCAGGGCAGGTTGTACACCGCGTCCACTTGCTCGCTGGCCAGCAGGGCGAAGCGGGCCGCCGGGTCAGAAACGGTCAGGAACTCCATCTGGCCGAACTGCGGCTTGTGCCAGTGCTCGTAGTCGGCCCAGAAGTCATCCCAGCGGTCAAACAGGATGCGGTTGTTGGGTTCCCATTCGGCGATGGAGAAAGGGCCGCCCCCGGCTGCGTCTTCCAGGTAGGCGTCCGGCCCCATCATCAGCCGGTTGGGGTTGCCGTACCAGTAGAGGTGATAGCCGTTGCCGCCCAGGTTCCACATCCAGGTGGGCTTGCCACCGTCGGTCTTGACGAATACCTCGGTGGGACTGATTACCTCAACGTCGGCGGTGAGTTCCTGGGCCTTGGCGCTATTCCACAGCGGCGCGTCGTAGCCTGCCTGTTCCACGAAGTCGCCGCGGAACCCCAGCAGGTTATCCGCGACTGCCTGAGCGTCGGCCGGCGAACCGTCCTGGAAGCGGGCGTCAGGATTCAGTTGGAACGTCAGGCCGTCCAGAGTCTGCTCGAAAGACAAAGCCCACGCCGGCGCCAGCACGCCGTTGGGGTCCTGCATCATCAGGCGCAGGTTGTAGTAATCGTGCAGGAAGCTAACGCTGGTCAGCCCCCAAGGATTGAGGTCGCTGGCGCCCCAGCTATCCATGGCCACGGTGAACTTGCCCACATCGGCAGGGACGCCGTTCTCCCCGGCTTTGGGGTAAGCGCCAGGCCAAGTCTTGCTGGCTTCCTCCACCGCTTCGGTGGGAGCCACGGTGGGAATGACCCGGGCCGTCGGCCTGGGAGCGGCAGTCGCTCCCGGTGCCGCCGTTGCGGCTGGGGCCGCTGTCGCCGCCGGGGCTACAGGGGCAGTTGTCGCGGCCGGGGCTGCCGTTGCGGCTGGGGCCGCTGTCGCCGCCGGGGCTGCTGTGGGCGCCGGGGCATCCGTTGGTTCCTCTGCGCTGCCGCAGGCAACCAGCACGCCGGTCATCAGAATAACCAGCAAGAGGGGCAAAGATAGCTTGTACGACAGCAGACGTTTCACTTTTCGTTCCTCCCAAATTTGTGACGCGGTAAAGCTACAACGCGCCCATAGTCATGTCAACATTGCAAACCTATTTCGTCACCTCTTTAACAAAGATGTAACCGAATTGTAATTTTTCGGTTACATTGCAACATCAAATGGAGTTACCCACGCACGGTGAGCTTACCCGCCGAGTAGCCGCCGTCAACGTAGATGGTCTGGCCGTTGACGTACTCCGAAGCCGGGGACGCCAGGAACAGCACTGCGTTGGCGATGTCCGAAGTGCGACCCGAACGGCGCGCCGGCACCTGCGCCAGGAAGTTGGAGCGGTACTCGTCCGACGACTCCACGGTGGCCGGGGTCTCGGTGAAGCCTGGTCCCACGGCGTTGACGGTTATGTCGTACTCCCCTAGCTCCAGCGCCAGCACTTTCGTAAGCTGTACCACCCCGGCCTTGGCGGCGCAGTATGCGCCCCCGGCGTAGCGGGCATTATTTGCGGCGGTGGAGGCGATGTTGACGATACGACCGCCGTTGCCCTGCTGTATCATCCGTCGGGCAGCGGCCCTGGCGCAGAGGAACTGCCCCTTCAGGTTCACGCCCAGTACCAGGTCCCAATCCTCTTCCCTCATATCAACGATGGGAGAGTTGAAGCCGAACCCGGCCACGTTCACCAGTATGTCCAGCGATCCGTAAGCCTCTGCTGCGCCCTCGACCGCAGCATCCACCTGTCCGCTGTTGGTAACGTCTACTTGCGCCGCCCGCGCCGCGCCGCCGGACTCTATTATCTGCCTCGCCACGGCCTCCGCGCCCTCAAGGTTGCGGTCGGCGACAGTAATAGATGCACCGTCAGCGGCCAGTGTCAGCGCAATCTCTCGCCCGATGCCGGATGCTGAGCCGGTTACAATGGCGGACTTGCCTGATAAGCTCATGATCAACCTCGAAAAATCGTCTGAACTGTGATTTTTGTGATTAGGAGATTCACATGATTCTCTGGAGTTTTACGCTGCCAATCATACTCATCCCATAATCACAAAAATCACAGTTCAGACGATAGCCCGGCGGCGGCAGACTAGGCCACTGCGACCGGTGCCTGCTTGTCTATATGCTTGATTTCGTCGGGGTAAAGATGGCAGGCCACCATGCGACCGTCCTCAGTGGGGGCCAGCTCGGGCGTTTCCTGGCTGCATACCGGCATGGCGTAGGGGCATCGGGGATGGAAGGAGCATCCGCTGGGTGTTTCCAGTGCGCTGGGTACCTCGCCCACGATGGGGATGGGCCAGTTGGGCGTCGTTCCGGGCGGGGTGGCTGCGGCCACCAGCGACGCGGTGTAGGGATGCTGTGGCTGCGAGCAGGTCAGCTCGGCGTCGCCCAATTCCACCAGCTTCCCCAGGTACATCACGGCGATGGTGTGGCTCATGTGCTCCACCGACGCCAGATCGTGGGAGATGAGGATGTAGGAAATACCCCGCTCGTCCTGGATGTCCTTCAGCAGGTTCAGCACCTGCGACCGTATGGACACGTCCAGCGAGGATACCGGCTCATCCAGCACTATCAGGTCAGGGTTGAGCGTCAGGGCGCGGGCGACGCCGATGCGCTGGCGCTGGCCACCGCTGAACTCGTGGGGGAATTGCGACTGCACCCATGGCGGCAATCCAACGGATTGCAGGGCCGCAGTCACCCGCTCCTCTCTATCGTCCCGGCCGACGCCATGCACCTCCAGCGGCTCGCCGATTATGTGGCCCACCCGCATCCTGGGGTTCAGCGCGCCGTAGGGGTCTTGCAGCACGGCCTGAACATTCCGCCGGTAGTTCCGGGTGTCCTGCGCAGACATATCCGCCAGCGACGCTCCCCGGTACAGAACCTCGCCGGATGTGGGATCAAGCACCTTCAGGATGAGGTTGGCCATGGTGCTCTTGCCGCAGCCCGACTCTCCCACCAAAGCAAAGGTCTCGCCTTCATGGATGGTAAAGGAAATGTCATCAACGGCCCTGACCACCCCTGCGGTCCGGCTGTTCATCAGTCCCGTCTTGATGACGAAGTGCTTGACGGCGTTGCGGGACTCGATGATTACTTCGCCTTCCGATCTTGCCGAGTTATCAATCATTCTGCCAACCAGCACCGCGTCCTTTGCAGATTGCCGGGGGTGAATATGGGCGGAGGACCACCGTCGCGGCACCTGTCCATCACCTTGTCGCAGCGGGGATGGAACGGGCAGCCCTGAGGCAGGTTGCCGGCGTTGGGGGGGTCGCCCTGAATGGTGCGGAGGCGCTCCCGCTTCTCTCCCAGCACCGGAAGCGCCTCCAGCAGGGCCTCGGTATAGGGATGGGTGGGATGATTCAGCACCTGGTCCTTGGGCCCGTACTCCACCACCAGCCCACCGTAGAACACCGCCAGGTTGTCACACAGGTTGCCCACGATGCTGATGTCGTGAGTGATGAAAATGAGGGCCATACCCGTCTGTTGTTGCAGTTCCTTCAGCAGTTCCAGGTATTGCCGCTGGGTGGTGACGTCCAGGGCCGTAGTAGGCTCGTCGGCGATGAGCAGGTCTGGGTAAGGTCCAATGGAGGCCGCGCTGGAGGCCCGCTGGCGCATCCCCCCGCTCATCTCGTGAGGATAGTTGCGCACTCGCAGATGCGGCGCGGTGATCTTCACCATCCTCAGCAGATCAATGCTGCGTTCCATGGCAGCTTTCCAGCTCAACCCGGAATGCACCGCCAGTGGCTCGGCTATCTGCGTACCGATGGAGAATACCGGGTCAAGGGCGGCCATGGAGTTCTGGAGAATCATCCCCATTCGGACGCCCCGCAGCCGCTCCATTTCCTTCTCGGACAGCTCCAGGGTGTTCTGGCCCTGGAACAGCACCTCCCCGCCCACGATGCGAGCCCCCCGCGGCAGCAGCCGCAGCAGCGACAGGCAGGTGATGGTCTTGCCAGAGCCCGACTCCCCCACCAACCCCAGTGTCTCGCCGGGCATGAGGTTGAAGCTGACGCCGTTGACCGCCCGGATCACGCCGCGGCGGGTGAAGAAGTGAGTCTGGAGGTCACGCACCTCCAGCAGCGGCGCCGTACCGCTTTGCCGCAGGTTTGAGGCAAGAGCTTGTTCCGTAGTCACAGCAGCCTCCGGGGAGGAAATGGCTAACGAAAGTAGAAGAGAACTGCGAGGATCACGACGCAGCGACATCCCCAGCGCCAAGAACATTGTAGAAAGGTAAGCCGCAGGCCAAAGGGCTGTCAAGCTCTTGCGAGTCGCAGGGCCCTTTTAAAGTCGGGCGGCAGTGATAGATGTGAGATGGAAGGTGTGGTTATGGACGCGGTAGAGAGGCACCCGAGGAGTTTTCCATGGCGCGGCTTTGCGGCAGCAACAACAACCGTTGCGTCTAAGCTGCGCTGGACACCTTATGATATCCTTGGCTCCACTTGGTGGCCAAACGGACCTGCCCTTGGCGTCCAGGGCATAGGAGTTCCAACTGGTTCCATTGGGATCGGGTCAAGTCGCTGGCGTGTGCTTATCGCTCCATACCCCCAAAGTACAGGCTATGCTAAACCACCACCAAGCTATTCTAACCACTTTGCAATAAGTTTCTTATAGGTCCTCAGATGTAATAGCGACAGGTATTCCAATTGAACGTTAAACCCTACGTCCAGGAGGACGCTACAAAGCTGCCGACCACCTCGCAGGGCGTTCCGAAGATTCGCCGTGGCCCCATCTTTGGGAATCCGTCGTTGTTATACAGGAATCTCCACGTTGGCCTGCCGGGTGTAGACGGGGGCGCCCGCCTTGAACGTGGCGATGATTTGCGGGATACCTCCGTCCTCAGTGAACAGGCACAGGTCCGCCGACAGGCCCCGCTCTATGCGGCCGCGGTCGTGAGGCGAGAAGGCGCGTGCCGGGTTCGCGGTAATCATCGCCACCGCCGCGGGAAGCTCACAGTAGCCCTGGCGATGCAGAATCAGCGCGGCATAGAGGAGACAGGATGCGTGGTAGTCTCCGCAGAGGATGTCCAGCAGACCATCGCGTGCGAGATTCGCTGCGTTGAGGTTGCCGCTGGTTGAGTCGCCACGCACGACGTTGGGCGCGCCCATGGTGACCCACAGGCCGGTGTCGCGGGCACGGCGGGCGGCGGCATAGGCCACCGGAAACTCCGCTATGCTCACCCTCAACTCCGCCAGTTCGTCCACTTTATCCGCCGAGTCCGGGTCGTGGCCCAGCAGGACGAAGGGCCGCTCGGCCATCTCGGCGGTGGTGCGCTCAAGTACAGCAGTCGGAAGGGCCTCTATCGGCCTAGACTGTAACCAGGCGTCAATGACTTCCTCATGGGAATACCGGATTGCCGCCTTGGCCAAGTAAGCGGATATGGTCTTCTTGAACTCTTCGAGGTCGTGGTATTGGTCCTATCCGGGGGTGTGGTCGTTAAGAGACATGGCCTGCACCCTGGCCCGGCGCATGGAAGCGAACATGGGGTCAAGGCCATCGGGCGTCCACGCGTTGAGGCGATAGAGCACCTCGTGGCCTAGGAGAGGGTGTTTCCAAAGGTTTGGCAATAGAATAACATCAAGGGATGGAACGGAAACCATGCCCCACCGATTTGACTGACGCCCAGTG
>VXOI01000049.1 GCA_009840175.1 Chloroflexota bacterium | reverse complement strand
CCCCCCCCCCCCCCCCCCCCCCCCCCCCCCCCCCCCCCCCCCCCCCCCCCCAGAATTATAGTCGTTGATACGGTCGGCGATTCTCTTGTTAACTTCTTCCTTAGGGACCCAGTAGCGGGGAATAACCACATTCGAAGGGTCGGCTTTTTCACCCGCAGTCATGTTGCGCGCATTTCCTCCAGCTAATGCTCCCTCATCAACATCGTCGAAAGTGCCGAAACGGTGATCGTACTGGTGGAACAGTTTTGCTTCGTACAGAGGAAAGTAGAAATTGCCTCCTTTGGAGAATATGTTGCCTTCCAGCTTCCAGCCTTGAGAAATCAGTTGCTCATGCGTGCGGAAAAGGCCGGAGTCATTGGACATATCGAACATTCTTTGGAAATTGATACCCCACGGATTATTTTCCGGCTCATCCCCACGTGCTTCTTTCCAGAACACACCAGCGCGCCGGTACATCTTGCCTGCAATATCGGCGTCTTTCTTGGTTCGAAAGACGGGGCAAGTGCGAGTGTTGGGGTTGAACACAGCAAAGTCTTCGGGCTCCAGTGTAAACCGGCGAGCCTCATCCTGAAGTTGCTCGGTGCTGTATAAGAAAAAGGCAAATTCTGCCTGGGGTGAAGGGCGATTGGCTCCAGTCAAGGTGAGTAGGCAGAACTTGATGCGACTGTCTATGCCCGGAAACACTCTCTCCCGATTCTCGAAGTCGTAGAGACTAACCAGTAAGCGAGCATCCACCAAGTCGGAGAAGAAATACTTGGTTGTGTCATCGGTGGCAATGCCTGACGGCACGATTATCCCCATCCGCCCCGTGGGACCGCAAATAGTCCGTCCGGTTTCTGCGAAGATGGAATACGTGTTGACGTCACCGCGTCCCGTTAGCGGAAACCGGTTGCCGTTACGAACAAATCGGCTGACAGATTCCGCATCGTGAACGGCACGAGCGAACTCTTGGGCCAAGGCGGGATTCTGCTGCGGGAGAGACCGGATCAACCAGTCCCGGGCAGCCTTGTTGGGAGCGTCTGCGATTTCCCGGTCTCTCGTCTCGAAGAATTCCTTTTCCTGAAGCTTGATTCGCTCCCAAGGTGGGTTACCCAGAACCACGTCGAAACCGCCATTGTCAAACACTTCCGGGAACTCCAGAGGCCAGTGGAAGAAATTACCCTGGGCCGCCGCTGCTGCCGCCTTGCCGGTAAGAGTGCCAACGATGGCGCGGCTTTCCAGCCATTTTCTGACGGTATCGGTGGTGGGGACTTGGGGCGCCTCCGGGGTTTCCGACATCAATGGCAGAAAGAAAGCCGATGTCCACAGGTCGCAAGCGATTTTCAGGTCCCACCACTGGGTGCCCTCACCACGTAGCTGCCAGAACCGGTCGAATTTGGCTTGAACGTCCTTCGGGTTATTCTCCTCCATTCCAGCGAAGATGGCATGTTCTTCCGCTATTTCTCTGATGGAGACTTCGGGCCTGCCCTGTTCCAGGGGACGCATACCTCTGCGCTCCTGCTGATTTCGCTTGCGGTAGCCGGCGGCAGCGCTCTTGTCGTCGCCCGTAACCGGCTTGTAGGCGTCGTTGGGGATGCCATCTTCTAGCACGGAAAGGTCCATTACCCCCACCAGGCTATCGCCGCACTTGACATGGTGGTCGAGAAAGCCCAAGGGCAGCCCTACCGCATGGCTTTCAATCCACAGCGCGACCTTGCACAGGTCCACGGCCAAGGGGTTCTTGTCCACGGCGTAGATGCAGCTACGCACTACGTCGCGTACGGCGGCGCGATACTCCGAGGGCGCCGGTTCATCCCCGCTGCTTCGTATCCTGGCTAATTCCCGAGCTATACGGCGAGCGGCGGCCAGCAGGAAGTGGCCTGAGCCAGACGCAGGGTCGCACACGCGAAGGTCCAAGAGGGCCTGCTCTTTGTCTTCGCCGGTGTTGGCCTCTGCCAACCGCTCTTCCATTACCGGAACCAACGCGCTCTCGACAAGTTCGCGCACCAGTTCCGGTGGCGTGTAGTAGGACCCGGTCTGCTTGCGCTCCGTGCCAGCGGCCAACTGGAAGCGCGGCGGGGCGCCGGAAGCGCCACCGAGGTCGACGACGGGGCGGTAGTCCAGCAAACTTTCGTAGACTGAGCCAAACTCCTCCACGTCCAAATGGGCATAGTTCACCCTTCGACGCACGCCGTTGTCGTCAAAGGTAGACAGGGAAAGCATGGCAGCTAGGAAAGCCTCATTGGTGCAAGAAGCACTCTCTATATCCCGGCACGCGCCACGGCCAAACAACTCGCCGTTAAGGGGCGATAGTCCCAATTGTCGGGCGGCATTATCGTCACGAAAAAGGCGGAATGTCTGGGCCAGTCCAGCCCAGAGGTCGCTGTGGGTATCCCCAGCGAAGTACCGTTCAGCTCGCTCCCGAAGGTGCGTGATGCTGTAATATCGGTCGTACACGGTTTGTTGTCTAATGTCTCCTGACGTGAAGAGAAGCCTTCGTTCTTCAGTAACCATGAGGAAGAGCATCCGGTAGACGAAATTGAGGAGCTGACGGTAGTAGGCGGTGTCGTCCAAGCGTGCGCTCAATGCTTCTCGGAGTGCTTCGCTGTCGGGATGTCGGGCAAGAGCAGACCCCAATACTTCCAGCGCGTTCCTCACACCGTCTCGGAGCTTTTCCCGGACTCGCCCACCTTCCTCGATGCCCTGGTTATAGTAGCTTTCTATCAGACATTCATGTGGCCCCATGCCGCTGTGAGGCAACCGGCTGGCATGGAGTAACCGGTAGAGGGCAACAAATTCGCTGTAAACGTTGCCTTCAATCATGGCCTGGATGTCGAATTCCAGGTAAGTGGGTTTGGACAGTCGGGCACTGTCTCGCAACAGGCGCAGCTTGGCCCCGTTGGTGACCATTCCCCATAGCGAGTCAGAACGGTTGAGATAGTCTTGTACCAGGGCATGGGGCGTGCGTCCTCTGCCCGAACGCTCGTCGAGTCCTTGGTCCACCGCCACGATGTGGACCGGAGTAAAGATATCCGGTCCGCCCGTCAGGTAAGAAATGGGGAAGGAAGTTCCGCCAGCTTCAATGGCCGTTCTCTGGTAATCCAGCGTCGGGAACGAAAGAAGCTCGAAGAATTTCGACCCCCAGTCCTGCCGAGTCAAAGTGGTTCGACTTTCCCGCGAGTGTTCCAAGCGCCTGGTGAAAGAATCCCAGTGAACTCTGGCGTCGGAGAAGGTCCGCTGTATCTCATCAGGAAGACGGCGTCCACTGGACAAGCCGAAATCTGCGGGCTTCTGCCCCGATATACTGTTGTCGTCGGTAGCGATCCGGTCCAGCAGGTCCGGTGGGAGGAGACCTCCTTCTACGGTTATAGTCGCGTAGCTCATGATTTACCCCCAGCAGGCACGAGCACATAGCAGCCGATGACGTCCGGCGGCTCGTGGGGTTTTACCTTGGCAGGCTCGCCCTTGATGGTCTTAGTAAGCCGGTTGTGCGCCGCTTCCAAGGCAGCAGTTCGTTCGGAGACGATTTCCTTGTACCATCCATCTCCCAGCATATCGAGAGCCCAGAGTATGTGGTCCCGCCTTTCGGCGGGAGATATGTTGGCGGCAAGTTGCGAGTCTCCTTCGCTCAGGAGTTTTAGGGATTGTTCCTGCAGCGGCGCCAACCAACGGATAACATCTCCCTCCCTTTGAGCCTGTCTCAAAAGTCGGGATGCCGGTTGGGGTGTAGACTGTGAGCAAGCC
>VXOI01000206.1 GCA_009840175.1 Chloroflexota bacterium | reverse complement strand
CGTCATCATCGTGGGGGCGGGGTCGGCGGGCTGCGTCCTTGCTAACCGGCTGTCGGAAGACCCCGGCCGCTCGGTGTTGCTGCTGGAGGCCGGGCCGGACTACCCGGAACATCTGCCAGACGAGCTGAAACACGATATGAACCAGGTGGCCTCGGAAGAGGGGGCGGCTCACAACTGGTCGCTGGTGGGCCAGGCGACGCCTCAGCAGCCGCGCCCCCTGCACGTGGCCCGGGGCCGGGTGACGGGCGGCAGCAGCGCCATCAATCACCAGATTGTGCTACGCGGGATGCCGGAGGACTTCGACGCCTGGGCCGCCGCCAGCAACGACGAGTGGGGTTACGTCAAGACGCTGCCCTACTTCCGCAAGCTGGAAAGCGACGCGGACATCCACGACGACTTCCACGGCACGGACGGCCCCATTCCGGTGTGGAGGCACGCACGGAAGGACTGGCTGCCCTTGCAGGCCGCCTTCTATCAAGCCTGCCGGGACGCCGGGTTCCCGGATGACCCGGACATGAACCACCCCGATGCCACCGGCGTTGGGCAGATGCCGCTGAACAACCCCGGTGGAGTGCGGATGAGCACGGCGATAACATACCTGGACTCCTGCCGCCATCGCCTGAACCTCACCATACGGGCCAGCGCGCTGGCGAAGCGCATTGTATTCGATGGTGGTCGCGCAACAGGCGTTGAGGTGGACAGCGGGGGCGAGACCTTCATTGTAGAAGGTGATGAGATCATCCTCAGCGCCGGGGCGATACACTCACCGCACCTACTGTTGCTGTCCGGCGTCGGGCCTGCCGAGGAGCTGCGTCCCTTCGGGATCGAACCGGTACGCGACCTGCCGGGGGTAGGCCGTAGCATGAAGAACCACCCTTCGGTCTCCATCGTGTTCCGTTCGCACCCGGAGCATCACCTTTCGCCGGATGCGCCCCGTAACCAGGTTGGCCTGCGGTTCACTGCCGAGGGTTCTTCCATGCGCAACGACGTGCAGGTGCAACCCACCACGTCCTACCCGGAAAGCTCCGAGCCGCCGGACATCCGCTTCGGATGCCGGATAGAGTACGTGTATAGCGAAGGACTGCTGACCCTGTCGTCTGCCGACGTGACGGTGCAGCCTCGCCTGGACTTCCGTTTCCTCACCGATCCGAGGGACACCGCCCGGTACCGGGACGCGGTGCGGCGGACGGTGGCGATTTTCGATCATCCGGCTTTCGACGGTCTGCTGGCGGAGCGGTTGTCGCCCACCGACGCGGATCTGGCTAACGACGATGCGCTGGACGCCTGGCTCCAGCAGAACGCGGGAATTGCCGGGCACCAGTCGGTGACGTGCAAGATGGGGCCGGTCTCGGATCCGACGGCAGTGGTGGACCAATACTGCCACGTTCACGGCCTGGACGGGCTGCGAGTGGTGGACGCTTCAGTGATGCCCGACATTGTGCGGGCCAACACCAACGCCACGGTGATTATGATGGCCGAGCGGGTTGCCGACTTCATCCGCGCAGGGCGGGGATAGTCTCGTAGACTGGACATTTAATGTTTTCCAGGAGTTAACCATGCGTTTCGGTTCCTTTGTATTCCCCGTCAGTCACCAGCCGGATAACGACTCGGCGGTGATTGACAGCACCCTCGACGAGATCCTGCTGGCAGAGCAGATCGGGATGCACTCCGTCTGGCTTACCGAGCATCACTTCGACGGCGCGGCGGCCCACGCTGACCCGCTGGTGCTGGGCGCAGCGGTGGCTGCCCGGACCGAGCGCCTCAAGATCGGGTTTGCGGTGGTCGAACTGGCTTTCCATCATCCGGTGCGGCTGGCGGTGCAGACCGCGTTGCTGGACAACCTCAGCCATGGTCGGCTCATCGTGGGAACCGGACGCGGCTCGGCATACAACCACTACGAATATATCGGGTTCGGCATTACTATGGAGGACGGCCTAGCCCGGCTGGACGAGGCCGAGGATCTGATGGTGGCCGCCTGGACCGGGGAGGACCTGAAGCACCGGGGAGAGCATTGGAATGTAGAGTTTCCGCAGTTGCGGCCCCGCCCATACCAGCAGCCGCACCCGCCGCTGGTGCGGGCCTGCATCAGCGAGGAGTCTACACTCAGAATGGCGGAAATCGGGCGGCCTGTGATGATCGGAATACAGACGCTGCCCGCCCTCCAGTCGCGGCTGGAGCGGTATCAGGCGACGATGTTGGACTCGGGTTTCACCGAGGCGCAGGTGGAGTCCGCGTTTGACCAGTGCTGGGCTTCCCGCGATCTGTTCGTGGCCGAGAGTTACGATGAGGCTTATGAGGTGGCCGCGGCGGGCTTCCAGCGGGAGCGCCATCACTTCCGCCATGCCCGTGAGCTTTACAATCCGGGTGGCCTGCCTCCGCCGGATCCCAACCGGCCGGCGCCCGCCGGGGAGAGTTTTGAGCACTCATTCATCGTCGGCACTCCGTCGCAGGTCGCAGACCAGATAGCTGAGATGCGCGATATTGGAGTGCGAAACCTGATGCTGAAGCTGAACACCGGCGAGATGGATACAAACGGCGTCCAGAAGTCAATGCGGCTCCTGGGTGAGAAGGTGCTGCCTATTTTCAGGTAATCCGAGTTCCGGAGCCATCATCGAGGATAGAAAGCAATGCCTTACCTATCCCTGCCGGGCGTTGACCTGTGGTATGAGGATAGTGGAGGAGATGGCCTGCCGGTCATCTTTCTCCACGCGGCCTCCGGCACCTGCGAGGGCTGGGTCTACCAGTGGCCCGCCTTTGGCTCGGCCGGATACCGCTGCATCGCCTACGATCGACGCACCTGGGGGCGCTCCAGGACTGCCGACGCGGAGCACCAGCCGGGCTTTTCGGGCGACGACCTGCACGGGCTGTTGACAGGTTTGTCTCTGGAGCGAGTCCACCTTGTTGCTACGGCAGCTGGCGGAATTACGGCGCTGGACTACGCGCTGACGCACCCGGAGCGAGTCCGCAGCCTGGTTGTTGCCAACACCATCGGCGGGGTGCAGGACGAGCCATACCTGGAAGTGCAGCGTCGGCTTCGCCCGCCCGAGATACAGAATCTCCCTGTGGAGTTGCGGGAACTGGGGCCGTCCTATCGCGGGACCGACCCTGACGGTGTGAGCCGCTGGCTGGAGATTGAAGTGGGTAGCAGACCCGACGGCCCGGTTCCTGCCCAGCCTACCCGCGAACCGATCACCTACGCTCGCTTGGAGACGATGCGGGTACTGACCCTGGTGGTGTCAGGGGAAGCCGATCTGCTGTCGCCCCCGGCGCTGATGCGTATGCTGGCGGCGCATATTCCGGCGTCTCGATTCGTTTCCTTACCGGAAGCTGGGCACGCGGGATTCTGGGAACGCCCTGAGGTCTGGAACGGGATTGTGCTGGAGTTCATAGGTCAGCATTGATCCGGCTGCGCCGGGCCTTTGCGGCCGCGTTGACATTGGCTGCCAGGCCTCTCTACACTCGCGGTTAGTTCGAGACACGAGGTTGCCATGAGGCGTTTTGAATACTTGGAAGCGCGGACGCTGCGGCAGGCAGTAAGGATGCTGCAACAGCACGGTCAGCAGGCGCGGATCGTAGCGGGCAGCACGGATTTCCTGGTGCGCTGGCGTGCGGGGTTCTGGCACCCCGACTACGTGGTGAACATCCAGCACGTTCCCGGCCTGAGCCGGGTGGCATACAGCGCACGAAACGGGCTGCGACTGGGTGCGCTGGTGACGATCCAGACCTTGGAGCAGCATCCGGCCATTCGGCGGCATTACCCGGCGCTGGCGGCGGCGGCCGCTTCCTTCGCCGGGGTGCAGGTACGTAACCTGGCGACGGTGGGCGGGAACATCTGCAACGCCTCCCCCTCGGGGGACACGCTGCCGGCCCTGCTGGTCTATGGAGCGGAGTGTCGGCTGTCGGGGCCAGACGGGAATCGGCAGGTGCCGCTGGAGCAACTCATTACCGGGCCGGGGCAGACGGTTTTGGCCCAGGACGAGGTACTGACCGAAATCACGCTTCCTCCGCCATCTCGCAACACTGGCTCGCTGTATATCAAGCACAGCCCTCGTGGAGCAATGGACATTGCCACGGTGGGAGTGGCCTCGGCGGTCAGCGTTGACCGCTCCGGAATTTGTACCGATGCTAGCATCGCCCTGGGCGCGGTGGCTCCAACGCCGCTGAGAGCGAGGGATGCCGAGCAGATGCTGAGAGGCCGAACGCTCGACCCGGAACTACTGCAAGCAGCGGCTGAACAGGCGATGTCTCAAGCCAGCCCGATTGACGACGTGCGGGGCACTGCCAGTTACAGGCGAGAGATGGTGGGGGTGTTGACCCGGAGGACACTTGAGCGGGCTGCCGAGGCGGCGACGGGCAGCGCGCTGGCGTACGAAGACCATCGCAGGCTCGCTATTCAGGTGGCGGTCTGAACAGTGATTTATTCGACTAGGGGATGGACAGGATTTCGGTTGCTTGATGATTTCCTCGATCCTGCCCATCGCTGAATGTGGCGAGCCACAGTTCAGGCAGCATGATGACTGAAAGACCCTATTAGGAATGCACTATGAAGAGAGTTGTCCAGATAACCGTTAACGGTGTGGAGCGCACCATCCTGGTGGAGCCTTACTACTCGCTGCTGGATATGCTGCGGGACGAACTGCATCTCACGGGAACGAAGAAGGGATGCGACGAGGGCGACTGCGGGGCCTGCACGGTGCTGCTGAACGGGCAGCCGGTGACTTCGTGCCTAGTGCTGGCTCACAGCGTCCACGATGCGGAAGTCACCACCGTCGAAGGTCTGGCGTCCGGCGGGGAGCTTCACCCGGTGCAACTCAGCTTCGCCGAGAATGGTGGGCTGCAATGCGGCTACTGCACCCCTGGGCTTATTATGGCGACGGTCGGTCTGCTCAACAGCAATCCCGACCCGACCGAGGAAGAAGTCAAGTTCGGCCTGGGCGGCAACCTGTGCCGGTGCACCGGCTATTCCAAGGTGATCGAGGCCGTAATGGCGGCTGTCGAAAGTTCGAAAGAGGCGGAGTAGCAGAGATGGCTGAGTCAGACATCCGTAATTTTCGGGTACTTGGCAAGAACCATGTTCGCGTTGACGCGCTGGACAAGGTGACCGGCCATGCCACCTATGCCGGCGACGTCTATCTGCCGGAGATGTTGATGTGCAAGGTGCTGACCAGCACCAGCAGCCACGCCCGCATCGTCAGCATAGACACATCGGAAGCCGAGTCGCTGCCCGGCGTGCGGGGCGTCATTACCGGCAAGGACTTCCCTGACGTTTTCTTCGGCTCCGGGGCGCTGCGGGACCGCCGGGTCATGGCGCGGGACGAGGTGTTCTACGTCGGCGAGCCGGTGGCTGCCGTTGCCGCCGATGACGAGATCACCGCGGTGGAGGCGCTGTCGCTGATAAGGGTCGAATACGAAGATCTGGATATCGTCGTTGACCCGCTGACGGCGATTCTGCCGGACTCGACCGAGGTGCATCCCGATCTGCCGGAGTTCGAGGGGTATGGGTTCGCCCTCGGCGGCAACAACTGCACCATGCTGGACGCCGACCGGGGCGACGTGGACGCGGCCTTTGCGGAAGCCGACCACATCATCGAAGAGACTTACCATACGCAGCCAATCAATCAGGGATTCCTAGAGCCGATGGCCTGTGTTGCCAACGTGGAAGCCAACGGGCGGCTGACAGTGTGGGCTTCTACGCAGGGGCCGTACCAAGTGCGGCAGCAGCTTGCGTCGGTGCTGGAGATGCCCATCGGCAACATCAAGATAGTGGCAATGGAAATGGGCGGCGGATTCGGGGCCAAGCTGCGGCTGGCGCTGGAAGCCTTCCCGGCGCTGCTGGCGATGAAGACGCACCGCCCGGTCAAGCTGGTGAACACCCGCGAGGAGACCTTCACGCTCAACGGGCCGCGCCTGGAGACCAATATCTACCTCAAGACCGCTGTGACCAACGACGGACGCATCACCGCCCGGGAAGGCCGCAGCGTGTTTGATGTTGGGGCCTACCTGGGCGCAGGCCCCAACTCCGGCGTCGGCCACGGACTGGGGGCCTACGATGTTCCCAACTTCCGGCTGAGGTCATACGGGGTATACACCAACAAGCTGTACGTCGGCTCCTATCGCGCCTCGGGAGTGGCCGACATGACCTTCGCCGTTGAGTCACACATGGACGTCATCGCGCACAGGCTGGGCCTCGACCCGCTGGAGTTTCGGCGCAGGAACGCATTGAAGGAAGGAGATGTCAGCGTAAGCGGGGCGCGCCTTCCCCGCAACGGCCTGGCGGAAGTCATGGACGCGCTGAAGGAGAAGATGGAGCAGCCGCAAAACGGCGGGGCTTCGGATTCAGACGGAGACAGACTGGCTCGCGGCGTGGGTGTGGCTATTGGAGAATGGAGGAGCGGCAGCGGGCCGTCAACGGCGTCCATCAGCGTGAACGAAGACGGCACGGTGGGACTGCTGACCGGCTCGGTGGACATCTCCGGCAGCGACACGTCGCTGGCACAGATTGCCGCCGAGGCGCTGGGGCTGGAAATGGAGCAGGTAATCGTTGCCAAGCGGGATACGGACCTGGCGCCCTTCACCGGCCCCAGCGGTGGCAGCCGCATCGTGTACAGCCAGGGGAAGGTGGTCCAGATGGCTGCGGAAGACGCCCGCGACAAGCTGCTGGGTCTGGCGGCTGACCGGCTGGGCGTTCAGGCCGATGCGCTGGAGTGCGAAGGTGGCGCAGTCTACGTGATGGACAATCCGCCGCAGTCCATCGGCCTGGGCCAGTTGGCGAGGATGAGCCTTTCGTCTCGCGGCGGACCCATTGTCGGGACGGCGTCGCTGTCCAGTATGCCCTACAACCCGGTGTTCAACGCTCAGGGTGCGGAGGTGCTGGTGGACCGCGAGACCGGGCAGGTGCGGGTCACCCGGTTCGTGCAGGCGCAGGACGTGGGTCTGGCGGTGAATCCCATGGGGGTAGAGGGTCAGCTCGAGGGTGGCGCGGTACAGGGAATAGGTCGCGCTCTCAGCGAAGAGATACAGATTGATCCAGACACCGGACGGGTGCGCAACCCATCCCTTGCAACCTACCTGATGCCGCTGGCCATAGATATGCCGGAGATAGAGAACGTGCTGGTGGAAGTGCCCAGCGAGGATGGGCCGTTCGGACTCCGTGCCGTGGCGGAGCCGCCGGGATTCGGCCCCCCAGCGGCCATCGCCAACGCGATTTACGATGCGGTGGGCGTTCGCATCCGCACGTTACCCCTTAGCCCGGAGCGTGTGCTGGCCGCAATCAAGGGGCGGGAACCGGACGATTACGGCATGGACGTTGAGGCGCTGCGGGCGGCGGAGGTATAGGAGCTGTTTTTTGGGTCAGCCGTCGGCGAGGCTTTCCATAAAGTTTAGGGTTCGGGCGGCGAGGGCGTCGGGGATTTCGACCTTCATGTTGTGACCGACGCCTTCGTAGACTTCCAGCGTGGCGTTGGGCATCTGCTGGGCCATCATTTCCTGTACGTCCAGGGGTGTGATGTCGTCCTGAGACGCGGCGAGTATCAGGGTAGGGACGCCTATATCCGGCAGGATCGGCGTCAGGTCCTGGGCGAGCAGGCAGCCCTGGAGGGCTATCACTGCCGGGGCCGAGGTTTTGGCTCCCTCACCGGCGTACCATTCGACCACGTGGCGATCTGTGTTCGGGCCGAAGCGCTTGTCGGTGTCGGCCATCAACCAGGCGCGAGTTCCCTCTTCCTCCAGGATGCGCCGCCATGATCCGGCGTCCATGCTCGCACCCATCCGGGCCAGCCGGGGGGTGGAGGCCACCAGCGTCAGGCTGTGCAGTCGGTCAGGGAAGTCGTGGGCGAAGCGCAGGCTGACGATGCCCCCGGCGGATGCGCCCACCAGGTGCGCTTTCTCGATGTCCAATCCGTCCATGACCCTGGCGATGTCGGCGGCCAGCTCCGGTAGGGAGTACTCCATACCCGCCGGGGGCGGCGTACCGGCGTGGCCTCGCATATCGAAGCGCACCACCCGGCGGCGTCGCGCCAGTATCGGCACCCAGGCCCGCCAGCGGTGCAGGTTGCCTCCGGCGGCGTGGTGCAGCAGGACGGGGGCCGACGGCTGCCAGGGGTCGGAGAAGTCGTCCGTGTGGTAGTGGAAGCGGTCGCCGTTCAGGTCGATGTATGGCATAGCTTACCGCCTAGCCCGTGAACTTGCCGGTTATGGGTTGGTGCCCAGCGTTCTCGGTGTACGGCTCCTCGCGGTAGAGGGCGAGGTCTTTCAGCACGGGGATGTCCTGGATGGAGAACAGGACGGCCTCCTTGCCGGAGTCGTTGGCGTGTTCGTGCCAGGCCCAGGGCGGAACCACAAAGAAGTCGCCCTCGTTCCAGTCGAAGCGCTGGCCGTCTATGACGCTGTAACCCTCGCCCTTGTAGACCTGGTAGACGGCGCAACTGGTCTGGCGGTGGGCCTGGGTGCGGATGCCGGGGCGTATCATCTGGGCCCAGCAGGTCATGGAGCGCAGCACCGGACCGCCGGTGGCGGGGTCGCTGAACTCCATAGCCACGTCGTCGAAGGGGCTGGCGTCAACTTCGGCGAGCCGTTGCAGGGCTTCCCAGGTCTTGTCCCACTTGTAGTGCCACAGCGGCGAGTAGGGTACGTTGGGGCTTTCCCAGGCAGGACGCAGGGCGCCGGAGGCGAATTTGCGTTCCGACTCGGCTACGCCGACGATGGGCTGCTGGTCTTCGGGGTACGGCTCGTAGAAGTTCGCCCGCAGGTAGCGCACCAGCGGGACGTCCAGCCCGTCCAGCCAGATCATCGGCTCCGTTCCCTCGTTGTTGTGGTCGTGCCAGGTCCACGAGGGAGTCAGGACCAGGTCGCCCGGCTCCATGTAGCACTTGTCGCCCTCGACGGTGGTGTATGCGCCCTGGCCCTTCAGCACCCAGCGGATGGCCGTGGGAGTGTGGCGGTGGGCCGGGGCGTTCTCGCCGGGCAGCAGGAGTTGCAGCGCGGCGGTGATGGTGTGGGTGGTGCCGCGGTCGATGCCAGGAGTCGCCAACCGCAGGGTGCGCCGCTCCACGTCGCGGTCGGGCGTCACCAGCTCGCCGCTCTTCATCACCAGCGGCTCGACCTGAGACCAGCGCCAGAGGTAGGGTTCGATCTCGGGCATGGGCTGGCCTTCGCCCTGCATCCAGCCCGGCCTGATCCGGATGCTGTCGGCAGTGTCGTAATACTGGTGGGCCTCGTCCACGGTGACCTTTTCCGGTACTGCCATCGCGCTGCCTCCTCTCCCAGTCAGCTCTTGCTTCTGGGGGAATTGTAGCCCTTTTCTCGTCCGAAGACACGTCTGGGACGGGAGCCGTCAAGTGGTAGAATCGCGTATCAAGTCCGACAGTAGAGAGGAATCATGGCCAGAGTACCAATAGTAACGCGAGATATGGTGCCGGAGGAATTCAGGGAAGCCTTCGACGAGTTGACCAAAGATACCGGCGGCACCATAGCGGGCGGGCCAATCTCCATCATCGTCAATAGCCCAGAGCTGGCGCGGCGTCGCGCCGGACTCACGTCGTACCTGCGGTACGAGAGCACTTTTTCCAACCGTATCCGGGAGCTTGCCATACTGGTAACGGCCCGCAACTTCGACTGCCCCTACGTCTGGAACGCCCACGCTCCCGATGCCCGCAAGGCGGGTGTCAGCGACGCCTTGGTGGACGCCATCCGCGACCGCCAGCCACTGCCGGATATGGCTGACGACGAGCGGGCCATCGTCAATTACTGCAACGAGTTCTACGCCCACCATCGGGTCTCAGCGTCAACCTTCCAGATTGCCCTGGAGCAGTTCGGGGCGCAGCACCTGGTCGAGTTGACGGCGCTGATGAGCCACTACGCGCAGACATCCTTCTTCCTGAACGCCTTCGAGGTGGAACTGCCCGCAGACCGCACAGAGCCGGTGCTGCCAGTGGGGTAGGGGCTATCGGCGGTACTCGTCTCCGCAGTCGCCGATGAGGCGGTAGAGGTCGCGGGAGTGGGCGAGTACGGCCTCGATGGTCGCGAGGTCGTTAGCGTCCAGTTTGATGTCGAAGACGCGGGCGTTGTCGGCGATGTGCTCCGCGACGCCCAAACGCGCGCCGACGATGACGCCAGCGACGGCGGGGCGGTCGAGGATGCAGCGCACCGCGACGTTGGCGATGGTAGCGTCGTGCCTGTCGGCCACTGCTTTGAGGGCGGACAGCAGTTGCTGGAACAGGTTCCAGCCGCCCCAGGCGTCTATCATCTGCTTGTACTTGCGGAGGCTGGCGGTGTTCAGCGCGCCTACGGATGGCTCCGGCTGGCCGAGGTAGCGGTCGGACAGGAGGCCGCCGCAGAGCGTTCCGTAGGCCAGCAGTGAACTTTCTTGCTCCTGACAGAAGGCGGACATAGCGACCTCAGGGCGGCGGTCTATCAGCGAATACTGCACCTGGTTGGACACTACGCGGACACCGTGGGCGGCGATGTCCTGCATCCGCTGGGTGTCGAAGTTGGTCAGCGCCACCTCTCGTATCTTGCCCTCGTCGCGCAGGTCTGCCAGGTGGGAAAGGGCGTCTAGGTAGCGGATGTCGCGGTAGTCCCACCAGTGGAACTGCAACAGGTCCAGCCTCTCCATTCCCATGCGACGGCGGGAGATGTCTATGTTGCTTTCGACAATCTCGCGGGTCATCGGGCCGGGGCGCGGCACCCACTTGGTGAAGGCCAGGATTCCGTTCGCAGCGTCCGGGCCGCGAACTGCCGTCAACTGGCGACGGAACTCGCCGACGAAATCCTCCGCCGGGCCGTAGTGGTCGGCCAGGTCCCAGGTGGTGAAACCCGCGTCCATGTAGTCAAACATGGCGCGGAGAGCGGCGCTGGGTTCGATGGAGCCGTGGGCACCGGAGACCTGCCACATTCCGTTCAGGATGCGGTTAATTGTGAGGTCGTCCGCGAGGCTGTATCGGCTGGCATCGGGAAGAGCCATCGGAAAGTTCCTCCGGTCTTTCGGCAAGAGTATCGGGATTGATGCTGGTCGTGGAGTTGCGGGCTTACAGGGCCACGACCATCTGCAATTCTCTGGTGGGACGGCAGAGGGCCTCGAAGGCGTCCTGTATTCCTTCCAGTGGGACGAAGTTGGTGTCGTTCAGCATGTGGTCAACGGAGACGCGGCCGGTCCGCATCAGTTCCAGCGCAATGCGCCAGTCCTCGGGCTGGGTGCCAAAGGACGATTGCATCCGGACTTCGCGCGCCATCCAGTTGGGAGGGAGCACTGCCGTCGGTTCCCACGCGATGGCCAGCATGACCACCTGCCCGCCCCGCGCCGAAAGGTCGAGGGCCTGCTCCATGGTGGAAGGGGCGGCGGCGCACTCGAATACCACCTGTGGACCAACGCCTGCCGTCAGTTCCAGCACCTGCTCTTCCAGGTTGCCTTCGAGGGGGTTGAGCACGGCGTCGGCTCCCAGCCTGCGGGCGGCTTCGGCCCGGCCCGGAGCCGGCTCGGAGACAATCACCGTAGTCGCGCCGGCGGCTCGCGCCGTCTGCATACACAGCAGGCCGATGGGCCCGGCCCCCAGCACGACCACGGCGTCGCCCAGCTTGATGTCGGACAGGCGCACGGCATGGACGGTTACTGCGCATGGCTCGCACAGGGCCGCCTGCTCGTCTGTGACGTCGTCGGGCACCGGGGTTGGTTCCCATTCGTCGAGCAGCACGTACTCGGCGTATCCGCGCGGGCGGGCGTTCTGCTGGAAGCCCATGGTACGGTAGTTGAAACGTGGGTGAGTGCGCGTTGCCGGGCCAGCGCCCGGCGGGGCGTGTCCACCGCCGCCAGTGACGCGATCGCCGGGCTTCCAGCGAGTGACTCCTGGGCCGACATCCACGATGGAGCCGGTGTACTCGTGGCCCATCACAGTGCCGGGGTGGGCCAGGTCATACATGAAAGCGTGAACGTCCGTGCCGCAAATGGCCGAGTATCTCACCCGCATCACCACCTGTCCCGGCCCCGGAGTGGGGTCGGGAAGTTCCTCAACCTGCAAGACCTGTTCGCCCCGGTATACTGCTGCCCTCATAGCCTGCCTCATTCCCCGGCCCGCTGGGAGCAGACCGGGCGGTGGGATTTGTGACGACTGCCAAGTAGGGGAAAGTATAGCGGAAATTGAGACCAATCCCAGCCTGCAAGCAGACCGACATTTCGTAGTGATGAGTAGCTGATAGCGCGATGCTTGCAGGGGATGAGAGACGCGCCCACGCAGTGGTGTCCTGTCGGCAGGGGTGACTGTCTTGGTTGCGCCGTTTACTCATCAACGCAACAGTGTTGCGCGACTGGCGCAATCCAATACGCGCCACACCCCAGGGCTTGCATTTTTCGGCGTTTCCGTCCACAAATGCAGTGCAGCAGACGGGGCCGTTCTAGGTAGACTCCCAGGCTCCGCCTTGAGGAGGATTCATGGACAAACCCAGGATAGCCGTTTTCTCCGGCCCCAGGTCCACCATCGCCAATTCGCCCACACTGGTGACCGGCAACAAGGGCCGCCTGCCCCATGAACGCACCCTGCCCGGGCGCTACGACCACTTGGTGCCTCAGCTCCTTCACGAGCCGGCCGTGGTCAGGATCAGCAAGTACAGCGCCCATCCGCTGGAGGAAGACTCCGCAGCCATCTACCACCAGGATGGCAACGATTACTATGAGGTCGAACTGCGCCCCGAGGATGGCCCATATCCCCTGCCTTACGTGGCCCGCCGCGCCAACGGATCCGGCCAGGGGCAGCCCTTCGAGGAATCCGACCTCTTCGACCGGGATCTCGGATATGGCGGCCGCCAATTCTTCTACCCGGACGCCTCCCGTATGTTCGCCGAGATTGATCGCACCATCCCCGGTCGCGACGAGTCCGGCGAGGGCAGCGTCCTGGACCGCAGGGCCGACTTCGACTTTATACGCGTTCTCCCGCCCGGCGGCTACACCGGGAAGGGCGAGAAGTCGGGCGTAGACTACTTCCCCTATCGCCCCCTGGCCATTCGCCGCTCGCCCAGGTACCGCGACCTCGCCAAGGCCACCAATGCCGTCCGCGCCGCCATGGACAGCGGCAATTACGCCGGGGGCATCTGGCTCGAGGGCAGCCCTACCGTCGAGGAGACCATCTATTGGCTAAGCCTGCTCATTGACACCGACCTCACGCTCGCCGGATGCGCCTCCCAGCGGACCCACGGCCAACTGGCCAACGACGGAGACCGCAACATCGTTGACGCCGTCGACCTCATCGCCTCGGGCCTCGGAGACGGCATCGGCGCCGTGGGTGTCCAGGACGAGCGTATCTACGCCGCCCGGGAGTTCAAGAAGGCCGACGACCGCCCCGGCAACTACAAGGCCACCGGCGGCCACGGGGGCATCCTCGGCACCGTAGGCCCTCCCGTAACCATCTGGTACAAGCCCGCCTATCGCCACACGGCTAGGTCGGACGTCAATCTGTCCAGGCTCCCAGAGTCTGTGGAGTTCGATGACTATTCCGACGGCGGCGCCACAGTCCGGGTACCCGTTAAGGACAACAACGGCGCCCTGCTCGAGGAAGCCATACCACGGGTCCATATAGTCAAGTACGGCGCTTACATGGACGAAGACGAAACCGCCAGCCCGGATAACGAGGTCGACATCATGGCCCGCATCGCCAAAGGTCTGAGGGAGCAGAGCAGCGGGGATCCGGACTCGCCCAAGCTGCACGGCTTCGTCCTCGAGGGATCATCGCCCTACGGCCTCGGTTCCATGTCCCAGCACAGCGCCCTCGAGGTCGCCACCTTCAGCGGAATGCCAGTGACCCGTGTTGGCCGCGCCGACCCTGGCGGCCGGGTACCCAGCTGCTGGGACGACGTGACCATCGCCGGCAGCAACCTAGACTGCAACAAGGCTCGGCTGCTCCTGATGGCCACCATGCTCAAGCTCGGACGCCTGCCCAAAGCCCGTGATCCCCGCAATCCCACCAGGGCCGAGCGCGCCGCCACCGTGGCCAGGGTGGCCCAGTTCCAGGAGATCTTCGAGAACCACTAGCAGCGCAACACTGTTGTATTGATTGAGTAAACGAGGCAAACCACGAAGGTCGCCCTTACCAAAAGGGAACCGTTGTGCAGAGGCTACCTTGAGGACGCTATTATCATCTGCAAGCATCGCTTTATCATCTACCCGTCATTACAAAGATTTCGGCACACCAGCCTGGATGCCATTGAAGAGGCTGGGTATTGAGCGGTTGACGGCTGGCGAGACAGTGAGTATACCTGTTGAGGGCATTCGCACCAGCGTATGCTTTCAACAGTCAGGAGGATATTCGAGATGGCAGAACTCAGCCCGGCGCGTGTTCTGGAGGAACTGAAAAACAACGGGGTCACCCATGTGGTCTGGCTGCCGGACAGCGAGACGAATTTTCTCTACGTGCTGATGCGAGACGAGCCTACCCTGGACCTGGTGCCGGTCAGCCGCGAAGGTCACGCCTTCTCCACTGCTGCCGGTCTGGCCGCTGGAGGCAAGAAGCCGGTCATACTGATCCAGAACACCGGCATGATGGAGTCGGGCGACTCGCTGCGCGGGTGGGGAATCGGCATGAATACCCCGGTGGTGATGATGGTGGGCTATCGCGGATGGACGCGCCACGGGGTGATTACTGACACCGCTGCTTTCTATACCGAGCGGTTCCTGCACGCCTTCAACATCAACTACTACCTGGTGGAGTCAGACGAAGACGCCGACCGCATATCAGTGGCCTTCGCCGAAGCCGCGCGGGAGAAGCGTCCCGTCGCCGTGCTGGTGGGTGACGAGTACCACGGATTCAACGTGAGCCGCTAGAGGCGCGCCCTCACCCCCCGCTTTCGCGAGGGCAAGCTCTAACCCTCTCCCAGGGGGAGAGGGGAATTATACCAAGGGAGTGAACCAATTATGATGAAGACTGCCGAGATGCTGGAAGTTTTCAACAAGCTGCGGGGCGAAGCGATAGTGATACCCGGACGAGGGGGACGGTTCTGGGTGGACATCAGCGACCAGCCGGACCGTGACCTTCCGCTGGGAGACCCGGCGATGGGCGGACACGCATCCTTCGCGCTGGGGTTGGCGCTGGCGCTGCCCGACCAGCGGGTGGTGCTGTTCGACTCGGAGGGCGACGTGCTGATGGGGATGGGAGCCTTGCCAACCATCGCGGAGAAAGCGCCCGAAAACCTGTATCACTTCATGCTGGACAACGGAGTGTACGCGACCACCGGCGGACAGCCGGTGCCCAACGCCGACGTAATGACCTACGACGTGGTGGCGCAGGGCTGCGGCTACCCTTCGACGTATTCGATAGACAACCTGGAAGACTTCACGAACCAGATTGAGGAAATTCTGAGCCAGCCGGGGCCGGTCTTCGTGGCGTTGAAGATAGACCCGGAAATCATCAACGAACCCATCAACGCCCGTCCGCAGTGGCAGCGCAAGACTCGCAACCAGGCCGTGGCTGATATGAAGTCGGAGTTGGGGATCGAGGGGTAGGCTCGCTCTCAGCCGGGCTTCCGGGAAGGCACGGTCACCCGCCGACGAAGGCGGCGATGAAGGCGCTTACCAGTTGTGCGTCGCTGCCGGTAGTCACCCGGCCGCTTTCAATGGCGTGGTCCAGTTTCAGCCTGCCGAAAATGACCATCGCATAGGTGGCGGCGGAGGAGTTGAACACTACGTCGGGCTGTGGGGAGGCGGCAATTTCGAAGCCGGCGCCTTCCGGGGCCAGGACTACGTCAACTGTTGTAGCCGCCGGGCCGCTGAGGTCGAAGCGGTATCGGACTGGGCGGGTTCGCGCCGGATCGGGACGGAAGGCGCGTCGCACGGCTCGCCCGGAGGCGCTGACCAAGCCGGGGAGACTGTCTTCCGCCAGGGCAGCGTCCTTGTCGAAGGCCCAGTGGATGTCCCATTCGTGCATCGCCAGTTCGGCGATGCGGATGTCGGTCTTGGCTCGCACGGTTTCCGGGCGTAGCCGATGGTAGCACAGCTTTTCCCAATCGCCGGGCTGCACCAGGGACAGTACGCGGTCGAACTCGCGGTTCTGCCGGGCGAGTTCTTCCAGCAGACGGTCGCCCAGCTCGTGCCGTAGGGCGACGGCGCTACGGTCCAGGTCAAGCCGGAACTGGTCTTCGCTGACAGGCGGCTCGGTGGAGATGCCGGGTGTGGGGGAAAGGTCGCCAGCCAAGCCGCGCTCTATCTGGTCGGGAATGGGGCCACCCCGCTCCACCAGGTGACCCACGACATCGGCCACCGTCCAGCCCTCGCAGGCGCTCTGGCGGGCCATATCGTCGGGGTTCAGGGTTTGCAGGAAAGCCTCCAGCCGTTGCGCGGCCCTCGCTATTTCTTGTCTTCGTTCTTGGTCGGCGGTCAACTGCTCTCCTCCTTGCACCGGTGATTCCGGTTTCATGGATGACAAATATAGCAATACTCTTGGGTGTTGGCGAAGTATTGCCTGAATCAGGATTTACAGAATTGGGGACAATGAGGTTTGCAAGCGTCCTGTTTGGGCTGAATATCGTGCTGGTAGGCGTTGGGCATACAAAATCTGAGATTCGGGTTGGCTGTGGCTCAAAAGAGGGGTTCTTGCGATAGAATAGGCTGGGTCAGCAAAAATAGACGCCCGTTGCAGGAGGAATGCGATGGCCGAGACAATTCGCGAGGCTTACATTCGCAAAAATCCCAGGTCGGCGGCTCTTTTCCCCAGGTTCCAGCAGCACTTTCCTTCCGGCGGGGCCGGCCACGACGGCTACGTGGCCGACCCGTTCCCCATCACCATCGAACGCGGTCAAGGCCCGCGCAAATGGGACGTGGACGGCAATGAGTACATAGATTACGGGCTGGGTTCGGCGTCGCTGCTGCTGGGGCATTCCCACCCGGAGGTGGTGGAAGCCCTGGTGCGGGCAGCCCCGGCGGGTTCTCACTACGGCTCTCCCGTGGAGACGGTGCTGGAATGGGGCGAGCGGGTCTGCAATTTGATGCCCTGCGCCGACAAGGTGCGCTTCGTGGGTTCCGGCGCCGAGGCGACTTCGCTGGCGATGCGGGTGGCCCGCGCCTTCTCCGGCAAGGACAAGATAGTCCGCTGGCAGTCCCACTATCACGGCTGGCACGACTATGTTATGCCCGGCAACCTGGCGCCCTTCGATGTGCCGTCGTCCACCGGGATACCGAAGGGCACGGTTGATTCGGTAGTGGTCTTGCCGCCAGACCTCGATGCGCTGGAGCATATTCTGTCAACGGACAACGACATTGCCGGCGTCATCACCGAGGGGTCGGGCGCATCCTATGGCACGGTTCCCAGGCAGCCGGGCTTCGTAGAGGGAGTCCGGGAGCTGACGGAGAAGTACGGCGTGGTGATGATTCTCGACGAGGTGATAACCGGGTTCCGCTGGAGTCCCGGCGGCTTGCAGGAAGTTCTCAATATCCGCCCCGACCTTTGCACCATGGCCAAGATTCTCACCGGCGGGCTGCCCGGCGGGGCTGTGGCCGGGCGGGGCGACGTAATGTCGGTGATGGAGCAGACCGGCGACCCGCACCACGACCGCTTCGAGCGGGTGTATCACGGCGGAACCTTCAACGCCAATCCGTACTGCGCCGCCACCGGCAACGCCGCGCTGCGCATCGTGGCCACCGGGGAGATGCAGGCGCAAGCCGACGCCATGGCCGCGAGGCTGCGGGTGGGATTGCAAGAAGTGGTAGACCGCTACGAGGTGTCGGCAGCCGTGTATGGGGAGTCCTCCACCTTCCACATCTACTTTGGCGCGCGCTCCATTGAGGGTCTGGACGCCAATGCGCTGAAGGGCGTCTCGGCCCAGGTGCAGACCAGCTTCCGCCAGGCGTTGCAGGTGCGCGGGGTGGACCTGATGTCCCGCACGAGCGGCGTGCTGTCCGGCGTCCACACTGAGTCTGATATTGACCAGTCTCTGGAGGCCTTCGACGGCGCGATCAAGGCGATGATGGACGAAGGGCTAATCAGCCACCGCTAAGCCGGGAGCTTGTGGTTTTTTCGTCTGAACTGTGATTTTTCTGATTCCTGGATTGCCATGATTGCGATGTCACGCCAATGAGTGTAATCACGCGAATCACAGTTCAGGCTTTTATGGCGGGAATAGAAGACCCTCGCAGCTAATTCGAGGAAGCTATGGATACAATCCTGCGAAACGCCAGAATCGCTGACGGGCCGGGTGCGCCCCTGGTGGACGTCGGTATTGAGAACGGACGCATCGCGGCCATCCAGTCTGGACTGACGGCGGAGGCGCAGGTCGTTGAGCTGGGCGGGGCGCTGGTTACACCCGGGTTTGTCGAGACCCACATCCACCTGGACAAGTCCTGCATCCTGGACCGGCTTTCCTCCCAGCGGGGCGGGCTGAATGAAGCCATCGGCGAGGTGGCCCGCCTCAAGCAGGGGTTCACGGCGGAGGACGTATACGAGCGGGCAAAGCGAACGCTGGAAAAGTGCGTGGTCAGCGGGACTACGCATATCCGCACGCACCTGGAAGTGGACCCGGTCATCGGCCTGCGCAGTTTGGAGGGCATTCTGCCTCTGGTCGAGGAATTCAAATGGGCCATGGACATTGAAATCTGCATCTTCCCTCAGGAGGGGCTGCTCAACAACCCGGGCACCGATGATCTGATTGTCGAGGGCCTGCGCCGGGGAGGCAGCGTGGTGGGCGCAGCCCCGTACACGGACAGCGACCCGAAAGGCCAGATTGACCGGGTGTTCGCCATCGCCCGGGAGTTCGACATAGACATTGATATGCACCTGGACTTCGGGCCGGACGCCGATTCGCTGGACATGGACTACGTCTGCGACCTGACGGAACAGTACGGATACGGCGGACGGGTGGCCATCGGCCACGTCACCAAGCTGTCGGCCCTGCCGGAGGAGCAATTGCGTGAAAAGGGGCGGCGGCTGGCTTCCGCCGGGGTGGCCGCAACCGTGCTACCGGCTACCGACCTATATTTAATGGGGCGACACCAGGAGCATTCGGTGATGCGAGGCGTGACTCCGGTTCACAGGTTGCTGCAAGAAGGAGTGAACTGCTCGCTTTCCACCAACAACGTGCTCAATCCCTTCACGCCCTTCGGGGACTGCTCGCTGGTGCGGATGGCCAACCTTTACGCCAACATCTGCCAGGTGGGGGACCAGAGCGGTCTTGCCGACTGCTACGACATGGTGACCACGCGCCCCGCCCGTCTGATGCGGTTGCGGGACTATGGCGTCGAAGTGGGACAGGCCGCAGATCTGGTGGTGCTGGAGTGTGAAGGCCGCGCGGCGGCGGTGTCCGAGGTGGTCTCGCCTATTATGGGGTTCAAGGCGGGGAGGCGCACGTTCAGCCGCCCAGCCGCTGTCGTGGAGCGACCATCGGGAGACTGGAATGCCTAGCCCTTCGACAAGCTCAGGACAAACGGGAGGACTCCCTTATGATCGGCTGGGGGCTTTCTGCCGGGAGAATCACGCGGTCCTGCCCGGGGCGGGGCAAGGCCCGCTGGCTGGGTTGACCTTCGCAGCTAAGGACGTGTTTGACATCGCGGGCAGCCGCATTGGATTCGGCAATCCGGCCTGGCTGGAGTCCCACCCCCCGGCCGCGATCACCGCTCCGGCGGTGCAACTGTTGCTGGATGCCGGGGCCGATATGGCGGGCAAAACTCTGACCGACGAAATAACGTACAGTCTGAGCGGCCAGAACTTCCACTATGGCACGCCGGTCAATTCGGCAGCGCCTGGACGGATTCCCGGCGGTTCCTCCAGCGGCTCGGCCTCTGCGGTCGCCGGAGGGCTGGTGGACTTTGCGCTGGGCACCGACTGCGGCGGGTCGGTGCGCCTGCCAGCCAGCTATTGCGGCATCCTGGGCATACGGCCCAGCCATGGACGGGTATCGCTGGAGGGGGTCGCTCCCTTTACCTGGAGCTTCGACGTGGCCGGCTGGTTTGCCAGGGACGCCGATGTGTTTGCCAGCGTCGACGATGTATTGTTGGATGACGAAAGCGAATCTCACACACCCCGCCGCCTGCTGTATGCCCTGGATGCCTTCGACCTGGTAGACCGGGACGTGGCTGATGCTCTGGCCCCGGCAGTGGAAGCGGCAGCCGGCGTTATCGGCAGCCGAGCCGACATAACAATCAGCCCGGATGGATTGCCCGGATGGTATGAGACCTTCCGGGTAATTCAGGCTTGGGAGATATGGTCGAACCACGCTGCCTGGATTGGAGAAGCGAAGCCTGAGTTCGGTCCCGGAATCCGTGAGCGATTCGAGTGGGCTTCGAGGGTCACCCAGGCAGAGGTTGAGGCCGCCCGTATCCGCCGTGGCGCCATCGTGGAGCGGATCGGGAGTGTGTTCGAGGAGGGTGACGTGCTGTGTCTGCCCACCTCGCCCCGGGTTGCGCCCCCGGTGGACGCTCCGACGGACGAGTTGGAAAACCGGGTGCGCGCTCAGGCTATGAGCCTGCTGTGCGTCGCCGGGCTTGCAGGTCTGCCGCAGGTCAGCCTGCCGTTGGCGTCGCTGGGTGGCCTGCCGCTGGGTTTCTCGCTGGTCGGCCCGAGGGGAACCGACAGGCAACTGCTGGCCCTATCGCAGCGGCTGATGGCCCGGACCTGATGGCCCATCCCTAATCGGATTCCGTTCGTTTTTGAGACAGGTCAGCAATTCCTTACGCACGAGTCCCACCTCGAAGAGCGACCCAACTCGAAGTAGATGAATCCCACCTTTGAGAAATGGAAGTTGTACCCCCAACCTGAAGTTACGATTCCAAGCAATTCCACGTTGTTTCCGGAAGTAGGGAGCATAACCGGACCGCCGCTATCACCTTTGGAAAGTTGCATTTTAGGGCCATCGTCCGTTATCTGGGCCCTTCCTGTGCAAACAATTCTCACCCCAACTCCACCACCTAGCGGTTTGGCCTTAAGCGTCGCCTCGATGCAAGTATCCAGTACTCTTGCCGTTCTCCAGCCGGTCTCCTTGCCAACGTAGTAGATAATATCTCCAGTCTCAAAGCTGGAGCTTTCCTTCTTGATTTTGAAAGTGGTGCCAGCCGGTGAAACGTCTTTTTCTCCTACGTCTTCGGGCTTGGCAACCTCGCCTAGGTCTATTTCCTTATCCGAGTTCAATTTGGCGAATGCTGCATCTGAATACCGGCAGTAGAAATCTTTATCAGGGCATTGCGGATGGTTCATATACCCCAATCTGGGGTCTATGGTTTCCTTGGCAACTTTCTTGTTACCAAAATAAGGGTTGTTGGGTTGATGAATTACTGCGTCGTTTAAGCCACCTACTCTCAATTCCTCGTTGGTGCAATGCGAGGCCAGCACGAAGCCATCTACACCGTCTCTCTCTGTGACAAAGCCTATGGTGCAGTCCACGCCGCCCGTCTCTTGCTGGTGACGGATACCGCCGACCAGAGGACGCCATTCATCTTCTACATTATCTCCGCCTGCTAGAGGTTGACTGATTTGGTCCTCTTCGAAGACAACCGCCCCTCTGGGGATGTCCAGGTTGTCCATTATTCGCCAAGCGGCCTCTACGACGGACATATCATCCAGTCCAAACACGATCCGGTTGCGAAGTTCCATCACCCCTGACCATATAGGGCGAATGTCATTCTTGTGCAGCGCTGGGTTTAGGAGATAGTACCACTCTACTAGCTCGTCGAACGAGTAGTCGCCCTGCACTGGAATTATCTGCTGGATGAGATGGCTCTTCGAGTAGGCTGAACGGAATGCGTCTTCTGCGTACTGGGGGTCGCTGGTGTCCCTCATAAAGACGTAGGCGATAGTGTTGTCCTCCTCGTGGAAATAGAAACCGCCAAAACCGCCTTTGTGCGTTCGGGCCACGGATGCCAAGCGGTCATCGGGCGTTACCATATTGCCTTCGTTGTCGAACAGATCCCTGATGGTGTCCTCTTTGATTTCGTCCAGGTCGACCCGAGCCGGGTCATCCGATTCTTGGGCCAGCAGTACGGTCGTCGCTATCAGGAGCGAGAGCAGGGCGACCACCGCCAACAGTAGGGTAATGGGTTTCTGGGTTCGCATAGGTGTACCCCTGTAGATATTGATATTCGCATCCCGATAGTGTCGGGGACGGCATCGTAGCAGGGGCGTATTGGGAAATACAAATGCCAGGGCTATCGCATTTGGATGACCCAGTGACACCTGCTCCTTGCCAAGCCTTGTGGTGCATCCCTAACATATTCCCCGGTTGTCTTGTCAGACCCAACCCGGCGTCCCCTGCATCTGCCGGAACCTGTGCCGACAACACCGAACGGCACAAAATGACAGAATTTGGCAGAGAAAATAGGATTTTTCGTCCCGCGCCCGGGCAAAAGCTGGAATAAAGGTGCTTGGAACTCCAAATGCGATTGCCCTAGTGCAAATGCGTTCAAGTATTCCTCAGAATAGCACTCAATGGTATGCTAGGAAACTATCTCAAAACGCATTGAGAAAGGCCATCCTGTCATAAGGAAAAAGTAACGGGGGTTTGGATTCCCGCGAAAGCGGGAATGACTGATCGGGTACTGCGGCAAGTTTTGAGATAGTTTCTAAATAACCATGCTCCAAAAAAAACGGAACCCTTAATCGCAAGAATTCAAGGAGCCGTCCACCATTTCCAGGCAACGGTCTCCGGCTTCGGCCAGCGACAGGTCGTGGGTGGCGGTGATTACGGTGGTGCCGTTGGCGGAGATTTCCCGCAGGATGGCGGTGATGGCGCGGGCCGTAGTGGTGTCCAGTTCCCCGGTGGGTTCGTCGGCGAAAACGACCTCCGGCTGGGTGACAAGAGCACGGGCGATTGAGACCCGCTGCTGTTCGCCGCCTGACAGCTCGTAGGGGCGGTGCCGGGCTCGCGGGCCCAAGCCGACTGATTCCAGGACCTCCTGGGCCCGCCGTCGGCGCTCCCGCCAGGATACGCCGCCGATGTGAAGCGGCAATTCCACATTTTCCTGCGCCGAGAGCAAAGGCATCAGCCCGAAGGACTGGAATACGAAGCCGATTTTTCTTCGGCGAAACTCAACCAGGTCTTTTTCGGACATTTGCGACAGGTCTTCCCCCCGGAAAAGCACAGCGCCGTTGGTGGGGCGGTCCAGTCCGGAAAGCAGATTGAGCAAGGTGGTCTTGCCGGAGCCGGAGCGCCCGATTACTGCCAGCAGTTCGCCGGGCTTCACCTCCAAGTCCACGCCGTTCACCGCCCATACGGTTGAGCCGCCGCTCTCAAAGGCGCGCCTGAGTGAGGATGCCGAGATTATTCCGTTGTTCATTGGATAAGCCCTCACCCTAATCTTCTCCCGGAGGGAGAGGGGAGTCGCTAGTCCCCTCATTAGTGGCAGGGGATTGGGGATGGGAGTGACCATCAGAAGGCAGGAGGGTGATGCGGCCATCCTCCAAGTCTATGCGGGCCAATCCCGCTCGTCCGGCGATTCCACCCCCTGTACCAATTCGGGGGCGGCGGAAACGCTCGGCGTATTCTTCGGGCAGTTGCAGGCGGCCAGCCTCGTCCACCACCACAAACTCGTACTCGGCGCGCGCGCCGTCCGGCCGGTACGAAGCGGTTGATATGGTTTCGGAGCCAATGCGCCCGTCGCGGATATGCACCACCCGGTCTACGAACTGAGATACTGCCGGATAGTGGGTCACGATGATGATGGTTACGCCGAAACTGCGGTTCAGGGTTTTCAGCATCTCGAATACCAGCACGGCGTTGGCGGTGTCCAGCTCGCCGGTAGGTTCGTCGGCCAACAGCAGGGGCGGCTGGTTGGCTAGGGCGACGCCAATGGCGGCCCGCTGCTGTTCGCCGCCGGAAAGCTGATGGGGCATCCTACCTGCCTTGTCTGCTATGTCCAAGGCGTCCATCAATGCGCGGGACCATTCGCGGCGGCGGCTCCCGGGTTGTCCGGCCAGAGCCATGGGGAGCTCGATATTGTCGGATACGCTCAGATAAGGCAGCAGGTTGCGGGAAGTTGCCTGCCAGACAAAGCCGACATCCTGTCGCCGGTATTGGACCAGGCTTCTGTCGGATATGTCCAGGAGGTCCCGCTGGCCTACCCTGACCTGCCCTGCCGATGGCCGGTCGAGGCCTGCCAGGATGTTCAGCAGGGTGCTCTTGCCGCTGCCGCTGGCCCCAACGATGGCGATTAACTCGCCCTGTTCGATGGTCAGATTCAGCCCTCGTAGCGCCACAACCTCTAGGTCGGCCCGCTTGTAAATCTTGAACAGGTCCCGGCAAATGACGAAAGGGTTAAGATCATCCGCGACCGCCGCGCTACGATAGTAGAGTTGGGATTCCATTGCCGGTTTTACTCCCCCATCCGCAGCACTTGTTGCAGCTGCGTTTGCAGTTTGCCTGTTAACCAAATCAGCCAAAGGCCCGTTACTCCCGCCAGGATAATGTAGGATACCAGCAACCGTAGCCAGTCGGTAGTGAAAACCAGCGAAGGCGTGGCGCGAGCCCCTCCCTCCACTACTTCCATGAGAGGCAGGATGCTGGAGCCTATGAGCCACCCGAGAAGAGTTCCCGACGCCATGCCGCAGGCTACAATCAAAAACAGGCTGGTCCATACAATCCGGCTCATCTGGCCCCGGGAGACCCCCAGAGTTCGGAGCAGGGCGAATTCCGTTCGGCGCTCCCTGGCGTCGAGGTGGGAGAACAACAGCAGGCCGGAGGCGCTGGCCAGGGCGACTGCGAGGAATAGCAGGACGAGCAGGGCGCCCCACCCAGCGTTTACCAACGGCTGCTCCACCCGCTCGGCCACCAGGGTGGATGCGTGGATAGCGTCCCTGACGTTCACCCCCTCATCCCGTAATGCTTCCGAGACTGGCCCGGCTTCCACAGGTGGGTTGAGGTCCTGCCCTTGACCGAGGGACAGCCACAATTCATTTGGCCCAGGGGGCGGACGGGGGCCATATCTGAGAGCCGCCTGGGTGAACCTGGAAAGGTCCACCACCGCAAAGGGGCGGTCGTCGGGGTTCAGGGTTGGGAAGAATTCCACTTCGGCGGCTACTTGCAGCAGCAAAGCGTATGTGGACATACCCAGGATGATGGTGTCGCCCACTTCCGCGTCGGTCACTTCCAAGAACTGGGAACTGACCAACGCAGGGATTGGCGCATCGGCGTCGCCAGCCCTGATTCCTGTCAGGCCCACTCCGCCGGAGGCCCAACTGAACCGGCTGGCAATGTCGAACTCGCCCCCGGCAGCAGACTGGCTGGCATCCAGGGAATACAGGCCAGGCTTGCGGAAGTCTTCGATTACCTGCCAGCCATCCGAAGAGCGGTAGTCGTGCGCCACCGTTTCGCCGGACGGCGTGACTGCGTCCACTCGGCCCAGGAATATAGCTCCACCGGCGCCTTCGGCGAAATGGCTGCGGACTGCGAAGGAAATCAGTTCCAGGGGTGGCTTGAGAGCCGGGGTCTCCCTTCCGCCGGTCAGCCGTTCTTGAGTCCGCCCTGCGGTGGTCAAATCCAGGAGCAATCTTGTCCACTGCGTATCGTCCAGACCGCCCACTTCTGCGTCGGCGATTCGCCCTTCCGAATCCCGGAGTCGCGCCCACAAGCTCACGCCCCTGGCCGAACTGCCCGGCCTGACCCAGACAGCCAGGGCCGTTGCGTCGGGGGGCAGGGGAATCCCGTCGGCTTTCGGTGGCGGAAGGGTTCCCAATATGCCATTCTTCAGCAATTGCGACAAGTCTTCCAGAGAGCGTCCGCCCCCAAAGTCTTCGCGGAACCATGCCACTTCGGCGACGGTATCTGCATTCACGGCCAAGAGAGTGCCGGAGCTGCTGAAGGCAGTGGTCGTCAGATAGCCCGACGATCGCAAGACGTCCGTTGCTGCCGCCACACCCCCGAGGCTCTGTATGGTTTCCGTATTCGACAGTAGTCCTGAAGGAAGGTTCCGGCCGTCATGCTGCAATCGCAGGTCCGCCCCGGCCTCGTACAATGCCTGTTCCTGCTGCCCGAGCTCCAAGGTTGATGAGAAAGCGCTGCCTATCACGCCCAGAGCGGTGGCAAGCATTACCAGGACAATCAGCATGGCAGGCGTTATGGGGTCGCGGGCCAGGTGCCGCAACACATGCACCAGCCAGGTGGGGCCCAGCGGCGCGGCCACGCGGGCGATGGCTGTTGCGGCCCAAGGGAAGAGGCGAAGCACAATCAGCCCGGCGGCGGCCAGTCCCAGGGCCGGCCCCAGCAACAGGCTGTAGTCAATGGTCAACTCCCGGGTGCCCAGGGACTGCACTATGAATGTGCCTCGGTCCTGTAGCTGCCACCACACCAAGCCGATAACGGCCAGAAGGGCCAGGTCGAGGTAATAACGATGAAGCAGACTGGTGGCAGGGGGGCGCGCCCCGGCCTGGCGGGCTTCAATACTGCTATGTCGGGCCGCTGCCAAAGTGGTCACGGTAAAGACGGCGACTGCCAATCCTCCGCCGGCCACCCCCAAGAGCGCCGCCTCCAAAGAAACCCCGGTAGGCACCCCCGTCAGGGCTTCGATATCGCTGCCGAGATCGAAGAAGATGAAGCCCAGCAGCCGGACCAACCCCAATGCCAGGAAAGGGCCCGCAACCACCGCAGGGACAGCCAGCAGGAGCCCTTCGCCGAAGCCCAGAACGCCAAGCTGCCACACCATTGCGCCGCGGCTCTTCAGCATGGCGATTTCGCCCGACCTGGACCGCACAACCAGGCCCGCCACCAGCGTCAGATAATAGATCAGGATGCCGGTAACCAGGAACAGCACGAGGAACAGCGGCAGGCGAGCGAGCAGCAGTCTCTCGTCGAAGCTGCGCAGAAAGGTGTCCAGTCTTATAGAGTAGCTGGAGTTCTTCAAGCCCGCGTAGAGCGAACCCTGGATATTGGCGAGAATTCTCTGCGCTTCTTCCACATCGCCGGCCAGCATCTTGCGCCGGTCAGGGAAGAAGTACCAGGTTGTATCGCTGTACAGCGAAGGATAGGCCCCAAAGACCTTCTCAATCAGAGCGCCTTCTTCCGCGAAGAGAGGCACGAGCGTCCACCGTTCATCCTGGCGACTGGAAGCGGATGAGAGTCCATACCAGAATTCCTCCTGGGGGTCCAGAACCTCGAAGACAGCGGCGATGCGCACCTCTGATGCTGGAGATTCGTCGAAAGACGTTGCCGGAAATACCTCCATGACATCGCCGACTTCCATCTGGAGCAACTCCGCTCCCAGCTCGTCCACCGCCACATCCAGCGGCTGTCCCGGAGTCGCAGGGCCTTCCGGCCAGTGCCCCTCCACCACTCTGATGCGCCCGGAAAGTTCTGTGAGGTAAACAATAGGTCCCCTGGGCCTGGTGTCTTTGTCCAGCTCCAGGTTAGGGCGGCCCTGAAAGAAAAAGGTGGACGTTTCCAGGTAACGCGCACTCTCCTTCAAGTAAGGGCGAAGCGGTTCGGCTATCTGGCGCTGCACATAGGCGTCCCTCTCCGAAAATGTCCTGCGGCGTCCCTCGGCGCCGGAGGGATCGTCCCGGCTGCTGAAGGAGCGTACCCAGAAATTGACGTCTTCCGGGGCGGCCTGCACCAGCGCTCCTCGCAGCGCCGCGTTGGCGACCAGGTCCGAGAAGATGACTCCGCTGGACATCAGGGCAACTGCCAGAAGAATGCTACAGAACAGCACCGTCTCCAAGCGCCACCCGCTGACCAAGCGTCCGGCGGCCATAGCGTAGGCGAACCTGAAAAGGGAAGCCATTCCGTTAGGCCCCTTCCCGCAGCACATCTATGGCCCTTGACCGTTGAGCCATGGCGGCAGCCAGGAATGCCGAAGCCATCACCGCCACTGCCAGTCCAGCCAGGACCGACGCCAGCAGCGGGATGTTGACCTCGGGAATCATGGGAGGCAGAGGCCCCATGCTGTTGGAGGTGGAGTCCAGCAATTGAACCAGTTCCAAGCCGGGCCAGTAACCGATGGCCGCCCCGGCCACAATGGCGACGCCCCCCATCAGCCACTTTTCCGCTATCAGGGAAAGGAAAAGCTGCCGCCCCGACATACCCAGCGCCTTCGCCACCGCCGTATCCACGCGGACCGCCCGCACGGAAGCCCAGCTGTGCAGCAGCAGCGCGGTAAGCAATACCAAACCCATTCCCGCCATGCTCATGCCGGTGAGACCACTCCAGCCGCCACCGGCCAAGGGATTGCGGGAAGCGGCATTGGCCACCTTCCTGCGGTTCGCTACGGAGGCGAGAGGGGGAAGTTCCTTTTCGACTTGGGCAATCACCATTTCCGGATCCTGGGCAGAGTCCAGGGAAAGCCATATCTCCTGGGAAGACGTCTCAGCATTGCCGGGCGGCAGAAACCGCAGGTAGGACAGGTAGCCGTTGATGTCCAGAATGAGGAAAGGATTCCGAAAACTGGTCACCGTCGGGAACAGATCGCTCACTCCCACAATCTCAACTGGAATGGAGGCCCGGCTATACTTGATGCGGACGATTTGGCCCGGATACAGCCCAGCGCCGCCAATTGCCGGGAGAGGCAGGGACACCGGCGGGAGGTGTATGCCACGTTGCCGTTCTCCGAAATTCTCCTGCCAGGAAAAAGCCAGGCTCGTTTCTCCTGAGCGTGCCGTACTGGTGCTTATTTCCAGTCTGTCAGGGAAGCTGCCGGCAGTTTCGAGAGGGTGCCAGTTGCCAAGAGCATTGAAGGATTCCGCCACCACCCCATCTCCCGGTAACGACGAGCCGAAGACAGTAAAATCATCCATGTGGACACGGCCAGCGGGCACCGCGACGAAAGAGCTGGTGCTGAAGGTAATCGCTGCGAGGAACCACTGCCTGCTCGCATCTGCCGACCCGTCGGGCATCTCGCCTTTCAGTAGCCGCCAACCTTCTGCGCCAGTGTCCGACGGCCCGGCGAACCCTCCCAAAGACACGTTTCGATAGCGTCCATTGGCATCCGCCAGCCTTGCCCATACGTTGATGTCGGCCTGCAATTCATGGTCTTTCAGGTCGCCGGTTTCCAGCCACACTCCAATTGCGTCCGCTCCCGCCGGCAATGGGACAGCCAAGTGGCTGTCTTCGGCGGCGCGGGGAACGGTGCGGATGGATGATAACAGGTCTGTCAGCGTGGTTTCTGAGAAATCATCCCGATACCATACCGATTGAGCCATCGCCTCCGGTTCGGCGGCAATGAGACGCGCCGGTGTGCTGGAATGCCCGCCGGTAAGGCTGACCAGGTCCCTCAGAACAGGAGTAGCGGCCGCCACGCCCGGGATGGAGACCAAATCGTCGGCCAACTCTGCCTTGACGCCCGGGCCTGAAACTACGACTTCCCCTCCGACCCGGTACTGTGCCTGATCGCTCTGGCTCCTCGACAGGCTGGATTGGAAGGTGGCGCCGAACACCCCCAGGGCGGCAGTGAGCATCAGGAGCACTGCCAACGACGAGGGAAGCACCGGGTCCCGGGCCAGTCGGGCCAGCGTAATAGAAGACCACCCCGGCCCGGCCCGCATACAAAGCCACACTACCACTCGAACCAGCCAAGGCAGCACGCGCATCAACAGCAGCGCCGCCGTCAGCAACCCCAACACCGGACCAAGAATCAGGACAGGATCCACTTCCAAGCCCCGCGACGCCAAGGCGCTAGACACAAACCCGTCCCTTTGCTGAAACTGCCACCAGACCAGCCCGACAACCAGGACAGCCAGCAGATCGAGGTAATAGCGGTGGAAGAACGACACTGCCGGAGGCCGCGACCGGCTGGACTGAGCGTCAGCCACTCCGGCCAGCGCGCTCCCGGCTGTTGACGCTGCCAGAACCGCCACGGACACGATTGCGCCAACTGCCCCGGCCCAGAACACATACCCGGAAACAGCAATCTCAATAGGGCTGCCTTCCAGTTCGCCGAAGGTGGGCAGGAGCAGGAAGCGGACAATCAGCCACGCCAGGAGCGGCCCGGTCGCCACCGCCACCAGCGCAAGCGCCCCTTCCACTAAGAGCGATATTCCACAGACCTGAGTGACGCTTGCTCCCCGATTCAGCAGCAGGCCGATCTCATCTGCGCGAGTCCGCCCCAGTATTCCCGTGATCAAGGCCAAGAAATACAGGATGACGACTACGACCAGAGACACGAACACGTACACGGGCACCCTAGCCAGCGTCAGGTCTCGCTTGAACTCTTCCAGGGTCAGTCCCAGCCGACTGAATACGAAGGTGCGGGGGTAGGCCTTGTTCAGGTCTGTTTCCAGCCCATCCAGTGCTTCTTGAGTGGCATCCACCGTTTCCGCAGTTATTACTGAGGGGTCCACAAAGAAGTTGAAACCGAAGTCACCGACAGCAGTCGGAAAGCGGCGGCCCAAGACCTGCAGGAAGTCGTGCTCGGATACATAGGCCGGCACAACCATCATTTCGCCCACAGTCTGTAGGCTGAACCGGTTGGGATATCCCAGCCAGTATTGATCCCTTGGGTCAATCGGGTCGGCCACCCCCACTATGTTCAGGATGATTCGCTGCTCGGGCGCGGTGCGGAAGGGGATAATGTGCAGCCGCGTTCCCACTTCGTAACCCATATCGTTGGCAACCCGTCGCCCTACGACGGCTTCCAATTCAACGCCGCTGGGCCCGGCCACTCCGTCGCCCTGCGGCCAATTGCCTTCTATGATGCGCGAATGTTCGGCGAACCCGGTCATAAAAAAGGGCCTTCCCGAAGGAGCGCTGAGGGGCGGGGCACGGCGTTCGGGGTTGGTGGTTACCGGCATTCCAACCTGGGTTCGTCCGAAACGCTCCTGCCTTACCGTCAAGTAGCCGATTCGCTGTTGCGCCGTCCTCTCGGCGATGCTGCGGAGCTCGCCGTAGTCCTCCGGGCCAAGGGGCCGGTTCTGAGCCAGAACCTGGACGTGAAGCGAACTCTGCGACTCGCTGAACAGAGTGTGGCGCACTCCGGCCTCTGCCAACACCTGGGAATAGAGAGCCGTGGCGCTCAACAGCACCACCGCAGCGAGGATGCCCGTCGCGGTCACTGCGGACAGCCCCCAGACCCGGCGTAACCGCCGCTGTATCACCCACAGCGAAAGGCGAAAAATCTGCTCCATACGGGGAATTATAATGTCCTTGCCGAGCTTTTGTTTGCCTGTTCGACAATCCTCTGCCTGAACGAACCGGATTTCCATTCAGTGCAAGGGAGTCGCGCTACTGCGATTGCGGCGCGTCAATATCCTGCCCGCAGTGCGGACAAGTCCTTGCTACTGGGGGGCTGCGCCGCTGATTCACCTGCTCCATGAAACTGGAACCCAGGATACCGGCCGGCAGCGCGAATATGCCGATGCCCAGCAGCGCAATCACCCCGGCCAGCAAGCGTCCCGCCGGAGTGATGGGGGCCACGTCGCCATAGCCGACGGTGGTAACCGTGATGATGCCCCACCACATCGTTGCCGGAATGCTGGGGAATTTATCAGGCTGCGCTGAATGTTCGGCGAAATACATCAGCGACGAAGCGAGGACCAGCAGCGCCCCCACCACTGACACTACCCCCAACAGTTCGTTTTTACGCGCTGTAATGGCAGACGCCAAGGCTCGCAGTCCCGGGGAGTAACGGGCCATCCGGGCCATCCGGGTTATCAAGCGCAATGCCCGGAAGGCCCCGAGGTCGATCCCTGATACCGCCAAAACCAGGATAATGTAGTAGGATGCCACCGCCACAGCGTCGGCTAACATCAGCGGCTGAAGGGCGAAGCGCAGCCGCCCTTTGACCGGATGGGCATACTGTGGGTCCTGTCTCTTTTAACATATACCGGCCCACGGGGCGGTTGCGGAAGAGCGGGTGGGAGGGGGGGGGTTTAAAAAAAA
>VXOI01000155.1 GCA_009840175.1 Chloroflexota bacterium | reverse complement strand
ATCACTCCTCCCTGTCGAAACAAGCGTTTTCTGGGACAGGCTCAAAAGGGAAGTGATTACCATTCCCTTGTCTGCGTGCAACAGGTGGCAGGGTTGCGAAATGTTGCAGGTCCTGGACCCGGAGGACGCCCTTGCCGTGGAACACCGAAGGCCGGTTGCCTGCTGTTATAGTGTAAGACAAAGTGCTATAATGGACTGCGAAAGGAGCGATTATGGCCCCCATAATATCCCGAAACACCGAGACCATCACGTTCTCACTGCCCCCGCCGCAGGCCCAGCGGCTGCGGGAGGTGGCGCAGGAAGAAGAACGCACCGTGAGCGAGCTTCTGCGGGAGGCCATCCGCCTCTACATGGAGGAACGGGAGTGGCGAGCCAAGGAGCGGATGAAGCGGCGTTCCCGTCAGGCAAACACGGACGAAACGGAGGCAAGATGAAAAAGCAACAGTTCCAGCCCCTGACCCCGGCGGCCCTCTACGCCCGGGTGTCCAGCGACCGCCAGGACGTGGACCTCTCCGTGGCCGCCCAGCTTAGGGCCTTGAGAGACTACGCCAAGGCCAACGGCTACTCCGTGGCCCGCGAGTACGTGGACGAGGCCGAGAGCGGCAGGATCGCCGACCGCCCCCAGTTCAGGGAGATGATCGACGAAGGCAGCAAGCCAAAGGCCTCTTTCCAGGTGATCCTGGTCTGGAAATTCTCCAGATTCACCCGCAAGCGGGAGCACGCCGTGGCCTTCAAGGCCCAGCTGCGGCGCAAGGGCATCCGCGTGGTGTCCATCACCGAGCAGGCCGAGGACAACGCCACCGGCCGGCTGCTGGAGGGCATCATCGAGTCGGTGGACGAATATTACAGCGAGAATCTTGGGCAAGAAGTGACGCGGGGAATGCGGGAGGCGGCGTCCCGTGGTTTCTTCCTGGGTTCCAAGGCGCCCTTCGGCTACACCCGCGTCAAGGTCAGCGACGGGGTGAAGGAGCGTCCCACCCTGGAGGTTGACCCCGTGGCCGCTCCCATAGTGAAGGAGATATTCGAGAGTTCCCGCAGGGGCAACGGGCTGGCGGAAATCTGCAAGGAGCTGAACGGCCGGGGCATCACCAACCGGGGAAGGCGCTGGCAGAAGAACGTGGTCCACTACCTGCTGACCAACGAAGCCTACACCGGAACGGCGGTGTGGGGAGTCAAGAGCAAGGACGAGAAGGCAGGGGAGCCGGTAAGGGTGGAGAACGCCTGGCCCGCCCTGGTGTCAAGGGAGTTGTTTGATGCGGTGCAGCAGGGACTCCACCAGCGGGCGCCCTCGGTGCAGCGGCCCGCGCGGGTGGGCAGCCAGTACCTGCTGAGCGGCCTGCTCCGCTGCGGGGTGTGCGGCAGGTCCTACTCCGCCCAGGGAGCCAAGAGCGGCCAGTTCGCCTACTACGTCTGCTCCAGCCTGTTCCGGGAGGGAGCGGGAGCGTGCACCGCCCGCTACCTGAACTCCAGCAAGGTGGAGGACCTGGTGATCGAGAAGGTCCGGGAGCGGATTCTCACCGAGGAGACCATCACCGAGTTGGTGACCCTGGTGGCCGAGGAGATCGACAACCTGGCTGGCGAGGTCAACGGTCGGCTCACCGCCATCAACAGCGAGCTGTCCGACGTGGAGACCCGGCTGGAGAACCTCTACCAGGCGTTGGAGACCAAGCAGTTGCCCATCGAGGCGCTGTCGCCCCGCATCCTGTCCCTGAAGAGCCGACAGGACCAGCTTGTGGCGGCGCGGGAGGAGGCCGAGTTCCAGTTGGAGCAGCGGCGGGCGGAGTTGCCCACGTCAAAGGAGATCAAGGGGTACGTGGCGGACTTCCGCGCACTCTTCCAGGATGGCACTTTCCCGGAGCGGAAGGCTCTGATCCGCAACTTCGTGCAGGGCATCGAGATCGTGGAGGACGAAGCGGTTCTGACGTACACTATCCCCATGCCCCAGGACGGGGTAACGTCGGAATCGGCCTCGGTTCTTGATTTCGTCCAGTCCAGCCCACCAGACTTGACCGAAGACAGTACCGGGGAGTGCAAGGCCATCTCCTCGGTATCTTTTCCCCCTATGGGACTATCTTCCGGCATCGGGATGGTGTAACGCACCAACGCGCCGCCGGGTTGCACGACGATTTCCCTGACGAAGGACTCGATGAAGGCCCGCCGCTCGGTGAGCTCGCTCTCCCGCAGATACCCGCTCAGGTCCTCGCAGTAGGCGGTGATGGTTTCCACGTCGTCCAGGACGACCCGACGCTGGGACATCATGAGCCGGGCATCCTCCGCCGTTTCCTCCAGCTTCTGCTGCCGTTCCCGGTGTTCCCGGATGCGGGGCATGAAGTCGTCAACGTCCAGGTCGGTGGCCTCGGCCAGGTTGTAGAGCCGGTCCAGCCGGCGCTTCACGTCGGCCAGTTCCGCCTCGGCGGTTTCCAGGCGCTGCCGTTGTTCCCGGGCGATGCCGTCCATCTCCTCGTCCACCAGCTTCACCAACTCGCGGATGTTGGACTCGGTAAGGATGTTGTCGCGGATGCGGTCAACCACCATCTCCTCGAACCGGCGGGCGTTCAGCCGGGGACATTTGCAGGCGCCGCTGCCCCGCTTCATCAATGATTGGCAGACGTAGTAGGCGAACCGGTCGCTCTTGGAGTCCTGGCCGGACATGGCGCGGGAGCACGCGCGGCACTTGACCAATCCGCTGAGCAGGTAGGAGCTTCCCACCCGCCGGGGATGCGCCTGCCTGGGAGCACGGGCGCGCAGTTGCTTGTTCACCATGCGGAACTGGGTCTTGGTGATGATGGCGGGGAAGGCTTGCTCCACCCGCACCGGCTCCCCCTTGTGCTGCGCCGAAGCGCCCCAGGTCAGAGTGCCGGTATAGGTCTCGTTGCGCAGGATGATGTGGACGCCGTTCTTGGACCAGGGCCTTCCGGTGGGGTTGGCGATGCCCTCGTCGTTGAGGGTGCGGGTGATGTCCAGGATGCCGCGTCCGGCCTCGGCCAGGTTGAAGATGCGCTGAACAGTGGGAGCGGTGTCGGGATCGAGTTCCAGGGTGGGGCGCTTCTTGGCGCCGTCCTGGACCATGAGCTTGCGGTAGCCGTAGGGGACTCTGCTGGCGACCCAGAAGCCCCGGGAGGCGGCTTCGCGCATTCCCCGGTACACCTCTTCGGCAAGATTTTCGCTATAGAACTCGTCCACCGACTCGATGATGGCCTCCATGAGCTTGCCGGTGGGGGAGTCGTCGGCGTGCTCGGTGATGGAGACGACGCGGATGCCCTTGCGCCGGAGCATGGACTTGAAGGCGACGGCGTGCTCCCGCTTGCGGGTGAATCTCGAAAACTTCCAGACCAGGATTTCCTGGAACGGGGAGTTGGGCTTGTTGGCCTCGTCCAGCATCTTGCGGAACTGGGGGCGGTCGGCGATGCGGCCGCTCTCGGCCTCGTCCACGTATTCACGGGCTACGGAGTAGCCGTTGCGCTCGGCGTAGTCGCGGAGCGCCCGCAGTTGGGCGGCCACGGACAGGTCCACGTCCTGGCGGTCGCTGGAGACCCGGGCGTAGAGGGCCGCCGGGGTCAAATCTGAATTTCTACTCATCGCTATATCCTCCATCTTCCTCAGACTGATTGGCGTGGCTAGAACGCAGTCGTTCCCGGCGTTGCTCACGGCGCAACTCCCTATCTTCCATGTAAAGGCGCAGGGCCTCGCGCACCAACTCGCTCATGTCGCGGCCCTCTTCGTCCTTCACCCGCTGCACTTCTTGGAACATCTCCGGTGGCAGGGAGAATG
>VXOI01000018.1 GCA_009840175.1 Chloroflexota bacterium | reverse complement strand
TAAACGGCCGCAGCTCCGAGGTCATCAGGTGGCTTCTGGAATCCGGCGCGGACGCCAATGCCAAAAATGAACATGGGAAGCCCGTCCTGCACGACGCCGTGAGATTCGCCGCCTACGCATCCCATCCGGAGACCATCAAAGCGGCTTCGGAGTTCGGTCGCGACTTGCCTGCGGAGAGCATCGAAATAATCCAGTCGCTGCTGGAGCACGGTGCAGACGCCTCGGCTAGAGGTGGTTCCGAACAACCAATTCTCTTCGTTTACTTCGCAAAGATAATCGAAGCAGGGTCCGAGGACAACTGCCGGTCAGTGCGCTCCCCTTGTCCCGACCCGAGGGTCGTCGAACTGCTGTTGGAACGCGGAGCGGAAGTCGAGGTAACGGAAGAGGACTATACCGAGCAAATCATGGGCTATGCGCTGTGGGCGGGCGCCGGGGCCGAGATTATCGCCCTCCTGCTGGAACATGGCGCCGATGCCACGGCAAGGGGCGACGAGGGCGGCACCCTGCTGCACACGGCAGCACTGTTTACCGCGGACCCTCAGGTCTTCCAGATGCTGCTGGCCCACGGCGCGGACGCCACGGCAGCCGATGATCGAGGTTACACGGCCTGCGACCTAGCCCGTCAGGACGACGAAGATGTGCGGGCGTTGCTCTGCTGAAGCGTGTGGGCCTTCAGGCCGCCAGGATCATCAGCCGGGAGAAGTCCGATGTCCTGGAGACAGTCTCTGCCAGCAGCCGGCGGACCGACCGGGTGGACGAGAGGCGGGACTACGTCGCGCTGGGCATCGCGGAGTACTGGCGTTTCGACGCGGCGAGCCGATGAGGAGGCTCCCAACAATCGCTGACCTTGGACATCGACTTAAATGGGGCTTGGTGGTCGTCCTTAGAGATTGACCTGACCCGATAGAACCGAGTTCCAGCGGGATACCGACCCTGCTGGGGGAATATCATTCCGATTTTCTCGAGTGGTGTGTCGAACATGATGACATTGCGAATGGCCTCGGAGACGTCCCAGTATGACATCGAGCGAAAGGGGAGCTTCCTAAACTCGGAGATTTTCCGATACAGCTCACGAATATCTACGTGCAGCAGAAATGCCGCTCGCTGCCGGGCGACAATTTCCCGGACGCCGAGGTTGTTCTCCATCAAGCAATTGGCCTCCTTGACGACATGAACCAGACCGTTTAGCTTCCCTACGAGGCAGCCACAAACAGTCTGCGCGCGCTCCACGCTCAGGGAACTGTCTGCGGCACCGACTATCTGCGCCTACAAGCCTCCGTCCTTCGGGACGAGGCGGGGAAGCCCTAACCACCTTCATACAGGGCACACCCCCCGTCGTACTCCCCGAACTCAAACCAGATGATGTTGCACCACGGCGTGAACTCAGCAACGCGCCCCCCGCTCACGGAAACCTCGTAACTGCCGTCTTCGTAGCGCTTCACTTCAAGCCGAACGCCGCCGCCGATGTCGCGGGCCTCGCCGTCCTGCATGACCGAGAAATCGTCGTAGCCCCGGTTCACGGCGGATGAGAAATCGGGGTTGCGCTCATCGTAGAGCGCCGGACCGAAGCGGGCGTTGGTGCCCGTGCCGGTGGATTGGTCGTACCGGCTTACCAGCACCCCGTCATATCTAAATTGACGCCGCTCATCGGGTGATGACGGGTCGTACACCACGGGATACCCGTCCACGTAGGCGGGATTGCGCCCGTCCAGCACCTCCACCGTGGTGAAGGCGTACCTTCTACCGGACGAAATCACCAGGAACTGGTAGCCCCTCCTCTCCCGAGCCGGTTGCAGCGTGTACGTTCCGGCGTCGCCCAGGTGCAGCGCCACCTCCTCCGGGTCGATCCACCCGGCGGCGTAGCGGTTCACCGCCAGGGTCGAGGGCATATCCTGATGCCAGCCAGGCACCGGCAGGTAGGAGATGGTGGACATGAAGTCGAGGACGTTGCTGTACGGGTTGGGAAGATTGTCCTCATCCTCGTCCCACCGCACCTCGGCGTAGGAGTGGGGCCACATCATCCAGCCGTGCCCTATCTCGTGCACCAGGTTCTCCATGTTCGCCTCGCGCAGGCCCACCAGGCCCATCCGGGCGGCGCCGTTGAAGGCGTCGCCGCCCGTGTCGGCCGTCACGTCGGTCAGCAGGATGCGGTTCAGACCACCAGGGGCTCCCAGGTCGCACGGGTAGCTGTCCGCCGCCTTGCCCCGGCAGTCCATCACGCCCGCAAGCCGCATCTGCTGACCGTGAACGTCATTGGGAGAGCCTTCCCCCTCCAGCTTGAAGTCGTTCCCTGCGTGGAAACGCATCCTGAGCCTGCCCTCCGAGATCTTCCCGAAGTAGGCGGCGACGTGCGTGTTCAGGATGTTCACCGCCTCGGCCATGGTCATGATCTCCCGCTCCCCGTCGTCCTCGTACCATCCGGGGGCGTCCGGCGGCACCCGGGCGATGTCCACCGTAATGTCCAGGTCGCCCAGCGTGTAGTAGGTGGGGTCAACCGGCGGGTCCAGGTAGGTCCGGTCCGGGTACTTTTTCATGGGAGTGCAACCCCCGAAGCCCATGTAGCCGAAGCGCAGGTAGCTGCCGTTGCCGTAGAACCGGATGAGCGACAGGGGGTCGGAGCCGCCCAGGTCGGTCATCCCTGCATCGATCCAGGGGGACGTGTCCTTCTCGGGAGCCAAACAGGAGTACGGCTCCGAGTCCGTCCACCAGTCCTGCGGCTCCAGTCCGTTCCACATGGCGAAGGGGTCGGCTGTCATCGGCCTCGGCACACCGGGAGGCACCACCGTCGGCAACGGCGTGGGGGTGTCCATGACCGTGGGAGCGGCAGTATCGGTTGGATTAGGCTCGCCAGAGATTGTCGGCGTGGGCAGTGGAGACGGTATAGATGTGGAGGTGGGTGTCGGGGCATGGTCCGCAGCCGTCCCCGGTCCCGCCGGAGTCCCGTCCGGCTGCCCGTTGCAGGCCGCCAGTCCGATAAGAATCAGAGCGGCTCCGACCGCTGCGAGCAGCCACCGGATGGAACAGCGCCGCCCCGGGCCGCATATGCCTCCCGGCGTCACGGCGTCGCCTCGTCCGGCTCTTCGGCCTCACCCAGCCGGTAGCCGGCGCGGGGCTCGTTGATGATGTACCTGGGGTTTTCGGCGCTCTCCCCCAGCTTCTCGCGCAGCCGCCTCACGTAGCCCCGCAGCATACTGGAGTCGCCAGGCTCCCGCGCCGACCAGACCCGGGTCATCAGGTGCTCCCGGGTCAGGGTCCTCCCCGCGTTCACCGCCAGCTCGCAGAGCAGCCGGTACTCCGTTTCGGTCAGTCCCGCCGCCCGGCCGCCCACCGTCACCCGGCGCCGGGCGTAGTCGATGGCCAGCTCCCCCAGGTGGAAGGAACCCTGGTCCGGCTCCCTTGCCGGCGGGTCCCTGCGCCTGAGCGCCGCGCCCACCCGGGCCACCAGCTCGGTGGTGGAGAAGGGCCTGGCGATGTAGTCGTCCGCGCCGCTCTCGAAGGCCAGGGCCAGCTCCCGCTCCGGGGCCGGGCCGCGTCCCGACAGCAGCACCACCGGCGCGCCGGTGGCCTCCGATACGCGCTGCACCAGCCCCGGCCCGCCGGCCCCGGCCAGCGCCGAGTCCAGCAGCACCAGGTGGGGCCGCTCCGAGGCGATGAGCCGCTCCACCTCCTCCGGGTCCCAGGTGGCTATGGCAGTGTAGCCCGCTTCCGTCAGGGTGTTGCGGATGTGCCACAGCGCCTGGGGGTCGTCTTCCACCACCAGCACGCGCCCCAGGCCCC
>VXOI01000231.1 GCA_009840175.1 Chloroflexota bacterium | reverse complement strand
GTAGAGGCAAGGCCGGATTCCTTGGTATAGGCGCTGAACTGGCGCGTGTGCGGGTAAGCCGCCTGGGCGGCGGCAGCGCGCGCGGCGATGCTGACGCCGGAGAGCAGTCTGCGGCCTCAGTGGCCAATGCCGCCGTGGGGCGGATACTGGAAGCTGCCGGTGTCAATGTCACCCGAACCTTGCGCTCCGCCCACGACCCGGAAGCCGGCGGGCCTGTGATAGACCTGTCGGGGGAAGATTCTGGCCTGCTCATCGGACGGCGAGGCCAGACTCTCCAGGCCCTCCAGTTCCTGGTAACTCTCATCGTTCGCAAGAAGCTGGGAGAAGATGTGCGGGTGGTGCTGGACGTGGAGAACTACCGCCAGCGCCGGGAGAACTCGTTGCGCGACATGGCTGCCAAGGTAGCCACCCGAGTGGCACAGACCAACCGCAGCATCACCCTGGAACCTATGCCGCCCGCAGACCGGCGCATTATTCATACCTCCCTTGCCGAACACCCGGGCGTGAGGACCGAGAGCGCCGGGGAAGGGGAGAACCGCAAGGTAACCATCATTCCGCGCCGCGACTAGATGGCAGTTTGACTTGATTATTGAAGTGACTCAGTGCCGCCTCTACCACGAATGTCGCCAGTTTTGATAACATTGCACCAATCGCCCTGCCTGGCAGGGCACGGAGAAATCGAAGAATGAAGAGCCGGAGGAGGGCCTTACTTTGATTGAGATCGAACCAACTCGAGATGTTGTGTCTGCGGTCTACGAAAGGTTGGCGAAGAACCTGGACACCGTCCGTTCCGTCCAGAACCGCCCGTTGACATTGGCCGACAAGATTCTGCTCAGTCATCTGGATGATCCCACATCTACCGGCATGGTGCGCGGGCAGACTTACGTTCAGCTTCGCCCCGACCGAGTGATTCTTCAGGACGTGCTGGGCCAGACGGCCATGCTTCAGTTCATGCAGACTCGCCGGACCACCACTGCCGTCCCTACGTCAGTGCACTGCGACCACCTGATCCAGGCGCGGGTCGAAGGAGGCCGCGACCTCACCGAGTCGCTGGCCGAAAACGACGAGGTCTACAACTTCCTGCGCACGGCGTCAGCCAAGTACGGCGTCGGCTTCTGGTCGCCGGGCGCCGGTATCATCCACCAGGTAGCCTTCGAGAACTATGCCTACCCCGGCGAGATGATGATAGGCACCGACTCGCATACCCCGATGGGTGGCGGCCTCGGGTCCATTTCCGTGGGCGTTGGCGGGGCCGATGCCGTCGAGGTAATGGCCGGACTGCCGTGGGAAGTGTTGTACCCGCGCTTCATCGGCGTGCGTCTTACTGGAGAAATGAGCGGCTGGACCGCGCCCAAAGACATAATTCTCTATCTGGCCGGACAGTTGACCGTCTCCGGTGGCACCAACGCCATCATCGAATACTTCGGCCCGGGAACGTCTTCGATCAGCGCCACCGGGAAGGCCACCATAACCAACATGGGCGCGGAGCTGGGCGCGACCACATCGGTCTTTCCTTATGACGAGCGCATGGCCCGATACCTGCGCGCCACCAGGAGGGTAGACATAGCCGAACTGGCCGACCAGTACCGCCACCTGCTGACCGCGGACCCGGAGTGCGAGGCCAACCCGGAGCAATACTACGACCGAATCGTGGAAATCAACCTGTCCGAGTTGGAGCCTCACCTGGTAGGCCCTCACTCGCCCGACCGTGCCCGCCCCATCTCGCAAATGGCGGCTGAGCTGAAGGAAGACGACGGGCTGATAGACGAGATTTCGGCGGCGCTCATCGGAAGCTGCACCAACTCTTCCTACGAAGACATGAGCCGCTCCGCTGACGTGGCCGAGCAGGCCAAGGCGAGGGGCCTGAGGTCTGCGGTGCCTTTCATGGTCACCCCAGGCTCCGAACAGGTCCGGGCCACCATCGAACGCGATGGTCAGATGCAGTCGCTCACAGACATCGAGGCCACAGTTCTGGCCAACGCCTGCGGCCCCTGTATCGGCCAGTGGCGCCGGGCCGGGGAATCTGTGGGAACGCCCAACACCATCGTAACTTCCTACAATCGCAACTTCCCGGCCCGCAACGACGGCCAGCCCTCCACCATGAACCTCATCGGCAGCCCGGAGATTGTTACCGCTCTTGCCATCGGTGGAAGGCTGTCCTTCAACCCGTTGACTGATACATTGACCGCCGAAGACGGCTCGGAGTTCAGGCTGGAGCCGCCCAAGGCAGCGCCGGAAGTTCCTGCGGCAGACTTCGACGAGGGCCGTTCCTTCTACCAGGCCCCTCCCGAAGACGGCAGCAGCATAGACCTGACCGTCTCGCCGGACAGCGAGCGCATACAGCTCCTTGAGCCGTGGCCCGCCTGGGACGGCGACGATTTCACGGATATGCCGGCGTTGCTGAAGGCGCAGGGCAAGACGACCACCGACAGCATATCCCCGGCGGGCGTGTGGCTCCGCTTCCGCGGCCACCTCGACCGTTTCAGCGACAATATGTTCATGGGCGCCATCAATGCCTACACCGGCGAAGCCGGAAAGGGCCTGAATGTCCTGACCGGGGAGACGGACGAGGGCTTTTCCAGGATTGCCCGCGACTACAAGGCCAGGGGCGTCAAGTGGGTGGTCATCGGGGACTCCAACTACGGCGAGGGCAGCAGCCGGGAACACGCCGCCCTCTCCCCTCGGTTGCTGGGCGGCGCGGCGGTCATCGCCCGCAGCTTCGCCCGCATCCACGAGAGCAATCTGAAGAAGCAGGGGCTGCTGGCGCTCACCTTCACTGACGAGGCCGACTACGACCGTATCCGCGAGGATGACCGCATCAGCCTGACGGGTCTGAACAACATCAAGCCTGGAGAGCCGGTGCAGTGCACAGTCAGCCACAGCGACGGCACATCGGAGTCGCTGGAGTTGCGACATTCCTACAGCGAGTCCCAACTGGAGTGGTTCCGGCTGGGATCGGCCCTCAACCTGTTCCACCAGTAGGCCGCACATCTTTCATTGCTCCCCTTCCATTGCCATAATAAGGGAGGGGAGCAACCTCCCCAGCAACTACGGCAACTACCCCGGTGGCTTCAAAGACTCCCGGCAAGGTGGACCGGCACTGTCCGGCAGCCGCCTCGAACAGGTCAGCCTTGTGGTTGACCGCCGGGGAAGGGGTGGATAGAATACCGCCGTGAACAGTGAGCCGTGCCCCCATAAGGACTATGGCCCGTTCGACAATCCCCGCGAGGAGTGCGGGGTAATTGCCGTGTATTCCCCGGAGGAGACCGCCAGCCGGTTGGCCTTCTTTGGTCTCTTCGCCCTGCAACACCGCGGACAAGAGAGCGCCGGCATTGCCGCCACAAGCGGTGAAGACGTCGCAGTCCACGCCGATATGGGCCTGGTGTCTCAGGTCTTCCGCGAGTCTGACTTCCTTCCACTCACCGGGGAAATGGCAATCGGCCACACCCGCTATTCCACGACCGGGCAGAGTGAGCTGTGCAACGCGCAGCCTATGCTTGTGGATGGCCAGGCCGGCAGTCTTGCTCTGGCGAATAACGGCAACATCATCAACGCGGCGCAGTTGAAGGAACAGCTCCAGGATGAATGGGACTGCTCCTTCGTTTCCACAACCGATACGGAAATCATTGCCCAGATGATGGTCAATTCCGCTGGCGCTTCTTGGGAAGAACGGGTCTTTCAATGTATGCGGCGACTGGAAGGGGCCTATTCCGTAGTTGCACTGGCTCCCGATGCTCTTGTTGCGGCAAGGGATCCATTGGGTATCCGTCCGCTATGCCTGGGCCG
>VXOI01000102.1 GCA_009840175.1 Chloroflexota bacterium | reverse complement strand
GCTTCCCTTCCCACAGCACCACTGCAAGTTTCCAACAGTTTTTAGGATAGGCTCTTAGTGGACTTTTCCATAGTTCCCTGACTCCGAATGCCGCCGATACCGGCAGGGATGGAAGTGTGGTGCCGAAGGTCAGAGTCGAACTGACACGGGGTCTCCCCCACCGGTTTTTGAGACCGGCGCGTCTACCATTTCGCCACTTCGGCCTTTGCCTTACACCATTATAGCACCGGCGAAGTCGTATCGGACACAGGGAAATGGTTGACGGCAGCTTTTTCAAATTCTCTTCTTAGCCCCTGGGCATGGGAAATTGCATTTGGAATCCCAACCACGTTATTCCTCTTTTTACGGAGCGCAGGACGGAAAAGCCCTGTTTTTTCTGCCAATATCTGCCATTTTGCGCCATTGCGTCTTGTTGACACAGGTTCCGGCAGGGGCAGCGAGTTGAACCTGCCAGGGCCTTCAACGGTTATGCTAGGGATGGGCTGCCGGACTTGGCAAGTAGCAAGTGTCACAGGGTCATCCAAGTGCGATTGCCCTGCCCCCTGAGCAAATTGAAGTGTCTCTGCGTTTGGGACGGGATTCCCCGCTTCGCTCAGAATGACAGGGTGGACTTTGCAATCGTCCTGCCACATCGTTCCCATCCCTTGACTTGCGAAATTCGGAAAACATATAATCTGCGCGGCAGGTTATTGAGAAATGGTCAAACGAACATATCAACCCAAAAAGCGCCGCCGCGCTCGCGTCCATGGCTTTCGTTCCCGCTCGGCCACATCCGACGGCCGGGCCGTTCTGCGCCGAAGGCGGTTCAAGGGCCGCCACAAGCTGAGCGTTTAATTCCCGACGCATAGCGATGCAACGCTGGCGCCGTATTTCCGGCCAAAAGCGGCATTCCCAAATTCACCGGGAAGGTTCAAGCGCCGCCAACCGGCTTCTGGTAATTCGTTACCTGGCCAACGGGCTGGACCACAGCCGGTTTGCCTATGTGGTGAGCAAGCGCGTTGGCAACGCAGTTGTCCGGAACCGGGTAAAGCGCAGGCTCAGGGAGGCAGTGCGGATTCGCTCGTTGAAGGGTGGGTGGGATGCGGTATTCATCGGACGCCGGGGCATCGAGCGGGCTACCTTCCACGAAGTGGACCGGGCCGTGGGAAATCTGTTGAGGCGCAGCCGCATCACCGAAGACGCCTTCCGGGAAGCGCAGGGCGGGCAGAAGCAGCCCGGCGACGGCGTAAGGGATTCGAATAAGAGCGGGGAAGCATCCGAATAATGAAGTTGGCGGTTCTCTGGTGTATTCGCGCCTATCAAGCCGGCCTGTCCCCGCTGTTGCCAACTTCCTGCAGGTATCTGCCCAGTTGTTCCCATTATTCCCACGAAGCAGTCAACCGATACGGCGTTTTTAAGGGTGCCTGGCTTGGCGCCAAGCGTTTGGCCCGCTGTCATCCCTTGGGGGGACAAGGGTATGACCCGGTGCCGTGAGTAATCGGACTCTTCCTTTGAGCTGATTTTGCTCCATCCTTTCACCTCTCCCGCAAATAGACCCGGAACCGCATCCGAAAGCGGAACGGTAGCCGGTACGGGGAACGTGTCCCGCGAGTCCATGGTTCTCGCCGGAGCGGGGCGACGCGCCTCTCCGGCAAGGTGGATGCTGTTCGCAGGACTTGTGGCTCTGTTGGCATTGACCCTTTCCGCCTGCACTGGACAAAACATTGGTGGGGTGAGTTCCGGGTGGAACGCGCTGACCGCCTCCAACGGCGTGGTGTACGTTGGCACCAAGGACGGGTGGGTACAGGCTCTACAGGATGGCGATTCGGACGTGCCCGTCGGTCTCTGGCGCTTCCCGCCCTCCGCATCAGATTCCGGCCAGGAGTTGAAGGGAGTTTTTGGCAGCCCGATTGTGGCAGATGGATTGCTGTTCATAGCTGCCGACAGCGGCTTCCTCTACGCTCTGGACCCGGAGGAGGGCCGCACCGACAACAGGGGTTGGAGGCGTCCGCGCGGGCAGCCCCAAGGGCTGGCGCCTCTGGTTGCCGGGCCTGCCTATGACTCCATCAATGGCGTGGTGCTTTCGCCATCCGATGACGGCAAGCTGTACAGCTACTTCGCCGAAACCGGCGATGATTTCTGGGACGCCCCTTTCCAGGCCGGAGACAAGATCTGGTCAACTCCGGCAGTCGGCACACTGGATGGCATCGCAATGGCCTGGTTCGGGTCACATGACCACCAGGTCTATGCGATAAACGTTTCGTCCGGAGAGGAAATCTGGAGCTACCGCACAGGTGGAGTCGTGGCGGGAAGGCCGCTCCTGTTCGACGGCATGATCATCGTGGGTTCCTTTGACAAGAAGCTTTATGCTCTCGATGCCAGGGACCGTTCCCTGCAATGGGAATTCGAGGGCGACAACTGGTTCTGGGCCGGAGCAGTCACCAACGGAAGCATGATCTTCGCCCCCAACATGGACGGCAATGTCTATGCCCTCGACCGTGATGGTATTCTCCAATGGCAGTATGATTCCGGCGCGCCCATTGTTTCGCGGCCTGTGCTGGTGCCTGCGGGTTTGGCCGTCGCCAACAGAAACGGCGAACTATTCTTGCTGGACGCATCGCGCGGCTCCTCCCAGAGGGAGCTGCGCAAGCTAACCCTGGGCAGTGCGGAGATAACCGCCCCGCTCCATGCCGTCGGGGATTCTATTTTCGTAGGCTCGCAGGATGGGAGCGTGCGACGGGTGGACGCCACCGCCCGCCGGCCTCTGGAAGAGTGGTGGTGCTGGAACCCGGAAAACGACAACAACCGATGCAACTGACAGCGAATCAGCCGGAAGCCCCCGGGCTGAACGGTCGGCCGGGCGACAGGCCCGGGTAGTGAGGCAGGTCCTTTGGAGCTGATAGGCGACCTCTGGCGGGAAATTATCATACGGCCCATGTTGAACCTGTTGGTGGTTCTGTACACCATCTGCTTCAACAACATGGGCATCGCCATCATCGTGTTCACCGTCATAGTCCGGCTGTTAACCCTGCCTCTCACCATCAAGCAATTGCGCCAGATGCGGGCCATGATGGACCTCCAACCCCGGATGAGAGAGATCCAGGAACGCTACGGGCGCGACCGGGCCAGAGTTTCGCAGGAAACAATGCGCATGTACCGGGAGGCGGGGGTAAGTCCGGTGGGCTGTATCGGGCCGCTGGTCATCCAGATGCCCATCCTCTTCGGCCTGTTCCGGGTTCTGATTCAGACACTCTACTCGAGGCCGGACAACCTGGTGGCGCTGGCGGAGAAATTCTACGCCTGGATTCCTGTGTTCCCCATCTACACCGCTGCGCCACTCGGCGCCAGTTTCCTTTGGATGGATCTTTCCGAGCCGGACCCTTCCAGAGTGATCGTGCCGGTGCTCGTTTTCGTTTCCACCTGGCTCCAGCAAAAAATGACCATGACCCCTTCAACGGACCCTCGTCAGTCCACCAATCAGATGATGATGCTGTGGACGATGCCGCTGATGATTGCCTTCTTCTCCTTCACGCTGCCCAGCGGCTTGTCGCTATACTGGATAGCTTCCAACGTCATCGGCATCGGAATTCAGTATTTCATCACGGGATGGCAGCCAATCTTCCCATTGTTCCCCAAAGCGGAGCCGGTCCCGGCCAGTGGCCCGTCTTCGTCTTCCAGCTATGTTGATTCTGAGGAGGTTGACGGCGATGCAGGAACCTCTCGAAATGAGCGCGCGAACCGTCGAAGAAGCAATCGAACTGGCTCTGAAAGAGCTAGACGTCGACCGCGACGAGGCCGAGGTCGAAGTACTAAGTAGAGGCA
>VXOI01000117.1:1088-3821 GCA_009840175.1 Chloroflexota bacterium | reverse complement strand
GACGAACTCGCCGTCCTTCTTGCGCTCCACCATCTGCCGGTCGCGGTTGACCAGGCTGAGGTTGTCGCCGCCAGGGGGCGGGGACTGGGCCAGGGCAACGCCGCTGGCGGGTACAGCAACGATGGCCGTAAGCAGCAGGGCGGCGGCCAGCAGGATCAGCCGTCCGACACGCTGGAGTCTTGGTTTGACCGTCAATTCCTTCACCTCTCCGCGTTCTGATGTGGCAGGCGGGGCCGCGGCGACTGCCGGAAAGTGTGAAGAAAATCGGCGCCGAAAAAGACCCCGCATAGAGGGCCGCATCCGTGCGGCCCCTTACAGGGACTCTTTTTTCCGGCCCGCGTCCTGCATCATTGGGGGTGTACAGGGATTTGGTTTTTGTCGTGAGGCGGAAGAAGTGCTGGTTTCAAAGCTGAAACAGCTACGAATCGGGGGGAAATGGTGTCCAAACCTGTTAACACTTGGTTGAAAGGTCCGGGTTCAGCCCCGGTATGCAAAACCGGGGTAGGGGGTCAACAAGAAAATCGGACGCCCCGGCGCGAAATCGTGCATTTCCCCCTATAGGGGTCAACATGAAGACGCCCCTGGCGGGGTGGCCGGGGTCGTGAGCCGGGCAGACGGAGGAGGACTGATGGAACCGGAGAAGGGCGGCATCGACGGCAGCAAGAGCGTGCGGGACATGCACCACCTGCGGCTGATGGCGCTGTTGCAGGAGCAGGAGCGTAAGCACGGGCGCCGGCGGGCCGCTGAGATCCTGGGGGTGGACCGGAGGACGCTGGACATTGCCCTGGACCAGGGGGCGCTGAACAGGCGCGTCCGGGGGGCCTTGGAAAAGGCGCTCCAGTCCGGTGTTGGCTCTGCCGCCGCGCAGCAGCGGGACCGCAACGACGTGCTGGCGGACCGGATGGGAGACCTGGAGGGCATCGTCGAGGAACAGGGGAAGGAAATGCGGGCGGGACGCCGCGCCGCCGAGGACGAGATCAGGAAGCTGCGGGAGGAGCAGGCCCAGGGGCTGCGCCGGATTGAGCGGGCGCTGGCCGGAGTGAACCCGGCGGACGGAGGCGACGGAGAGGCGTCGGCGTCCGCAGCTCAAGCCGGTGTCAAGCAGCCACCACTCAGGCGGGAATACCCCGAGCTGGTTACCCTGGAGCCTGACGATGACGATGAGCAGGTCTACGGCGACGCCTGGCAGTTGGTCCAGGAGTGGCGGGAACTGAAGGACACCCACCCCAACGAGGGCCGGGGTATGGAGTGGCTGCTGGAGGAAGAAAGGTTCCTCATGGTGGAGCTGGCGCTGCTGGAGGAGCACGGCCTGACCCTGCCACCGGCCCGGTTTCCCCTGCGCGGCTTCGACCGGAGCGGGCAGGTCAATTGGCGTCGCAAGGCCCTGGACGACACCCGGCGGAAGGTCAGAAGGCGCAGACTCCTGGCGTGGGCGTGGCGCGTCCTGACCCTGGAACGGTGGCGGCGGTAGCCGGTCTGGCACATAGCGTGCTGATGGCCGTCCTCGCTGCCAATTTGGGGAAAATCGCCGGGGGGGTGGTGCAAGGGGTCTTTTTCCGTCCCGGCGCCTGTGATAATGACCGTGTTGTCTGGATTTGCCAGGGTTTCCAGCCATAGAAATCCTGGGGGCACGACTCCCTGTTGCCCGGGTTGACCGTAAGGATGATTCGCTCTCCCCAAAGTCCCCAAGAGGGAACGCTGCCGCTGCGGATTTGACGTAGCTCTCCGCAGGCAGCGCGGACCGGACCAGGCGGATTTGACGCAGCTCTCCGTCCCCGGTCCAGCCCGTCGGTTGGAGTTTGACGCAGCTCCTCCGGCTGCCGGGCATCGTTCGGCGGCCCGGGTTAACCACCTGGTCCGCTGGGCACCGGTCCGATGACAGGAGTTGACCGCTCCGATCGTTGGACACGGGTACGTGGCGGTTGGTCCCGCTGCGTTCCCACCCAGGCCGAGGCGTTGGCGGCACTGCTCGCCGCGCCCCGGCCGGAACCCCTACCCAGCGAGGCGCACGGCGGCGTCTCACCAGGAAACCTACCCCACGGCGCGGTAGCCCATCCAACGGCTCATCATCGTCAAGGAGGTGGCCTACAGAAACAGCACGGCATCCCGGATTCCCTGAATCACCAGGTCTAACCTGCGGAGCGGTAGCAAGCTTCGCACTCCCTTCCCTATGCGGTCGGAGCGTTGGAAACGCCCTGGCCGCCTCCCTACGCCTGCGGCAAGGCTGCTGAACAAGGATAGCAATGCCGTGGACTCGACATGCTCCGGTCGCACGGCGACGGCAGGCCGGACGCTCGCCATTGCAACGCGGTTGCCACCGGGCTGGCCGATGACGGTATAGCCCGCTGCCGGACTGCGTTCCTCACCATTTCCCACACCCAAGTATCAGTTCTCCAGGAATGACACCCCCGTATCGAGTACGGGGCAGGCTCTGTCTCAACTGCGTCTTTCGCCAACCCCCCAAACCGGCATTTCCCGTTGCTGTGCCCGACCCAGGCCGCAGTGCGTCTTACGCCGGACGGTTGGATTGAGCGACTGAACCATTCCCTGGGCGAGCTGCGCCTTTTGCCAGCTCCTGGGAGCAGTGCGTCCTGCGCCGGGCGGTAAGTCCGGGTTCGAACGGCGTTCACAAGACCAAAGGCGGCCGCGTGAGCCGCCGCTGACAAACACAAATTTGCACACGAGCGGGGCCGCCCCCCCCCCCCCAGCGCGGGCACCCCCACCCGAGTTTAT
>VXOI01000117.1:0-1078 GCA_009840175.1 Chloroflexota bacterium | reverse complement strand
GCCTCCCACTGCGGGAGGCGGCCCCGCTCGCTGTTTTCGGAGGAAGCGACATGACCAGCACCAGCATCAACCAGGCGAACCAGACCGAGATCACCGACAGTTCCGAGGCCATCCTGAACGGACAGGTTGACGGCCACGACGACAGCGACATCCTGCTGGCTCAGCAGCTCCAGGCGAACGGCCAGGGCAAGAAGGAGACAGCGAACAAGGGCAAGGCCGAGAGCGAACTGCGGGCAGCGGCCCGGCGCCATGGCTACACCCTCAAGGAACTGGCCGCCCTGATGAGCACGAGCTACAGCCACCTGTGCTCCGTGGCCAACGGGCACAGGCCCTGGACTCCCGAGCTGAAGGAGAAGGTCGCGGCGGTGCTGGACGAGGTGCCCGGCCAGGGCGTCGTCTATCGCCAGGGCGGCGTGGTTCAGGGCGAAAGCAGCTACATCCGGGAGCGGGCCAGGGAGAAGGGAATGAGCCTCAAGGACCTGGCCGTCGTGGTCGGGGTGTCCTACAGCTACATTACCCAGGCGGCGCGGGGCCAACGGAACATGAGCCCGTCGATGCAGGCCAGGGTCGAGTCGGCGCTGGGCGGCCCGGTGGAGATCGCCCCCGCCGTGTGCGCCAACCGCCGGGAGTGCATCGCCAGCGGCGGCAGCAGCTACCTGCGGGAGCGGGCCAGGGAACTGGGCATGAGCATGGGGGCGCTGGCTGACCTGGTGGGGGTGAGTCGCGGCTTCATGTCCGACGTGGCCCGGGGCCGCCGGAGCCTGAGCCCCCGGATGCAGGCGCGGGTGGAGAGAATCCTGGACGCTCCAGTCAGGGTCGAGGCCGCCCAGCCGCCGACAGTGGACCCCAGGGCCCTGTGGGACCGGATGGATGCCCACCACATCAGTCAGAACGAGACGGCCCGTCGGGCCGGAATCAGCCCCTCGCTCCTGTCGCAGATCATGAACGTGCTGCGGCGGCTGCACGATGTCCTGTTCGCCCCGTCTCCGGCGGAGCTGGTGGCCCCGGTGGAGCTAAAGGTCTTGGCCTGGAAGAAGGGCGGGCGCAACGGGATGGTGATACGGGGCGCCGGCGGGCC
>VXOI01000144.1 GCA_009840175.1 Chloroflexota bacterium | reverse complement strand
CCCGGAACTGGTGGGGCTAACATACAGGGTGGTACAACCACTGGGGGCAGGTCACCGCCACGGAGAAAACCACCTGAATCGGAAGTCTGCCAGCTATACTTCAAGCAAGGCCGCCGCACAGACGGGATAGTAGATGCCATCGGTGAGGTTGGTCGTGATGTTCGGCGATGCCCCCACAGCTTTTGGGGAAATGGCGTTTAGGAATGACTCCGATTGCCGCAAGGGCGGCGGAAACGTAGGTAGGACGGAACGCCGATGCTATAATCCAGGCTGCTGCAGACCACGGAGGCCTTCCGGCATCCACTGGAGTTGCCATGACTACCAAGCCAATGCGACAACAGGACGGGAACCCTCCCGAAGGGGAACTGGTCGACGACCTCTCCATCGAATACCCCTCCTCCGACGGAGAACCCATGGCCGAGTCCGACCTCCAGTACGTGCCACTCACAGAGACCGTCTCCACCCTGCGGGTGCGGTTCTCCAATCGCCCAGACGTGTATGTGGCCGGCGACATGCTGGTCTACTACCGTCCAAACGAACCCTCAGCCAGTGCGGCTCCCGATGTATTCGCCGTCTTCGGAACTACGGGGAACCATCCAAGGGATTCTTGGATCGTATGGCGGGAAGGTAAGGCACCCGACTTCGTTCTGGAGATTGCGTCAGAAAGCACCTGGCGCCGGGACGTCGAGGAAAAGCGAAGAATATACGCGGAGATGGGGGTGTCTGAATACTGGAAGTTCGACCCCACCGGCCGTTGTTTCACGCCGGCACTGATGGGCGAGATGCTGGTTGACGGAGAGTATCGCCCTGGAGCGATGTCGGGGGCGGGGGGTGCTTCCGGGGAGCTTAGAGGACATAGCCATGTGCTGGGCTTGGACTTCGTCGTCGAGCCTGGGCTTCGGCTGAGGGTTTATGACCCTGTTTCCGGAGAACGGCTACGCAACCACGAAGAGGCCGAGGCGGAGGTCCTGCGGTTGCGATCCCTTCTCGAATAAAGCGAGTCGTCTCAATAGCGAACTGGATTCTGTCCCTCGGCACTTTTCTCTATTTTCGCAGCTGAATGAGCCCCCAAAACGCCCATTTGCCAACATTGATGTCAAAGTCCGTGGTGAAATGGAACGCTGGAACCCGCCATCGCCCATCTGAAAACAGGGTTTCAGACGAGACATTAACCCTGCCTGTTTGATCAAACCGAGACTGATACTGAGGAAGCTCGGCGAAGTGCCGGGCTTTCCTGTCTCTCGGCTGGGCTAACCGCGGTCGCACTGCATGGGTTAGGCGCATTTTCGGAGGTCGCCCCGGTAAGACTTGACCGCCCCACCTCTGCCTACGGGACGAAAGGACCTTGAAAGGATTTGGGCATCGTTGGACCCCGGTCCTATTGCACACCCCTGACACAACGCCTAAAGCGCCCGGTGCAGCAGCTCCACGACCTCTTCCTGAGTGGCTATGGGGCGGGGATTGGTCGCGACCACCAGGTCCTCCATGGCGTCCTGGGCAATGAGGGCCAAATCGGCCTCTGAAACACCCCAATCGCTGAGCCGGCGGGGAATGCCGAGAGTGTCGATCAGGTTCTCCAGGGCCGAAACCGCCGCCGCCGCGGCCTCGTCGTCGTCGGCGTTTCGCGTATCCACACCCATGGCCTCGGCGATCCGCCGTTGTTGCGGAGCCGTCATTGAGCGGTTGAACTCCATCACCCGGGGCAGCATGATGCAGGAAGTCACCCCGTGGGGAACGTCATTCCTGGCGCCAAGCTGATGGCCCAAGCCGTGGCTCAGGCCCACCTGGACGTTGGTCAGGTTATAGATGGACATCCAGGCGGCCAGTTGGCAGTAACCGGACGACTCAAGGTCGTCGCGGTTGCTGGCGGACCGGGGCAAGTGTTGCTGCAGGAGCCGCAGCGCCTCCAAGGCCAGTCCGTCGGAAAAAGGAAAGCTGATTCTGGAGCAGACGGTTTCAATGGCGTGATCCACCGCCCGAATTCCGGTCGAGGCCCAGAGCCATCCCGGTGTCGCCGTGGTGACCGCTGGGTCGAGAAACGCCGCCGACACCCAGAGCCCGTCGCCGGTATACAGGTCCTTCACCTTGCGTTCCTCGTCGGTGGCCCCGGCAAAGTTGGTGAACTCGCCAGCCGACAGGGTGGTTGAGATCGAAATGTGGGGCAGGCACGGGTTGTGCGCCGCCGGGATTTCCACTTTATCCGGGTATTGGAACTGGATGCGGTAGCGGTCAAGCTGGCGCTCATCGGTGACGTTCTCAGCCAGGCACAACGCCACCAGCTTGGCAGTGTCGTTGGGAGTGCCCCCGCCAAAGCTGATCAGGAGGTCCGCTCCGGCGCTCTGGGCCGCCCTGGTGGCCTCCAGCACCGTGTCTCTGGGAACGTGCTGTCGCGTCTCGCCGAATACTCCAGCACAGCGGTCGCCAAGCAACTCTTGAATTCGCCCCAGGATAGTTCCCTGCTGCATCAGGGAGCGCCCGGTGATGATGAACACCCGGGAGCCGCCCAGCTCACCCACCGCCGCCGGAAGACCGGACAGACAGCCTTCACCGTAGTGAACCCGTTTCACCTGGGGTGAGGAGAATGACCCTGTCGGCAGCGGAGTTTCGGGCATGATTTACCTCCGGACCCGTATTCCTTTTGGGCTGACAAAATCACTGGGGCCGATCAAAGCACGAGTGGACTGACACCGGATACCGGCGTCGCTTGGTGGACACCCTAGTGCAGCCCAATTCCGGTGTCAACTATCAACGGATTACCGGCCAAGGCAGGGCACCGCATTCTCCCGAAAAGGAGGGTGACTGCCAGCATCTAAAGGAGTGAGCAAGCATGTGATGGAAAGGATGGTGGTGATGAGCAACAATGCAGGTGGCAGCTCAGGCGAACATTTCGGCAATGTGGAGGACCCCTAAAGGGCATGTCCGTGGGGCTTACCGCCGCCGCTCCTGTCCTCGAGGTGGTGGAGGCCATGGACGGGAGACGGCTTCCCGACCTGCAGCGGCAGCTTTCCTGCCTCGGCCTGCTGATCATCGGCGAATGGGGGACGTCCCACTGTCCCCCACCGGGGCGGAACTGCTCTTTGAGGTCTTCAGCCTTAAACCATAGATTTCAGACAGCGGCAAGGCGAGGTTAGGCCGAGGCAATCCATTCGACGGCACGTTCCCCTATCATGACAACCGTGGCATGGCTGCCACCTGACCTGGTAACCCGCGGCATCACCGACGCATCGACCACCGACAACCCCTTTACTCCCTTGACGCTACAGTATTGATCAACCACCGCCATTGGGTCTGAATCCGGGCCCATCTTGCATGTCCCGGACACATGCCTGGCCGTTCCAACGGTTTGGCGTATGTAGAGGTCCAAAGCATCGTCGTCGGCCAGAATGTCATCCGTTGGGTGGAGCCGGTAATCGGCCACGTCTCGATACGCATCGGTTTCAAGGAATCCGATTGCCATTCGAATGCCTTCCCTCACCCTACGAATGTCGTTTGGATGCTGAAGATAGCGGTAGTTGAAGGTCGGCTGCACTGCGGGATCGGCAGACGCAAGCCTGACGTATCCTGCGCCGTCGGGTAGCCCGAGCGTGCACGAGATCCGCGCGACCCGGTCCGGGGGAACATCCTCGTTGAGGAACTTGGTCCGCAAACCGGGGACGCGCTCCGGCCGTTCGTCAACCATTGGGGTGGTCCTCAACAACATATCGTTGACTTCGATGGACCCGTGGGAGGTGTAGTGCAAGCAGAAGCGCGCCGCATCGGCATCAGAAGTCAGGGTCATTCCGTCTTTGACTTTAAAGGTAATCTGGGCGCTCAGGTGGTTAAACAGGTTCTGTCCCACTCCGGGAAGCTCATGAACGAGAGGTATGCCAAATTGTTGAAGTTGGTCT
>VXOI01000173.1 GCA_009840175.1 Chloroflexota bacterium | reverse complement strand
GCGCTGCTGCGGGCGTCGGGGCTGGCGGTGACGGAGGGGGCGGTTTTGACGGTGGATGAGCCGCTGCTGACGGGGCGGGCCAAGCGGCGGGCGCGCCAGGGCAGCGGGGCGCTGGTGGTGGATATGGAGGGCCGGTGGATAGCCGAGGCGGCGGCGGCCCGGGGGGTGCCGCTGATCGGGATAAGGGCGGTGCTGGACGAGGCGGATTTTTCGCTGCCTCCCTTCATCGCGACCATTATCGCGGACGGGGGCCGGCACGAGCGGAGCCACGCGATACGGGCGCTGTCACAACCGGCGGCGGCCAGGAGCTTTCTGCCCCTGGCGCTGCGGTCGCGGCGGGCGTCGGGGGCGCTGCAGGCGGCGGTGGACAGCCTGCTGCCGGGCCTTTTGGAAGCCCTGGATACGACCCTGCCTTCTGACCTGGGCGGCGACACTGGCAGCGATATGGGCGACGGGCCATGAGCCGCAGCGATTTATGAGCCGCATACTGGTAACCGGGTCGTCGGGGTTCATAGGCCGGCACGTGGTGAAGCGGGCCCTGGGTCGCGGGCATGAGGTGGTGGCCTTTGTGCGGGACGGGCGAGCGTTCAGGGCGCGGGTGCCCGTGTCGGAAGCCGGGGTTGGAGCTGAGACTGGAACTGGTACCGGAGACGGCGTTTGCGTGGTTGAGGGGGACGTGCGGGACCGGGAGGCGGTTGAACGTGCGGTACAGGGCTGCCACGCGGTGATCCACCTGGCCGCGCTGTATTCGTTTGATTCCAGCCAGGCCGGGAGGATGCGGGAGATTAACGTGGCGGGCACGGAGAATGTGCTGAGGGCGGCGGTGGCAGCCGGAGTTGAACGCATCGTTTACACGGGCACGGTGGGAGGGACCGCTTTTTCTAGGGAGCGGCTGGCCACCGAGGCGGACCTGGCAGGGGCCGAGATGATGAAGGGTCCGTACAAGAGGTCGAAGTTTGAAGCGGAGGGCGTTGTGCGTCGGCTGGCGATGGAGGGCGCTCCCGTGGTGACGGTGTGCCCGACGGCCCCCATAGGCCCGGGAGATGCGAAGCCCACCCCCACCGGGGGCATTGTGCGGGACTTCCTGCGGCGAAGGATGCCCGCCTACGTGGACACGGGGCTGAATTTCGTTCACGTGGGCGACGTGGCAGAAGGGCATTTGCTGGCGCTGGAACGGGGCGATATCGGCAAGCGCTACCTGCTGGGGAACATTGACGGGAACCTGACCCTTGCCCAGGCGCTGGAGATTCTCTCGGAGCTGACCGGCACGCCGGCGCCGCGCCTCCGCCTGCCCCATGGAGCGGTGCTGGCGGCGGCCCGGGCCAGTGAGGCCGCGGGAAGGGCGCTGCGGCGTCCGGCGGCGATATCGGTGGAGGCGGCGCAAATGGCCTCGACGCGAATGTGGGTGGACCCATCCTGGAGCGTGGGCCGGTTGCAGATGCCCCAGACCCCGGTACGCCAAGCCTTCAAAGAGGCCGTGGAATGGTTCGCGGAGCATGCGTAACTGACGGCGGGGGATGCGCCAAGGTCTTTGGATTGTCGCCGGACACGTTCGCCCTAAGCTTGTCGAAGGGCCGCCCGTTCATGGTTCGACAAGCTCACCACGAACGGACTGGACATGATGCTATCGAAAATCGAAAGACCCTGGGAGAGGCGCCGCGGCGGGTCCACGTGCCCCCGGCGGAAGGAGTCCAACATCAGGTGATCCGGGCGACGGCGCTGGTAAGGGCAGCCGGGCAGCCCGGAACCGGGTGGTGACATTGGCCAAGCAGGACTTAGAGAAGCGGCTTCGGGAAGCGCTGGAGAGAACGCAGCGGTACTTCTTCAGCACGCAGCACGAGGAAGGGTACTGGTGGGGGGAGTTGGAATCCAATCCAACCATGGAAGCGGAGTACATAATGCTGACCCGCTTCATGGGTTCCGACGAGGGGGAACGCATCCCGCTAATCGCGGAGGATATTCGCCGCCGGCAATCGCCCGACGGCTCCTGGCGCATGTACTATGGCGCCCCGGGAGACCTGAGCACGTCGGTGGAGTGCTACTTCGCGCTCAAGCTGGCGGGCGACTCTCCGGAAGCGCCCCACATGGCCAGGGCCCGCGACTTCATCCTGCGGTCGGGAGGAGTGCCCAAGACGCGGGTCTTCACCAAGATATGGCTTGCCCTCTTCGGCCAGTGGGACTGGAAGGGAACGCCGGCCATGCCCCCCTACATGATGCTGTTGCCCAAGTGGGCGCCCTTTAACATATACCGATTTGCCAGTTGGGCCCGCGCGACCATCGTCCCCATGACCATCATCCTCACGCTCCACCCCACACGCCCTCCCGACGAGGGAGACTGGATAATGGAACTCTATCCGGAGGGACCGGTGACCTACACCCTGTCCCGCTGGAATGAAAAACCCTTCTCCCTGAAGGGCATGTTCCTGGTGCTGGACAAAGCCATCCGCATTTACCGCCAGCTTCCCTTCATCCCCGGCAGGAAAGCGGCAATGAAGGCTGCGGTGGACTGGATAGTGAGCCACCAGGAAGCAGACGGTTCGTGGGCCGGAATTCAGCCCCCCTGGGTTTACTCGCTAATCGCCCTGAGCGCCCTGGGCTATTCACTGGACCATCCCGTCATATCACGAGGACTGGAGGGATTCAGGCAAAACTGGAGCGTTCCCTCGGAGGACGGCAAGGCCCTCAGGGTGCAGGCGTGCCTTTCGCCGGTGTGGGACACGAGCCTGGCGGTGCGGGGGCTGCTGGACTCCGGAGTGCCGCCGAATCACTCTTCCATAGAGCGCGCCGGGGCGTGGCTTATAAAAAATGAGATTCGCATCGAGGGCGACTGGGCGGTTTACAACCCCCACCTGGAACCCAGCGGCTGGGCTTTTGAGTTCGACAACGTCCACTACCCGGACATTGACGACTCCGCCATTATCGCAACGGACCTTGCCAGCATGGAGTTTGAAGACGAAGCCGGAGAGCGGTCCCGCCTGGAAACAATCAAACGCTCCGTTGCCTGGTTGACCGGAATGCAGTGCAGGAACGGGGGCTGGGCAGCCTTCGACTTGAACAACGACTCGCGAGAGCTGGCGAATATTCCCTTCGCCGACTTCGGGGAACTCCTCGACCCGCCTAGCGTGGACGTGACGGCCCACGTCCTGGAAATGTACGGGCATTCGGGCTATTCCCTGGACCATCCTGCGGTTCGTCGGGGGCTCTCCTTCGTTTGGGAACAGCAGGAACACGACGGCCCGTGGTTCGGTCGCTGGGGTGTGAATTATATCTACGGTACCGGCGCCGTGCTGCCGGCGCTGGCAGCGCTTGGGGTGGACATGGCCCAGCCCCGGATACGCCGGGCCGTGGACTGGCTGCTGGCATACCAGAACGAGGACGGAGGGTGGGGCGAGACCTGCGTCAGCTACGCCGACCCAACACTGCGGGGACAGGGAGACAGCACACCCTCGCAGACGGCCTGGGCCCTGAATGCGCTCATAGCAGCGGGCGAGGCGGGAAACGGGTTAGTGCGGCGGGGCGTCGAGTTCCTTCTCGAACGGCAGCTCAAGGACGGAACGTGGGAAGAGCCTCAATTCACGGGTTGCGGCTTCCCCGGGTACGGGCCGGGCGAGAGACCGGAGAAGTTTGAACCCCTGAACGGCCCAAATTCCCAGGGCCCGGAGTTGAGCGCCGCCTTCATGATCAAGTACGACCTGTACCGGAACTACTTTCCTCTCTCCGCCCTGGGCCGTTACGCCAGGGCAGAGCATCGCTGACCCCGCAGAATTGCGATACGGCCCGCCGCGACTATTACCGCCAAAGCCAGGATGGGAAGGGCATTTCGACCGGCAGCCGCCGTAGGGGCGGTTAGGGCATAGGGCCTACGGGCCCGGGGGAAACCCCCGAGTTTCAGTTACACAACAGTGGGTGATAAAAAAGAACGCACCCCCAAGAC
>VXOI01000248.1 GCA_009840175.1 Chloroflexota bacterium | reverse complement strand
GTATGGGGCCTTTCCTGGCCCAGAGGATGAGGGTGAAGACGATTTCACGGGGGTCGGGGCGGGTGTTGCCCTTGATGCAGCGCCTGAAGTAATCCACCAGGTCCTGGAAGGTGTCGAGGCGGAAGCCGGTCTGTCCCACGCGGGGCGGGAACATGGCGGCCTTGTCCATGAGGACCTGGCGCCGGTCGGGTTGTTCGGGGGAGTCGGCCTCGTCGAACTCGCCGCAGAACTCCATGGCGAGGTTGCGGAGTTTGAGGATGGGGAGGACGGGCCTGAGCCTGCTGCGGAGGGCTTCGACCTGGCGGCTGAGGTAGCTGAGGGAGTACATCTTGGCTCCTCTTCAGATGGGAGTTGGGGTTACGGGATTGACGCAAAGGCGCAAAGACGCAAAGGGGTTGCGGGAATTAACATGGATGCCCCTTCGACAAGCTCAGGAGGATGCACGGGATGGGAAATTTTGCTGTCCTGTCATTCCCGGTTATTTCCTTCCATTCAGCTTGGCACCTGGGTTGGAAGCGAAGGGTGTGGAGGGGGGTTGCAGGGCTGCTTTTGGGGTGGTTACGGGCCTTTCTCCTGGGGTTTGGGTTAGGGTCATGGCGGGGTCTCGGCTGATGGCTGGGATGTCTGAACTATGATTCATGTGATTAGGGGATTTTCCTGATTTTGGGTTGAGTGGCTTGCGATTCGATTGAGGGTCTGGCGGCTGCTGATGTCGGGATTCAGGGTTGCCGGTGATTGCAGTCTCTACGTTAGAGAGACGCCACCGGGGTTGTCCAGTGGCTGGTGTCAGTGGGGCAGGGCCTTTCGGGGTTTTGTCTGAATCAGGATTTTTCAGGATTAGAGGATTTTCAGGATGGAGATTCCCAGTCCTGCGAATCCTTTCGTCCTGACAGGAGTTACGCAGTTGGGCCTCTGGATTCCCGCTCCCCGTTCCCCGTATTCACGGGGAAAGGCTTCACGGAAATGACGGGCGCGCGCAATTCCAGTTCAATTAGAATGCGTTTGCCTTGCCCGCCGCGGTATTCGTTGACAAGGTAAATCGGGCGGTGTATAGTCCATTGACTTAGACCTCCGCAAAGAATCCGGTTGGGGTGTTGGGCTGGGCTGCTGGCAAGCGCAAACTCGCGTTTCCGGCCCACTAGGGGCCCGTTCAGCGGCGCCCATCGCGCCTCCGAGGAAGCAATCTGTAAGCTGTCATGACCGCCGCCTCTCTACATCCCGATAGCCATCGGGATACCCGCTTACCACCTCCGGCAGGCTTTTTCCTTTTTTCGTTCACCCCTCCTTCATTGCGGTCGTCTGCCAATTTCTTTCGCTCCTCACAGTGAGATGGGAGGACTCCCTTTATGCAAATGCGTGATTTCGTCGTTCGGTTCGCCGGTGAAGGCGGGCAGGGTGTCGTAACGTCCGCCGAAGGCTTGGCTCAATCGTCAACCCAAGTGGGTTATCATGCGCTGACCTTCGCCACTTTCCCTTCGCAGATTCTGGGCGGTCCGACCTGGACGCAGGCCCGAATAGCCGTTGATCCAGTTCTCGCTCCCGGAGACGATGTTGACGTGCTGGTGGCTTTCAACCAGGAAGCCTACGACAACCACGTCTCAGAAGTGCGGGAAGACGGCGTTGTCATCTTCAACTCCACGGAGTTCCAGTTGGAAGGCGACTCCAGGGCCTTCGGGCTGCCGGTAGAGGAGCTGGCCCGCTCCACCGGAAATAACCGCGCCGCCAATATGGTGATCATGGGCGCGTTGGCGCACCTGGTTAATATGCCCCACGAATACCTCGAAGAGTTCGTGGAAAAGCGCTTCAACCGGGGCCGCGAAGGCGACGATGAGATTATCCGTTCCAACATTCAGGCTCTGCGTCTGGGGCGGGAACACATCGCCCTGAGCGGCTTCAACCTGGGCGACCTGGCCCCGGCCAAAATGCCGGATTACCAGCAATTGATGATCAAGGGCAACGAAGCGTTGTCGCTGGGGGCCATTGCCGGTGGCCTGGAGTTCTACGTCGGCTATCCCATATCCCCGGCCACGCCCATACTGCTCTTCATGGAACGCAACCTGGTGGGCAAGGACCGTTTCGCCTACCAGGTGAGTTCCGAAATTGAATCCATCACTGCCATACTCGGCGCCGGCTACGCTGGCAAGCGTTCAATGACCGCCACCGCCGGGCCGGGCGTCTCGCTGATGAGCGAGGGTCTGGGGCTCAGCTGGATTGCCGAGATTCCCCTGGTCGTCGTCAACGTGCAGCGCGGCGGCCCCGCCACCGGCCTGCCCACCAAGACGGAGCAGTCCGACCTGATGAGCTGTATGTTCCCGGCCCACGGCGACGTCCGCTTGCCGGTTATCGCCGTAGGGACGGTAGAAGAGTGCTTCTACGGTGCGGTCAAGGCCATTGAATGGGCCGAGAAGTACCAGGGGCCGGTGATGCTGATGTCCGAGATGGCCCTGGCAGAGCGGGCGCAGAACATCCGCAAGCCCGACCTGAGCCAGATTGAGCCAGCCAAGCGCTGGGTCTACGAAGGCAACAACGGCTATAAGCGCTATGCCGGCTACGAACTGTCGCCTATGCCCATTCCCGGCAGTCCCGGCGCCTATGTGGCCAACGGCAGCGAACACGACGACATCGGCGACACGACGCATCTGCCGGAACGCCACATCCAGATGACGCAGCGCCGTTTCAGCAAGATCAAGCTGCTGGAAGAGGAAGACTACGAGCGCGAGGGTTCGGAACACTCCGTTGCCGTCCTGCCTTGGGGTGGGAGCAAAGGCCCTGCGCGGGAAGCTTACGACATTCTCAAGCAGGAGGGCGTGCCTGTGGGCTGGTACTACACCATGTTCCTGAACCCGCTGCCGCCCAAGCTGCTGGATGAACTGAAGCAGAAAGACCTCGTAATCGTCCCTGAGCTCAACTATCAGGGCCAGTTCTCCAACATCTTGCGAGGTCTGGGCGTCAAGGCCCAGTCCATCACGCAATACACCGGGCTGCCCTTCAAAGTGCGCACCCTGGTGGAGCAGATTACCGAAATCACCAACTCCCGGTCCACGGAGGCTGTTGCGGTATGAGCAAGAAGAACCCGGAATACGATTTCAAATGGTGCCCCGGCTGTGGCGACTTCGGCGTGCGCCGGGCATTGGAATTCGCCATGATCGACCGGCTGGAAGAGACCGGTCTGCCCATGGAAAACAATGTCGTGGTGGCAGGCATCGGTTGTTCCGGCAACTTGGTCCACCTGCTGGAAGGCGACCAGCCCTACGGTATGCATGGCATTCATGGTCGCTCCCTGCCCATAGCGCTGGGCGTCAAGATGGCCCGCCCCGAACTCAATGTGGTCGTGGTGGCGGGCGACGGTGACTTCCTCAGCATCGGCGGCGAGCATATCGGTCCGCAGGCCGCCCGCAACGTCAACCTCACCGCAGTGGTGATGGACAACGGCGTCTACGGCTTGACCAAGGGACAGAGTTCCCCAACCACCAAGCTGGGCGTTATTACCAGTTCTACGCCCTACGGCAAGATCGAGAGCCAGATAAACCCTCTGGAGCTGTATCTGACCCTCGGCGTATCTTTCGTAGCATCCGGGTTCTCCGGCCAACCGCGACCGCTGTCTCAGCTCATAAAGCAGGGCATGGAGCATCAGGGTTTCTCCATTGTCCACGTGCAGTCGCCCTGCACCACCTACAACGACACCTTTGAGGAGTTGAAGGGCAACCCTCGCAAGGGCATCGAGCCAACCCTCTGGGATGTGCCCGAAGACCACGACCCCAGCAGCAAGGGCGCGGCCTACGACCTGCTGCAGCGTGGCGGTCTGCCCGTGGGCGTGGTGTACCAGGAAGAGAATCGCCCCGCTCTGGAACAGCGCGTCGAGCATATGTGGGATACCGCCCGTGCCCGCTCCGCCGACGAACTGATGGCGGCCTTCGAGTTCTAAGCCCCAGACCCCCGCAAGCGCAAAAAGGGAATGAGCCTGTCTCAAAAGTCGGGATGCCGGTTGGGGTGTAGACTGTGAGCAAGCCT
>VXOI01000180.1 GCA_009840175.1 Chloroflexota bacterium | reverse complement strand
AGACGGAGGGCTAGACCCCGGCCCTGATTGACCCCAGCCGCCGCCGGCGCCCGTCCCTTTCGCCCGCGCCGGCGGCCGTTTCACCGGACACATAACGGTAAAGGGCGGCCCAGCGATATAGCTGCCCGTCTGCGCGATATGAAAGAGACCACCGGACAGGAACAACCGAAGAGACGGGGAAGGCGGGCCATTGACGACCCGGATCTGAGGGTCGTGGGCATCGACTTCAAGCCCGCGCCCGACGCCCAGGACCGCCTGCGCCGCCTGTTCACCATCCTGGCCCGGCTGGTGGAGGACCGCCCTGCAACGCCCGAGGCGGACCCATCGACGGACGACGCGGCCGAGGAAGACCGCTGATGTTCTTCCCCTCGATGCTGACCGTGAATGGACCGAGACAGACTAATGTCATGTCCCTCCCTCGGAGCGGATGGGCTGCGGGAAGGGTTCAGTTTCTCCCGCGGGAACGTCCAGGACCGGCGCTTTTTCCGCGCGCTATGTCCACCACGGACAATTTGCCAGACAGTGTCTGGAGAATTGAAGCGGAAGAAGGCTAGTGGCCTTACCCAAACCCGGACGGTCTCGATGGCTTATCCGACAGCTTTGATGCACTGGTGATGATATGCTATGCTCTTGCATCATGAGAACCACAATCTCCCTTGACGACCAGCTTGCCAGGCAGGTGCGCCGCGCCGCTGAAGCAAGCGGCCTCAGCCTGAGCGCTTTCATCGCCAAGACGTTGGACGATGCTATGAAGCGTCGGGAAACACCGGAGCCGCCCCCATTCCGGTTGGTCACCGTGCGTGGCGTTCATGCTCGCCCAGGAGTGGACCTGGACCGGCCCAGGGCGCTCGACGCGCAGGACGACGAAGCCGCCTACGGGCGCGGGAGCCGTTGATTCGAGATGCTGCTTCCCGACGTCAATGTCCTGATATACGCGCACGTCGAGGACTCCACCCCGGACCACCCCGCGTACGCAGACTGGATCACCCGTTTGGCGACGGGACCTGAACCGTTTGCTCTCTCCGTCCTCGTTCTGTCCGGTTTCGTCCGCGTCGTAACCAATCCCAGGGTCTTCGACCCGCCGTCCACCCTCGACCAGTCCTTCGCATTCGTGGCCTCGCTCCTGGAACGCCCTACGGCGCGCGTCGTGGGTCCCGGACCCGACCACCTGGACATATTCGAAAGGCTGTGCCGCGAGTCGGGAGCCGCCGGGAAACTGGTCGCCGATGCTCAGCACGCGGCCATCGCAGTCGAGCATGGCTGCACCATGGTCTCAACCGATTCCGACTTCAGCCGGTTTCCAGGACTCCGGTGGCAGCATCCACTGCGTCCCGTCGGGATGTAGGTCCGTTCCATACCGCCATTAGCGGTTTCGGGATTAGTCGCTCTGGCCTTGCCACTGCGGAGACGGGGATTTCTAGGTAAATCTGTAACTCCCTGCACTATGGAGAGAAGTGCGAAACTCTGACTTTTTTCGCTGGTTCCGCCCTTTATTTCTGCGGCGGCCAAGGCCAGGCGGCCTTGACCGTAAAATGAGATAAAGGGGGAGGGGGAAACAACATGGCTGTAAGGGATTCCATTTTCGGTAGCATGGGCGAAGCGAGAGGTTTTCGCTCTATCGAACACACCTGGGGGAAGAAATACAGGCTCTGCCCCCAGTTTCCGATGTCCGCCCTTTTCACGCCGAACCCACGATGGCGGGACACCGCCAATTACTTTTTTAAGACCAGTATGGACTACGTGCTGTGCACGAACGAAGGTCGTCCGCTCTTGGCTATTGATTTCGATGGGATGGGAAGGGGGTTCGACAGGGACGGGGAGTACGTTCAGATTGAAGCCACGAAAGACCGATACCGCAAATCCAAGTTCGACTTCAAGCTCCGGTACGCTATTGAAAATAGCTTCCCATACCACATTGTGGCGTCCGAGGAGTTCAAATTTCTGGGCGACGGGATAGAGTTGACATTGGTGGATGGGATAATTGGCTCGGTGTTGTCAAGACGAAGTTTTGCGGAACGCGCCCCTGCGTTCTTGGAGGAACACGCCGAAGATATTGCCAGTCAGTCAGCTTGGTACAAGTCCGAGTATATCGAAGACCTATTGACGGAGTTGGAGTTTGATTGTGATTGGGAAAATAACCCGATAACCCGCAAGTCATGGGAAGCCTTTGGGCGAGTTCGAGACATCGTTGGGAATTTTGGCTGGAGCGAACGTCCATTCTCGGAACCTGAGTGTCCCAGTTTCGATTGGCCTCCTTGGAATGATTTAGAAAGGTTCAAGGCCAGAACGGATGCCGTGAAGAAGGTTTCAACGTGGGGATGTGTGGTGACTATCCGGGACACTCCGGTTGGGGAAGTGTCTGAGGTAGTCAAAATCAGAAATGTTGCGAATGCCTATTCCCTTGTGGTCGACATAGCCAGATGGATGGCATGGAATAAATGCCTCCGCATCTCTCTGGGTAGGGATGGAATATGACCACTAATGGCTCAGGAAATCAGAGCCGGAGTTTTGCACGACCCTCCATGGAGATGCGCTTTGACGCCGCCCCCCACAACCGCGTATCATGGGAGCAGAAGTTGGCCCGGCGGTGCTACCAACACCCCGGGCCGTGGCGCCACCTGCGGTAACAGGTGATGCAGTGGTATTGTACTACTCGCAGACCCGCTCCCGGCAGGAGGCGGGTCTCTTTTATTTTCAGCCGATTGAACCAACAGGAGGAGACAATGCCAGGAACCAAAGTGCAGAAGCAGAAGTCCCAGGGCAACCGGGCCGCCATCTACGCCCGCGTTTCCGACAAGAGCCAGGACGCAGAGGACAAGACCTCCATCGCCGAGCAAACCAGCGAAATGGAAGCCTACTGCGAACGCAGGGGCCTGACCATCGTCGCCCGCTACCAGGAGGTGGGACAGGGATGGTCCAAGAAGCGCAACCAGTTCCAGAAGATGCTCAACGACGCCAAGCTAGGCCGCTTCGACACCATCGTCTGCTGGAAGTCGGACCGCCTGAGCCGGGGCATGTACCCCGCCGCCGCCCTGATGGAGGTGGTTGAAGCCAGCCACGTCAACCTGGAGGCAGTCATGGACTCCATCGACATGAAGACCTTCGGCCTGATGGCCGCCATCGGCAAGATCGAGCTGGACAACTTCCGGGAAAGGTCCTCCATGGGCAAGCGCGGCACCGCCAAGGCGGGGCGCATCCCGGTCAGCAACGTCCCCTACGGCTACCGCGTCGGCGATGACGGCAGGCCGGAGATCGTGGAAGAGGAGGCCGAGGTGGTGCGCCGCATTTACCGCTGGTGCGTTGACGAGGGATTGGGGGCCACCGTCATCCGTAACCGGCTCACCGCCGAGGGCGCTCCCCTGGGCCGGGCAGGCAAGCGGTGGTGGGACGGCCAGATTCACCGCATCCTCACCAACGAGACCTACAAGGGCACCTGGTGGTACGGACGCGCCCGCTACGTCTCCACCGAGGACGGCATCAAGGTCTACGACCAGGACCCCGAGAACTGGATCGGCGTCCCCTTCCCGGCCATCATCGACGCGGAAACCTGGGACCGCTGCCAGGAAATGAGGACCAAGCGCAAGACCTATTCCGGGCGCAACACCAAGATATTCTACCTGTTGCAACACCTGGTGCGCTGCACCGAGTGCGGGATGCTCATGGGCTGCATGGCCACCAGGAAGCGGACGGTGAAGCACGGCGACAAGGTGTACAAGTACGAGATGGAAATCCCCCGCCGCTACTACAAGTGCTACGGAGTGCAGCACTTCCAAACCGGCTGCCGGGAGCACACCATGATCCGGGCGGAGCGGTTGGAGGAGTTGGTCTGGGAACAGGTCAAGCAGGTGCTGGCCAATCCCGCCCTGATAGTCTCAGGGATCGAGTCCTTGGGTGAGCAGCAAGAGGGAGGACTGAGCGAGGAGGTTGTTAGGGCGGAGCGGGAGTTGGAGAAGGTGCAGTTGGAGGAGGACCGGGCCATCCGGCTCTACGTGTCGGGGAAGATAACCGAGGCCCAGCTGGACCACCAAAGGAAGTTCATCACGGAAAGGTTGGAGAGCGCCCGCAGGAAGCTGGACGACTACCGGGCCAGGGAGTCGGCCCAGGCGGGGCAGCGCGAAATGGCCGAGCGGGTGTTGGAGTGGGCGGAACGGATAGGCGACGGATTGGACGACCTGCCTCAAGAGCAGCGGAGAGAGGTCCTGCGTCTGCTGCTGGAGGAGGTGACCATCAACCGGGAGAACAACCTCAATTTCACGCTGGCGATACCATCGGAAGATTTGGAGTCGATTGAACCTCCGGTACCAGATTTTCTGAGTAGAACTCGTCCACAGACTCGATGATGGCCTCCATCAGCTTGCCGGTGGGGGTGTCGTCGGCGTGCTCAGTGATGGATACCACGCGGATGCCCCGCCTGCGGAGCATGGACTTGAAGGCCACGGCGTGCTCCCGCTTGCGGGTGAACCTGGAAAATTTCCAGACAAGAATCTCCTGGAAAGGGGCTTCGGGCTTGCCTGCCTCGTCCAGCATCCGGCGAAACTGGGGCCGGTTGGCGATTCTGCCACTCTCGGCCTCGTCCACGTATTCCCGGGCGACCACGTAGCCGTTCTTGCCGGCGTAGTCGTGCAATGCCCGCAACTGGGCGGCCACGGAGAGGTCCACGTCCTGGCGGTCGCTGGACACTCGGGCGTAGAGGGCCACGGGTATCGGGTCGTGTCGATTACTCATTGGTTTCTTCTCCTCTGTTCTCTTCCCCTTCAGGCCGGCGGTTGCGCAACCGCTCCAAGCGTTGCTCACGGCGCAATTCCCTCTCTTCTAGGTATAGGCGAAGGGCCTCCCGAACCAACTCGCTCATGTCGCGGCCCTCCTCTTCCTTCACCCGCTGCACCTGCTCGAACATCTCCGGGGGTAGGGAAAATGTGATGGTCCTGGATTTCCGGCGTGGGGGCATATTCTCTCTTTTACCTATGAAAGTATGAGTTTGTCTTACTATCTATCATCCCTGGTATGTTCCCGCCTGTCAAGACAGCGCTGTCGCGGGACGGGTAACGGCCGTCAGCTCCCTTGGATCAAAGGAGGCCCGGTGGACCTGCGGGACCAAGGTAGCGCGCTGTTCGTAGGGCACGGCCACCAGGCTGACCTTGGCCAGCCGTCCACGCCAGAAGACGGGCCGGACGGTGACGGCCAGCCCATCCGCGTCCCGGCGGTTCCCACCAGGTTCGACCTCGGCGTACTCGGACCTGCCGGTGAGAATCACTTTCTCGGCCAACGAGCCGGGGGATGGAGAACGACCCGGCAGAGGAACACGGCCCCGGGAGCCGCAGAGCAGGGAAGAGAACCGCTCCCCAAACCCCGGAGTCCGCACCACCGCCGAAGCCCGGAATTCCCTGGGGAAGGCTCGCTCTGGCCAGGTCTCCGGGTTCTTGCCCCGACGCTCGTAGAGCACGGCCAGCAGTGGCTGGTTGCGCATCACCTCGCCCAGCCGCCGGGTCACGGACAGGTAGGCGCAGCGGAAGAGCCGCTGCAGGGCCAGCACGTCCAGCCCAGTGGCCTGGGCGTAGGCGGCGAAGGTCTCCGGTGGCATCATCACCGCCGCCGCGAACCGGTCGGCCTCCGGGCAAATCTCCCTGGACGGCCTGGAGTCATTGTGCCGGTCCCACACCTGCTCGTGGAAGATCTCGCAGGTTTCGTGGAGCACCGTGTGCACCTTGCCGCCCTCCCATTGGCCCTCGTGGTACTGGATGGCGTAGGTGCCGTCGGGCAGGCTGTAGTGGACTCCTCTCAATCCCCGCTGCAGCCACGCCCCGGATACCGTGCCGATTCCGGCGTTCTCCAGCAGCACGGCCAGGTCGTCCAGGGAGACGCGCAGGGGCACGTCGAAGTTCCGCGCAAAGTCCGCCGCCAACCGCTCCGGCTCCAGACTGGTTCCGGGACAATCGTCCCGCAGCAACTCGCGGCAGAAGGCGTCAATGGTCATGTCCGTCATTCCAGCAGCCGCTTTCCGGTGAAGCGTTCGTACATCTCCACGATGAACCGCTTGGCGCTGAGGGAGAGAGGGCCGTCGGGCCGGGTGCCCACCCGGAAGTGGGGGTCGGCCAGCACGTACTGGTAGGCCCGCTCCACCTCTTGGGGCTCGTAGTCCTGGGTCGCCACGCCATCGGCGTCGTCCAGGTAGCCGGCACGCCTCAGCAGGTCCTGCAGGTCCACGCCGTAGAGGGAGGCCAGGCGCTTCAGCACGCTGGGGCCGGGCCGGCGGTCGCCCCTTTCTATCTGGGACAGGTAGGAGTTGGAGATGCCGGTGAGACGCTTCACGTCCCTGAGGCTGGTATCCCCCCGCAGTCGCCGCAGATGCGGCCCCAGTTCCCGGCTCTCGTCGCGCTGTTCCATGACCTCCACCCCGCGTCTATGTGTGTAAATATAGCAATCGAAATAGTCTACTATTTTCTTTTCATCAATTGTCATATTCCAGGTCAAGAGTTGTCAACACTTTCTCAAGATGAACGACAGGCCATTGCCCCGTTGATTGCATAATTGGTACACTCAGATAGTACAGTACATACGTTCTTAGACGGGATTATACACCCCGGAGCCTGGTCCCGCCACCGGGGGTTGGCACCGGATTCTCAGGAAGGTTGCACCTTGAGCAAGAAGCAGAGGCCCACCCGCGAACAAGAAGAGATCCGGCTGCGTGGCCTGCGCATCCTGGCCCGCATGATCGTCCGCGCCCACCTGGATGGGTCGATAGCCGAAGGCCAGGAGAGCGGCGGCGGCCAAGACACCACAGGCCCGGCGCGCGAGGTTCCGGGGAAGGATGGCGAGCATGTCCGGTAGGCGCCCCAAGCGGAGGATATTGCTGAACGCTCCCGTGGCCTGGGACCGCATGGACCCGCGGAACCTGTCCCAAAACCAGCTGGCGGACCTGCTGGGATGCAGTTCCAGCCACCTGTCCCGGGTGTTCAACGGGACCAGGTGCCCGTCGCCGGCCCTGCGCCAGCGGATGCAGGAGGAACTGGGGGCCGGGTTCGAGGAACTGTTTATCGTGGAGGAGTTCAATGATTAGCGGATGGCAATTCCAGCGTTCTCTCTATGTCCCTGGCGTCGCCCTGATGCCCGAGGACTTCGGGGAACGGCTGATACTGTTGAAGGAAGCCACCGGCCTGTCCTGGGAGGGGGTGTCCACCATCGTCGGCGTGGACCCCAGGCAACTGTGGCGCTGGCGCAGCAAGGGAGTCGTCCCCTGCGGTGGGGCCATGCTGGCCCTGGTAGACCTGTCGGTGCAGGTGCCGGAGGGACTGGGCTTGTTGCTGGCCCGCGACCTGGTCGTGGTGCGCCGAGGGGGGAGGTAGGGCCGTGGGACACCAGCAGCGGGTCTACCGCATCGAGCCACCCCGGTTCCCGGAGGACTTTCCGCAGCGGCTGGAGAAGTTCAAGGATGCCTCCGGAATGTCCTGGCGGGAACTGGCCAGGCGGCTTCGCATCGACATCCGCCTGGTGGGGCGGTGGCGGCAGGGGACTCGCCCGGATTCGGCCAACCTGATGGCCCTGTTCAGCATGGCCGCCGGGCTGGGCCTGCTGCACCTCCTGCTGCCCGAGTTGGACAATGGTAAAGATACCGACGCGGGGGAGTAGCGGAGGGTTGCCGGAGATGGTGAGCAGGGAGGAACGAAAATGACCCCAAACAGTGTCCTCGCGGGCGGCTCCAGGGCCGGGTGGAGTGGAAGCCACCCGGCTTTCCTTTGTGCCCCGGTTGCTGCGGCTTTTGCCCATCGCCCCGGCGCGTTAATATGACTCAATGCCGCCGGGGAGTCGGCAGCGCTACCCGGCGAAGAGCAAGACGAGGTGAACATGGCTGAGAACGAGGAGATTGCCGAATTGGACATCGACCTGGTAGCCGAACCCCCCACCATTCCCGTGACGCGTGTCGAGGACGACGGCAGTGGCGGGGGCGAGTGGGTGGGCCGCTGCTGGGCCTGGCTGGGGGAGGACGGGCCGCCGGAACTGAGGGACGTGGTGGTAAAGGACGGGGAGGTGGTCAAGCTGTTGGAGCCGGGACAGGTGCGCCGGGTCCGGGCGCTGCCTCGCCCGGGTGAAACGCCCGATGGCGGCGGGGAAGTCCTGGAGGTGTGGATCGACCTGGCGAGGGAGACCCAGGAGGACCGGCGCGCCGCCGCCAGGGGACTGTTCGAGGGTGGAATTGTCCGCATTGCCGAGGGCTCCTTCCAGACGGAACTCGCTGGCAAGATCGGCAGGCTGGTCAGGTTTCCCACCGCCACCGTCGAGGTGGACGGCAGGGGGTATATCGTGTCCATCATGGACCTGGAGCCGGTGGAGGAATCGCCGCATTCTGAGGCCGATGTTGGTGGGGATGTTCCAGCCTCACGGTTGCGGGGTGAGCACGGTAGGTGAGAGACGATTGCGAAATTAAAATCCCGGCCCGAAACAGCAGGGTTGACCCCTCCCGAGCACCCTGAGAGGGCCCGATCCATGTGATTCCGAAATCCGAAATTCGCCATGACTGCGGTATGGCAGCAGGCCGGCAGTTGCTGTCCACCAAGGAACAGGACACACCCGGTCAAAAGACCATATAGCCGCCCGATGCTGCCATAGCCGCAGGACTTCGCTGGGAGTAGGAAGCGATGAGACCAGCGTGGATGCTGGCCGCGTTGGCTATGGCAATGACGGCAGGATGTCTAAACGAATTCGCTCAATACGGAACACCACCACTAATTATCGGTCAAGCCGGTGGTGAATGCGACTTTGGCGACACACGCGTAGCTTTCTCCGAAGGCATCCTAATCGTAGACCATCAACGCTTGTGGCTAATATAAGGTGGCGCCAACTATCGCAAGAATTAGACCAAGGGCCCCTAACGGAAGCCCAATACTCCGCCATTTGCCTCTTAAGCGACGGCGCAGAAAAAGAGACACAGTTACCAACACCCCTCCGAAAATCGCCAGAATCACCCCAATCAGAAAGAGCCAGTCAGCCAACTTAGCCTCATTCTCCATAGATTCAACTCCACCCGGGCGAGTCGCCCCCGGAGATTAGGCCCTCTGGGTCGGATTCTATTTCTTCCCTGAAGGGCGTCAATTTCCCCAAGTCTTCTCCCCTTCGTACTTGCCCAACAGACTTCCGAAAAACCACCCGGCCTGTGCCATTCGCGTGCAGGGCGGGATGAAAGAAAAACGCCATATAGCTCATAACCTTTGAGAAGATGCTGGGAGAGTCGATTACCCAACCATGATGAATAAGCCACCTATGCCTGATGGGAACCCATGCACCTACCTAGAATCGGGACCGGCAATTCAGCACCCAAGACCTCACCGAACAGTATCGGCAGACCTATATCCGTAGAAACACGCCCCAGCAGAGCGCCAGCCCAGCGTTGCGGAAAACCGGCACATCTCGCCCCGAAAATACAGGTTCTCAAGGGCCAACCCCTGCTATGGTAGCACCACAGTCAGCCACATAGCAGATAGAGTCGGTCCCTGAGATGACAAGTGGACGTTCCCGCTCTCTCTTGGCAAGCATCGCGGCGCTGGCCCTGGCCATCGCCACAGTCCTCTCGCTTCCCTCTACCGCCAATGCCCATCCCTTCGGCGGCCCGTGCGCGAGGATCACCATGGTCTCCGCTGATGCGTCTTACAAGCTCCACCTAGTGAACGAGAACAGCACCAAGCTTGGCCTGAACAACCGCCAAGTCGGCGGTTCGATCATAATCAGGGACCCAGAGAAAATCGGGATTCTGATCGATCACACGGGCGAAGTCAAATGGGACCACGAACACTTTGACAACGGACAAATCGGATTCGAGGATGAGACAGATAACGACTTCAACGATGCGGTGATTCGCGTCGAGCCGGTTTCCTGCCCCTCCCGCAGATCCAATCCCGCACCGACGCCAACACCCACTGCCACTGCTCTGGAGGTATCCTTCGACGAGGCTACGTATTCCGTGAACGAAGGGAGCAGCGTCACCGTCACGGTCAACGTGTCTCCGAACGCAGACCGGAGCGTGGAGATTCCCGTTTCAGTTACAGGCGGTACCGCTGATTCGGACGATTACTCGGTGTCGGGCCTGACCGGCGGTAAGCTGTCGTTGGCTTCCGGCGAGAGCTCTGCGAGCTTTACTATTGGGAATTATATACTTGGTTACCCACGGCCCGATTTTCACCCCACCACAGGCCGGGTTGTGTGCTCCGCGCACCGCCCGTCGCGGTACAGGATTTCAGGGTAGTTGACCTCCCGTCCGCAGTCGGCGCAACAGTAGACCCGCGATTCGTCAATGACCGGCCCAGGCGGGGCGGTTCGGAGAAACACCTGGGCGATCTCCTCCGCCGTAGCGTCTATCCGAGGCGGGTAGGGCCGGACCGGGCGCCCTAGTTCCTTCCGCTTACGTGGCATCATCCCTCCTCGTTCGCAGGAATTCGCGTCAATCTGACACGTAGCGCATCTTCAAACTCGCTACGCCTGACCGTTTCCGCTGACAGCAGCTTGTCGCTGGAGTCTTCCAGGGACAGCACTTCCCAATGGTGCGTCGTCAAACGGTAGTCCTCGTCCATCTGCGGCACCAGCCAGACAATATCGCCTTCGTTCAGGTCGTGCGACGGGTCCGTACTCGGTCCACCAATGGCCTGAAAGAACGGCATATCAACCGCTACCGCCAATTTCGTTCCCCACCGGCGCATCGTCGGGCATTTGACCTGTAGCTGAGGCATCAGACGCTTTGCGCTTGACGACCGCCAATCAGGGCGCCGTAGCTCGGTTGGGGGTGGTGGTTCTGAATCACGGTTCTGCGCGAGCAACTCAAAATCCGCCTGCATACCCTTCCCCGAGAAGTAAACCGCCTGTACTTCAAGGCCAAACCACGAGGCTGCATTGCCATCGCCAGACACCACCAAGTCTATGCGGCCAGCCGGCCTCCCCGTCGAAGGCGAACGCATAAACGGGACTTCTCGGGCAAGGTAGATGTCCGAAAAGCCTACAATCTCTCCCAACCATAGAGGGAGCAAATCCCCAACATCGAAACGACGTGGACAGGTAATGACTGGACGGCTTTCCCCTGCCTGGATTGAGCAAACCCCGCCGACTTTACTGCATGGCGGATTGCCGCGTTGAAAGGGACACGGGGGCGGGGATGTTTCCCTCAACGCTGCCCGCGCCAGGTGCTGCCGGCGCTCTACCGTCATCGTCTGTAACGGCTCGCCGAACCACTCCCCGATTCCGTAGCGCATAGTCATGCGAATAGCCGCTCGGAAGTGATGACCAACTCGTCGATTTGGTTGTGGTGCCCGTTCTTCATGGACAGGGACACAGCCTCAAACCTATGCCGCTGAACCAGCTCGAATATCTCCGGGGCGGCGTCATACGTCATGAGGAAGTTGGCCTCAGTGTCGGCCAACAACCCAAATAGCCCTTCGTGGTCGATCTGCGAGTGTTCGTACAGGCGGAGACCGGACTGTTTGCCGCCCCGTGCAGTATAGGGAGGGTCCAAAAACACCGCCGCGTCTTTACCCCATCCACGCAGCAACAGGGGCAGCAGTTTCATTCCATCGCCTTCAAAGAACGCGATCCGGTCCGCGTACTCTTGGATTGCGGCCAGGCGCGCTGCCAGCGTTTCGGGATACCACCGGGAAAGCAGCCCACGGCCGTTCTCGCCATGCTTACTGAACGAGGCTCCTCTGGCCAGGACACCGCCGCGCCGCGTCCGGTTCAGGACCAGTGTACGGAATCCGTGTTCCAAAACTGACGCTGGACAGGCCCCCTCCAATACTCGCAACGTATCCATGGTCGGCTCGAAGTGGGCCACCTGGTCAATCAATCCTTCTCCGTTCTCAAGAGCCGCCCGCCAGAATGCGGCTACGTCGCGGTCTATTTCAACCATGACACAATCCTTGACCAATCCCTCCATCACCGCAGTTAGCGAGACTATGCCGCCTCCTGCGAAGGGTTCGATAAGGAGATCGGGCTGGGTATGGCGTAGCCATTCACGGATATGAGGGACCAACCAGGTCTTTCCACCCGGATACCGCAATGGACTACGTTGCGGTACTGTGGCAACATTCACCACTGGAAGGCGTGAAGTCTCTACCACGGGTCGCCTCTATAGCATCCTGGGATTGCGAGTTTCGCGCGGCCCGATAAGCACACTATACGGAAGTTGTTTACCCGCCGCGCCCCGTGCCATTATCCCCATTTGCTCGGCGGTGTCAAGCGGCCGGGCGTTGTGCCGGCCCTCGAACTCCGTGGTGTACCGGGGGAGGTGCTTCACGCTGACGTGGTGGTAAATCCCGTCGATCCCCCGCTTGAACAGGGCCCAGTGGGATTCGAGGCCGTTGGTGTGGGCCATGCCCCGCACGTACTCATTGGCACTGTGCTTCACCGCTTCGTGTGGACGCGGAAGGCCAACATAGGCCGTTGCTTCGTCGGTGTAGACCGTCGTCCCGGGCTCGGTATGGCGAATCACGAAGTTCTGAAGGGTTGGCTTGTCGGTGGCCTCCACGACCTCGGTGGCGATTCGTCCCGTCTCCCGCTGGCGAACCCCGGCAACCGGAGTTTTGCCCACTGCGCCCCGGCCTGCCCGAAGCTTCTTGTCCTCGTGCTTGTTCCCCTCTTTCCCGCCGATGTAGGTTTCGTCAACCTCAACCGCCCCCGCGAACTTGTCGCCCTCGGCGGCCAGCGTCTGCCGGATGCGGTGGGCCATGTACCAAGCGGTTTTCTGGGTGATGCCCAGGTCGCGGTAGAGTTTCATGCTCGACACGCCCTTCAGGTTCGTTGCGAAAAGGTAGTAGGCGACGGCCCACTTGCTCAGGGGAAGGTGGGAGCGGTGCAGGAGCGTTCCGGTCTTTACTGAGAAGTCCTTGCGGCAGGTCCGGCAGCGGAAGGGCTGGGGCTTGCGGTTCGGCCTGGGGCTGACCTCCAGGGACTCGCAGAAGGGGCAGATTACCCCGTCCGGCCAACGTTGTTCGATGAACCACGCCTCGGCCTTTTCCTCGGTGTCGAAACGCTTGATGATCTCCATCAGCGTCATGCCCTTGCGGTAGCTCTTGCCTGCCATTTCAACCCCTGTAAGCCGTTTGCTTTATGGGAATAGTTTACCCAAACAGGCAGGCAAAGTCAAGGGTTTTGGGTAATCAAGTATATAATTCCCTTACTATTACGGCTGTGGAAGATTCCGACAGTGGCGCCGAAACCCTCGATCTGTCATTCGGCAATCTGTCCAACGGGGTGAGCCAAGGGACGCAAGCGACGGCGCAAGTGACCATAGAAGACCCAGTCGCGGAACTGGAGGTTTCCTTCGATGAGGCTACGTATTCCGTAAACGAAGGGAGCAGCGTCACCGTTACGGTCAACGTGTCGCCGAACGCAGACCGAGAGCTGGAGATCCCAGTGTCTATCAGTAGCGAGGATGCGGAAAACGGGGATTACTCGGTGTCAGGCCTGACTGAGGGGAAGTTGTCGTTCACCTCGAGGGACAGTTCTGCCAGCTTTACCATTTCCACCGTTGATGATGCAGACAGGGACGATGAGACTGTCAGTCTGTCCTTCGGCGAGCTGCCCGACGCCGTCAGCGCAGGGGCGCAGGTAACAGCGCAGGTGACCATTGGGGACACTACGCCTGCCCCAAGGTCCAGCCGCCGAAGCGCCGGAGGCAATAGCGGGGGTGGTGGAGTCGGATTTGCCAGTCAGCAGACCAATCAGCCGCCCGTGTTCACCGAGGGAGGAAACGCCGTGCGTTCCGTGGTGGAGAACTCTGAAATTCCGACCAATGTCGGCAGTCCGGTCTCGGCCACGGACCTCGACGGCGACACGTTGGTCTATACCCTGGGAGGCCCAGATGCCGTTTCCTTTAGCTTGGACTCCGGCACTGGGCAATTGAAGACCGCGATTGAACTGGACTACGAGATGAAGGACTCATATTTCGTTATCGTTTACGCATTCGATGCGCGGGGAGGCAAGGATACCATCGTGGTTGCTGTTAGGGTAACGGATGTAGCGGAACGGGCAGTGGTGGCTGAAGTTCCCGCGCCAACGCCCGAATCCCAGCCGGTGGTATCACCCACGGCCGAGCCGACGGCGACAGCAACGCCTCAGACCACGGCTGCTCCGGCTCCCACACCCGATCCGGTGGCAACATCTACGCCTGAGCCCACGGCGACGCCGCATCCTACTGCTACTCCGGCGTTGACACCTGTGGTGGGGTTGTGGATTACTAATTCGCCCAAGCCGACGCCTGTGCCCACTTCGACGCCCGTACCCACTTCGACGCCTGTGCCTTGGCCGACAGCGACGCCGCAACCGACGCCCACAAATGTCCCTGAGCTCTCCGGTGATTCGCAGGCCGCGATATTCGTGGAGTACCAGGGCAGAGGCCCACTTGGAGACTTCCAGTCTGGGAGCGTCAGACCCTCCGTTGCTTCGCTGCCGGTGGAATCCCTGCGCCTGAGAATCTGGCCTATAGTGCTGATGGCAATAGGCACAGCGCTGATGGTTGTTTCCATTGGCATGCTCATATCCGGCAGGCACAGGAACAGGTAATGGGCAATCGAGGCTCCATTATGGACTCCTGAATGTGAGGGAACGCTTCCCTGCCGACGGCCTTGATTCCTCTATGCCCGAGTGATTTCACCGAAGAGCGATAACACCCGAGGAAAACTATTGTGTGTTAAGCTGATTGAAACAGGCTATATAGCCTGAACCAACCCCCCGTAATAAAGGCACACCATGGCTTACCAGCGGCCGAGGCTGGCATTAAGAAACAATTGGTGGTAGCACGGTGAAACGTCTGAGAATCATAGTCGCCCTGCTGGTTGCCGGGGCCATTCTCACGCTGGCTGGCGTAGTGCTGGCGCAACAGGCAGGGTGGATCGCCCCGTTGGTGGAAGAGTACAGCCTGATCTGGAAGGATGCTTACGACGAGACTGCAAAGTACGACCTGCCCCCGGCGGGTCGGGAAGCCGTTGCCGACCGAGTGTTGGATGCCCACATAGCCACCCGCGCCACCCCTTCCAGCGGCGGCGCGCCCCCGCCAGGAACCGGCCACTGTATACAGACCATTAACTTAAACGCGACAGTCTCAGGCCAGTGGCCCGGCGGGTGCGACTCGAAAGTATCGGGCCGCGGCCACGCCCGCTACTACCAGTTCACCCTCACCCAGGACGCCGAAGTTACGGTGTTGCTGGAGTCCCAGGACGCCGAGACCGTGCTGTACCTGCGGGAGGGCGCGGGCGCCACCTCCGGGGACTATCTCGATTCCAACGAAGGCGACCCCGATTACAACTACCGCCGCGCCACCATTGAGACGTCCTTGTCCGCCGCAACCTACACCATCGAGGCCACAACCTACAATGCTGGCGAGACCGGCAGCTTCACCTTGACCGTCAGCAGCGTGGCGGCGGTCGCTCCCACTCCTGCACCCACTCCGGGAGTGGTAACCGTCTCCGACGTAGACGGGTACACGTCGGAGTTCAGGATTGAAATCTTCGTTTCCAGCATTGGCACGAACCTTTCGATGTCGCGCTGGAACGTTTTCACGGTTGGCGGGGTCAAAGTGAGACTGGACTCCGATGGAAACCTGACGACGAAAGGCTTTGGACTCTCTCTGGCAGACCGTTACTCTTGGGCTTGCAACCCCGTCAACGGAAGTACCGGGGAAAGCAGGTCTTACGCCAGCGAAGAATACAACGTTGGCTTGCCCAAAACCGACCTGGACAACGCTCCCCTTCTCAATCACTCCCTGGGCAGGCGGGTAAGCCGGATATGCTCCGGCCAAGAGACAGCGCCCTCTAGCACCGTTAGGACAACTTGGACCGAGAAGTTTTCATTGCCATGAACTTTTCCAATAGCCCGCCCTGACCTCCATCGCCGCCGTCCACACCCAAGGTTGCTGCGACTACCGCAGCAACCTTGTCGTGGGGACAGGAGAGGGGTTGTGAAAGCGATGAGAAGCTCTTCCCGGTTCCCGACAGAGGCCCAGAGACGGCTCACCGGCGCGCCGCAGCGAGACCCACAGGAGGAATGCGGTCTGCAAACCATGTCAGGACGCGTTCGAGCCACCGGGCAAGGACATCGGTCATCCTTCCGCTAATTTCTATACGGGCAATTACAATTCAACAGGGACGGTTGCGAAGATTTGGGCATTACGCCTGTGATTTCCAGCGAAGGTTCCGTTTGCTTATAGCGCGTATTAAAACCGTGAGGACAATGGCGCGGATACGCTATAAGTAAACGGAACACTTTGTAATAATCCTCAGCCCATGGCCATCATGGCTTGTCAAGAACTTCCTACCTCGCGTCTGTAATCCTCGATAAGCTCGTTCAGGACTTCACCCACAGTCCTGCCCTCCAGCACAGAGCGGGTCCTGAGCCACAGCCATAACTCTTCGTTGATTCCCCGGACGGTCAAGGGCACTTCCGTCCCGCTCGTCATCCAAGAAATCATGCACTGCTTGCAGGGAGCCACGCTCCGCTGGAATCCGGGGGCCGACTCCTCGGCTGACTCGAAGGTTTCAAACGGCCCTTCCCATCTGCCGGTGGCCTGGTCATCCGGAATCAGCCTGTTGAGGTAGAAGCGGCAGTCCTCCCTGTGAATCAGCGACCGCCGACGGGGATAATTGTGGTAGACGACGAACGCCATCCTGTCCGCCTGCGTGGAATGTTGCCTGGGGGCCATGGATTACCTGTGAACTTGGGGAACCTTCCTCGCTTCGGCGGGATTCAGGGCTGCGCCACCCTGCTACGGTAGCCTTCGATGAGCTCGTTGACCTTTTGGCCCACGCTCTTGCGCTCCAGCGCGGCGCGGTATTTGAGCCACTGCCAGAGCTCCCGGTCAATTCCCTTGATGGAACGTATCTCGCGGTAGTCACTCTTGTGAGTGGTCATCCGGCACCTCGCCATGTCCCCTTGCATAGGAAGAAAATGAAGGGTTGAAAGGTAGCAGGGGCGCCCGGTAAGGTCGCCCCTGCGTTGGTACTTGGGGTGCAGGGGTTTCGCCCTCACCCTGACCCTCTCCCGGGGGAGAGGGGATTTGTGCCGGGGGTTAGCCGCGGCGGCCGGCCATGAAGGCTCCGCCTGCGGCTAGCACGCCGACGATGGCGATGATGAGGGCCACCCAAGCGATGGCTCCGCCGCCGCCGTCCGCGCCTGCTGCGCCAGCGGGACCGGCAGGACCCATGGCGCCGTCGCTACCGGCGGAGCCAGCGGGGCCGGCAGGACCCTGCGGACCCTGCGCGCCGTCGGAGCCGTCAGCGCCGTCGGAACCGGCAGCGCCGGTAGCGCCGCGAGCGCCGTCCGAGCCGTCGGAGCCGTCAGCGCCAGCGGGACCGGCAGGACCAGCGGGGCCGCGAGCGCCGTCGTGGCCGTCGTGGCCGTCTTCACCGGCGGGGCCAGGCTCGCCCTGGGGACCCTGCGGGCCCTGGGGGCCGCGCGGGCCGACTACCGGGGCGGGGCCGGTGGTGCCGTCGGGGCGGACTATGGACTCGCCAACCTCAAGGTTGAGCTCCACTGGAACGCCCGACTCCCACATGACGGAGTCCACCATCATCTTCTCGCCGTCCATCATCGTGTAGGGCATGGCGTCCTCGGCTTCCATACCCATCACCATGATGGAGAACATTACTTCCTTGCCACTGAGCGAGGGGTCGGCATCGGTTTGGATGAAATACTCGCCCATGGCGTTGGTCATAGCTTCGCCGATGGGCATGGTCTCGGACACTTCTTCGCCCTCTTCGTTGGTCATCATGGTGGTCACGGTGGCCGTCACCATGGTGCCTTCGGGGGGCGTTTCGCCGTTGACCATGACCATACCGTAGTACCTCTGGGGCGGAACTTGTTGAGCGAAAACCGACGCCAGCGGCATGGCCGCCAGCAGAGCCAGCACACTCAACAAGGCCAGAAATCTGGTTTTGGTCATCCGTTCCTCCTTGTCTCACCGTTGCGCTTCAGGGGCGGGCGCCGGGCCCGCCCCCTGATGTCGGACAGCGGTCCGTTGGTGCGGCGGCCGGTGGCCCGGCCGCCGTAGGGTGTGCTGACCCGGGTTACTCCAGGGATATGAGGTTCCAGCCGGTGGTGAGCATTCCGCCCTGGAACATAACGTCTGCGTTGACATTGATCCAGACGATGTCTCCGCGGGAGACGCCGGTCAGATCGCTGACTCCTTCAGGCGCGCCAGGGAAGTAGGCGCTCCACGCCTTGGTGGCGTTATCCAGGCTCCAGACTGAGACCAGCTTGGCGCCCAGGACTCCGAACACCTCCTCCGGAGTGGAGACTACCGCAGTGGTTGTCACGTTGAACGTCTCGGTGACGCTATTGTCTTCGCCATCCTTGACGGTAACGGTGTGACTGCCAGCGGTGAGGCGAGGCACCCGGATTTCCAACTCGAAGGCTCCGTTCTTGTTCGTTTCGGCTGTGGTCGGAGTGGCATCCTTGCCGCCTGCCGAAATATCCAAGGTCGAGAAGACTTCGAAGTTGGTGCCGGAGATGGTGACGAGAGAGCCCACTTGGACTGTCTCGGGCAGCATTATCGCCGCGCCGGGGGTCTTGTGGTTCGCAGTGGCGTTGATGCTGGTCTGGCCTCGGACTTCGACCTTGACCGGGTTGGACTTATCAACGCCGGCATCGGACGGGATCTCCAGCCTTATGTGGAAGCTACCACTGCTGTCGGCCTTGCCGACCTCCTCAATAGCGCCCTTGTACCGCACTTCGACTCGGCCTTCGGAGGCAAAGCCGGTGCCGTTCACGCTGATGATGCTGCCAGGCACACTCTCATCCGGGTCCAGAGTGATGGCCGGCTTGGCGACCGTTACCATGCCTTTGCCGGTCCTGCCATCAACCTCCAGCATGACCACCTTTTCTCCAGAGCCCACGTTCAGCGGCACGTAAACCGTGGCGGCGACTGAGCCGTTGGAAGTGGATTTGGTATCCGAACTGAGGACAGTGTTGTTGTCTGCCGGTGTCGCGTCTTCCGTACTGGCGGTCTTGCCACCTATCGTGATGCTGCTCACGGCCTTGTCATCGGCGTAACCGGAGTCGGTGATGGTCACCTGCTGTCCAGGAACGACCTCGGACGGGGACACGGTCAGCTCTAGGTTAGTGATTTCGATGGTGGCGCTGGCCGTCTGGATTCCGCTGCCGGTTTCGACCTCGACCTTCTGCTTGCCAGTGCGCAAGCCGGACGGAACCGTTGCCGTGTATTTGCTGCTGTTGTCGGCGTCCACTGTGGCGGCTGCCTTCGGGCCGCCGGAACCGCCGAACCTTACCATGGTAACTGTTCCGGCGGTCCAGTCACTGACGGTGACGGTCACTTTCTCGCCGGGGGAAGCTGACTCGGGTGAGACGCTTATGGTGGGCTTGAACTCGTACATCGCGCTCATTGCCACCAGGTCGCCGTTCCCGTCTATGGCGTTGACGTACACGCTGTTCACGCCAGCGGGGGAACTGGGTTTCGAAATCTTGTCGGTGACGAGGGTGAACGCGCCGCCGGTGACGTCAACCGTTGCGATAACCGTGTCGAAGGAATCGTACTGGTTGTTACCCCTATACGCCCTCACGTTCGATACCGCACTCTCCTTGTCTATGAACACCGTGGCCGAGCCGTCGGTGAAGCCGCTGCCCTTAACCGTCACGTCCTTGCCGCTACCACCGGACTTCGGGTCAAGGCTGATGCTCCGGACGATGGCTACCCTGGTCATGGGGTTTACGTCGTCGGCGGTGCCGGCGGTGTCGTCGGCTCCATCTTCGTACTCGATGTCGTAACCGTCGGCGTCTGCGGCATCCCTGCCGTCTATCTTGACGGGATACATACCGGCCTTGGTCGGGGTGGTGATGCCCGCCTTTTCCCGAATGGTGATGGTGATTGAGGGATCGCTGGCATCAATGATGTTCGTGGCGGAATTATTGTTCGCGCTTGTACTTGTATCGAGCTTGTCGAGCACCAAGACGACGTCGTCGCCGCTGATGTTGACGTCCCTGGGGTTGGCGGCATTCTCCGTGTCGTCAATGGTGACGTCGGAGGTGTCTATGCTGTCGGGCAGGCCGAAGCTCTTCAGGTTGATGGCGATTTCGTCGCCAGTCCTGAGCGTACCCAACAGGCTTCCGCGAGCTTTCACGGTCACCCGCGTCGCCGCGCCAGCCTTGTCGGTGTTCAAGCTAACGCTGGATTCCACGGGAGGGGCATCAACGGTGACCATGAATGTGGAGGCTTCCGATTTGCTCTTGCCGTCGGATACGGTCACAGAAATTGTGGCGGTACCGGCAGTCCTGCCACGAGTGACGGTCAACATGGTGTTGTCTTCCGACACCTCAACATCTGCTACAGACGGCATGTCCGACATTGCTTCGAACATCAGATTCGCCCTGTCGGCAAGCTCCTCGTCGGTGCCTTCCAGCATGACCGTCTGAGCAGCGCCGTCATGCGCGAATGTCAAATCCTCAAACACTGTGGTGATGGTGGGGGCGCTGTTCACATAGAACATCGCTGTAACCGCCGTGTCACCATCTTGTGTGGCAATAATCCTGATATTGATGGCGGTTGTCTGAGCAGCAAAGGTTATTTCTTGCTCGAAAGCGCCATCTACAATGGGATCTGGGTCTCCGCCTGCGTCAACAGGGCTTCCGCTATCGACGGTAAGGGGAGTCGCCGTACCATCAGCCGCTATGGTAGCTGCGGTGATCGCGACGTCAGCAGTATCGACATCATCGACAAAATTCATGCCGGTTACGGTTATGGTGTGGGCATCGGTCCTTGCTGCATCTACGGCCTCAACCATAGGATCGATGGTGATGGAAGGCCCGGTTTCAACGATGTCACCGGAAACCGTTAGTCCCTCTTCAGGAATGGCGACGGTGAGTAAGGTATTGCTGTCTGCCTCGCCTCTGCCAATTGTTATGGCAGTGATTATTGTGTTGGAGTCGATTCGATTGTCAGTAGGCAGTTCGAGCGTTACCGTGGCATCGCCTGCTTCGATCAACAAATTGTCGGCGAGGGCGATCGAGTATCCAGTCGTAGATACTGCGGTGACATCACCGGCAGCTATGGGGTCGGGATACTGATTGCCACCACCCCAATCACCCTCAACAGTGGCAGCCGTACCCAAGTCTTGGGTCATTGTGATTGCAACTACGTTATCAGCATGGGCGTTCAACCTGGTGAGGCCCATGACCGATATGGTGAGTGTGTCAATATCCGTAGTATCGGCGTCGTCATCGCGGTTTTCGTCCGACGCCGTTACGGTAGCAGTAATATGCGAATCTGCCCCCGCGCCGGTGGCGGAGAACACACCCATGGCGAACAGGGCGGCGATGAGGGCCGCGGCCATGAGAAGGGCAATTCCTGAGGATTTGCCAATTAGAGTATTCATGTTTTGAAAATCTCCTTTCAACAGGCCCGCTGGGAAATCGGGGCCACTCGAGCCCGCTGCTCCCTGGAGCCTGGTTACCGGTGTTCCCGCTTTCGCGGGAATGAAGGTTTACCGGTTGATGGGCCTTTGCCGGAGGCGGGGCGACTTGAGCCCTCTTTACCGGGTTGGCCCGATATTTCCGGCTCCGCTTTCCCCCCTGGCCCTCGCGGGGGTTACGGGGGTTTGGATTCCCGCCTGCGCGGGAGTGACGGAGCACCGGGTTGCCTAGTCGGCGGGCCGGGACCGTTGCGGAGGCGGGGCGTCATGCGCCCTCTTTACCGCCGGGCCCGGGCTGCGTTTCGGCTTAAGCTGTTAACCTGGATTGTTCTGCCTTTCGGACAGACCTCCGCTTTTGCGGGGAAACTCAGGAGAAGTGGTCAACCTGAGTTGTTCTGCCGGTGGATCTCCTCTTGCACGGGAAGAAAAACTGATCCCCGGTCATTTCCGCTCATTTCCAAGCGTTCCCGCTTGGGGGGTGCGCTCCATTCGTCCTTCGACAAGCTCAGGATGAGTGGGGTGTCCCACCGGAAGAGCGGTGGATGTCCCGCCGCTGGCGGGGGTTGATGGGCGCATGGGCGGCGTCCTCCTGTCACGTTGTAGATGTCTGGCACCATTCCAGTGAGGCAATGGTAGTCCATCGAGTGTTACGGCTGCATTACTTGGTAAATTTCTAAGAATTTTACCAAAATCAGAGTGGATGTAAAGGCTCATCGAGTTATATCCCAGGGCAATCGCAATTGGAATCCCAAGCCCGGTTGTTCCTGCCTTTCCGCGGGTGGCGGGACGGGAAAATTCTGTTTTCCCTGCCAAGGACTGCCATTTTCCGCCATTCTGTGTTCCCGGCCCGGCGGCCAGCACGGGCACCGGCACCGGGTCGGGCCTGACAAGGCATTCAGGGATTATGCTAGGGATGTGCTACCGGACTTGGCAAGGGGCAAGTGTCACTGGTCATCCAAAATTGCGATTGCCAGAGGGTACGGCTCGGAACAGTACGAGTTCCGGCTTTGACTGAATCTCGGTATAGGGGCTATAAACAACCGCTCCGACATCGACCAGCCGGAGCGGCTGTGCCAGCGGAGTCGAAGGAGACGCTCCGCTGCGCCTGAAGAGTATAGGAAATCAGACGGCCAATGAAAAGGGTAAGCCGTCTGGTCACTCCGTCAGCACAGCTCGGTCCGGTTCGAGGCGCCTGCGCTCCGTTTTGTACAGGATGACACTTCCCTAATAGTCTGTTATAGACTATAATTCCAACTGAAGGACCCTCGGAGAAAACCCCTGCTGAAACTCAGGAGAAACCGCCGATGCGCCGCAAGAGACTGTTCTCGCTGCTGGCTATACTCACGTCGCTCATATCCCTGACGACAGTCGCACCCATCGTCCAGGGCGACGGACCGGAGGGCTTCTCCGTCCCCGAGAAGCAGGAACAGGAGTATCCCAACCTCGGCTCCCAGCTCAACCAACTGGTTGCCTCGGTTGAGGAGGGACAGCTATCGGCGAAGCAGGCCGCTGCGGATTCCCCTATCCATTCCGGTGGCTCCGTAGCGGTGACCATTCACTTGTCCGGGAACGTGGACGACGTGGTGCAGTTTCTGGAGGACAACGGCGGCGACCCGCGCAACGTGGGCGAGGACTATATCGAAGCCTACGTGCCGGTTGCGCTGCTGGGGCAGCTCTCGCAACAGCCGGGCGTAACCCGGGTGCGGGAGATCGTCCCGCCGGAGCCGTCCTATGGCGAATACGTCAGCCAAGGGGTTCAGACCCATCTCTCGCATGAGTGGAACGATGCCGGATACAGCGGCCAGGGCGTCAAGGTTGGGGTGATAGACCTTGGTTTCGAAGGACTGAGAAGCCTCATGGGGAGCGAGTTGCCCTCGAATATCCAGGGCAGATGCTACACGGACATAGGCACGCCAACCGATGACCTGTCCAACTGCGAGGGAGTAGGCGATGTATCTGCTCGATTCCCGGAATGTCAAGAAGTGGCGGAGCGTAGCGCCGCCCGCGGTGCCGTCCACGGCGCGGCAGTTGCTGAGTCGCTCGTGGACATAGCCCCGGGTGCGTCACTGTACATTGCCAACCCGATTTCACGGGCGGACCTTCAGGATACAGTCCAATGGATGGCCGCGGAAGGAGTATCGGTAATAAACTACTCGGTGAGCTATATATTCGATGGCCCCGGTGACGGTACTTCCCCGTCCAGCGTCAGTCCTTTGAATACCGTGGACCAGGCCGTAGCCAGCGATATCCTCTGGGTCAACTCGGCGGGCAATGACGCTGAAGGCACCTGGTTTGGACGCTACTCGGACCCGGACGGCGATGGGATTATCGGATTTGGAGATCAGAACGACGAAGTTATCGATTTGCCATTTAGAGATTGCCGAGGGTATAGACTCCAGTTGCGGTGGGAAGACAGCTGGGAGGGGGCAGTTACTGACCTGGACCTCCATTTCGTCGACAAAGCAAGTGGTTTAATCGTTGTATCTGGCGATGATGTACAATCGGGGGAAAGCGGTCAAGTTCCACACGAATGGTTCGGGATAGTCCGCCTCCCCCGTGAGAACCTTCTTAGGTCCACTGATTTTGGTGTAGTAGTGTCCCATGAGGGTGGCCCCGTCCCCGACTGGATCCAGCTCGAAGTTTCGGCCCCTGGCGCCATTGAACACTACACAGTAGGCGGCAGCATCGCCAACCCGGCTGAAAGCGCCAACCCCGGGATGCTGGCGGTGGGCGCAGCTCACTACTGGGAGACGGACACTGCTGTCACGTCCTACAGCAGCCAGGGACCCACGCCCGACGGGCGGGTCAAGCCCGACATCGTCGGCACTGACTGCGGAGAGACGGTTTCGTATCCGCACTATTCGCGGAACGGGCAAGACTGCTGGTTCTCCGGCACCAGCCAGGCCTCGCCTCACGTAGCGGGCTTGGCCGCGCTGGTGAAGCAGCGTTTCCCTGGTTTCACCCCGGACCAGGTCGCCGACTACCTGAAACACCACGCGGAGCAGCGGGAAGCGCCCGACCCCAACAACACCTGGGGCCACGGCTTCGCCGTGCTCCCGCCTCCCGGCACTGAGCTTCCGCCGGACTTCGAATCTAGCTGCGGCGGTACGATAACAGCCGACAGCACAGTCCAAGGCCAGTGGACGAAAGACTGCAACTCGGAAACCCCGGCCCCAGGGCAGGGGGGCAGCGGCGCAAGGCTGGCCCGCTACTACACCTTCACCCTGACCGAGAGCGCCGACGTTTCCGTGACCCTGGAGTCCCAAGACGCCGAGACGGTGCTGTACCTGCGCGAGGGGACAGGGGTCAGAAGCGGAGACCCTATAGAATCCAACGAAGGGGAGTCGGAATACAACTACCGCCGTGCCAGTATCCAGCGGAGCCTGGACGCCGCAACCTACACCATTGAGGCCACCACCTACGACGCCGGCGATACCGGGAGCTTCACGCTGAGTTTGAGCGTGACGGGCGAATCCGGAGGCCCGCCGCCGGTGTCCGGGGACTGCGGCATTGCGGACATATCCACGGACGGTAGCCCAGTTACTGGAAGCTGGAGCGACAACTGCGAATCAGATGTGCGGGATGGCCGTTACGCCCGCTACTACCAGTTCACCCTATCCGACAGCACCGACGTCACGGTGCTACTGGAGTCACAAGAGGCCGAGATCGTTCTGTACCTGCGCCAGGGCGCCGGAGCCACCTCCGGGGATACCGTTCCCGATGGATTCAACGAAGGAGACGCCCCGGACTACCACAGCGCCAGCTTAGAGGTGAGCCTGGCGGCGGGAACCTACACCATCGAGGCCACCACCTACGCCGCCGGCGAAACCGGGAGCTTCACCTTAACGGTCAGCGGGGCTGGCGAAACCACTACGCCGCCAGTGTCCGGTGACTGCGAGGCTGCGGAGATAGAGGCCGACGGCAGCCCGGTGCCGGGAACCTGGGGCACCGACTGCGTATCGGATGCGCGGGAGGGCCGCCAGGCCCGCTACTACCAGTTCGCCCTATCCGACAGCGCCGACATCACGGTGCTACTGGAGTCACAAGAGGCCGAGACCGTTCTGTACCTGCGCCAGGGCGCCGGAGCCACCTCCGGGGATACCGTTCCCGATGGATTCAACGAAGGAGACGCCCCGGACTACCACAGCGCCAGCTTAGAGGTGAGCCTGGCGGCGGGAACCTACACCATCGAGGCCACCACCTACGCCGCCGGCGAAACCGGGAGCTTCACCTTAACGGTCAGCGGGGCTGGTGAAACCACTACGCCGCCAGTGTCCGGTGACTGCGGCATTGCGGAGATAGCCGACTACGGCATCCCGGTGACCGGAAGCTGGTCCAACGACTGCCAATCGGAGGTGACCTCTGGCCGCAACGCGCGGTACTACAAGTTCACCCTGGCTGAGGACGCCGAGGTGACCATTGAGTTGAGGGCGGACGCCGACGAGCCCGTGCTGCACCTGCGGGATGGGGACTCCAAGACGGGAACGGAGATAGACAAGCACGAGGGCTTCCAGGATGAGGGGTACAAGCGCGCGGAGATAGTCAAAGAACTGGAAGCGGGAAAAACCTACACCATCGAGGCCAGGACCTACCGCGAGGGTTACGAGGGGCCGTTCACCCTCACTGTCACCGTGGCGGGCGCAACCGGCGGTCTGGTCCCCACCATCTGCCAGCCTGCGGACATCGCCCCCAACGGCGCCCCGCTCCCGGGAACCTGGGGCGCAGACTGCCTGTCCGATGCCCGGCAGGGCCGCCAAGCCCGCTACTTCCAGTTCGCCCTCGCCGCCAGCGCCGACATCACCGTACTTCTGGAATCTAACGACGCCGAGCCGGTGCTGTACCTGCGCCAGGGCCCCGGCGCCACCTCCGGCAACCCCATCGCAATCAACGAAGGCGAGGCCGAATACAACTACCGCCGCGCCATCATCCGGCAGACCCTGGCCCCCGGAACCTACACCGTCGAGGCCACCACCTACAACGCCGACGAAACCGGCAACTTCACCCTCACCGTCAGCGGGGCCGGGGCGGCCGGCGGAGTCCCGGTCGCCGCCGCCCTCGCCCCCCTGGGCGACAACCTGCTATGGGTGACCCACCACGACAACGCAACAGGCACATGGTCCCTTTACGACCCCAGCGGCACATTTTCCCTTTCGGAACTTCCCCCCAACGGAAGGTCATACTCCGGTCCCATAACCGACTTGACCCACCTGTTCCACGGCGCGATTTACGTCATCAAGGTAGCTGCGGAACAGACAGTTGCCCTGGGTGGAGTGCCATATACCTTGTACGCGGGGGTCAACATCATAACCTTTGAAATCAGCGGGCTTCCTTAGCCGTAGTTCCGGCATCATCTCCGGTACGGCGGACAGATTCTGATGCACAGCGTCTGCAACTTTCCCGGTTGGACTATAATTGCGCGAAAAGCAGATGCTAGGAGGATGAGGAAACGCCCCTTAACAGAGAGAAGTTCGAAGCCGGAATGAACACCCAGCAGTACATAGACCAGATCAAGGTCAACAAGGACCCCTTCGTGGAAATCTACAACGCGGTGGAACTCCCTTCCGACGCCACCGAGTGGTTGAACGGCCTGAGCAGCCCGGTCAACCTGGCGGTGTTCACCGCCGACTGGCGCTGGACGACGACATGGACGACATGAACGAAATAGCGCGGTTCATCGAGACGGCCAACGGTCTGGTGCCGCAGATTGACGCCATGGACGACGCCATCAACCTCGATACCGAGGGACTGGAAGAGGCGGCCCAGCGCTAGGCCCGCCGCGGCCGCCGTATGGCCCCACGCCCAGGACTGGGCCGAAGTCATACTGCAAGGGTTCCGCGACGTGGGGTATTGTATCAGTTTGAAATCGACGAATTTCTAAGCCAAAGTCTGCGCCAAAGCCACGCCAACAACCCACCCTCCAGGCGCTTACGCATCCAGCCTCGGCGTGAACGTCGGAGGGTGTGCTCGCCCCGTACTTTGTCCTGAATTTCGTCATCCAGCATCTGCTGCCGATGAATAAGGCAATACCGGCTCCCAGGCACGGCATATTCCCTGCAACCTCGCCCAGTCCACTTTCCGAGAAACTGACACTTCATTGCATAGCTATTTGCCATTTGACCACCCATATTTGCGAATCCGAAGCTTCAGGTTCCCTTCTTGTACGCCATTGATAACAGGCGACTCAACCAGAGTTTCTGGATCGCAATATCAGAACTGGAGCGAGTCTGTCTCTTCTAAAACCCGGCCAGGTGACCGGCTTTCCAGCAGGAAGAAAGGCCCCGGATGAACTCCGGGCCCTTCAAACTTCAAAATGATACAATACCGCTACGTAGTGAACGTCGGCCTGCAACTGCCCGCCGCCGACCGCCCCGCCGTAGGCGGCACTAAGAAACTATCTCAAAACTTGAGTTGGCGTTGGCGGCGGTACCAGAGCAGGGCACAAGCCAACTGAATCAGTCCTATGTAGTTGGACACCTTCTTGTCGTAGCGCACCAGTATAGCCCTGCACTTGTACAGCCAAGCCAGGGTGCGCTCCACCACCCAGCGCCGTGCGGGATAGCGCTTCTCTCCCACGGAGTCCAGTTTCTCCTCTCCTATGCGCCGGATGTGTCCCTGATACCCGTGTGCCGCCACAGCCTCCTGGCCGGTGGGATTGTCGTATCCCTTCTCCAAGCACAGATGCTCATTTCCGGTATCAGGCCGCTCCACCACTATGCTGTCCAGGGTTAAGGCCAGCAACTTGGTGTCGTGAACGTTGGCTCCGGCCACCACCACGCTCAGCGGCCCGCCGCCGCCGTCAACCAGGATGCTTCGCTTGCTGCCCGCCTTGCCCCGGTCCGTGGGGTTGCGGCCTACTGAATCCCCCAAAACGGGCTTTGCCCATGGCACAATCAGCAGCTTGCCACTCCCATTCCACCGCCCCCAGTTCCGCGCACTCATCGATCAGCATCGACCAGATGCGCTCCAGCACCCCCAGTTCCACCCAGCGCTGGAAGGTCCGGTGAATGGTGCTGTCGCCACCCAGTTCCTTGGGCATACGGTTCCAGTGGCAGCCGGTGCGCATCCGAAAGATGATACCGTCCAGGATTCGCCTGGGGTGAACCCGCTTGCGGCCCGTAGACCTGGGTGGGTCCATCTCCAGAATGACCGGATGAATCTGATCCCAAAGGTCGTCCGGGATCTCCCATATCGTTGCCAGGGTTTCGCTTTTGCCCACCATCAGCCACCGCCACACATTTTTCCCTATCTTAATCCAACCGGATTTGTCTCCTCCCTTTCAGCCCCTTCCTGTTTTGAGATAGTTTCTAAGGGGGCCACCAGCTTGGCGAAGTCCAGCTGCTCGTCGATGTGAATAAGCAGGTGATTGGGATCGATGAAGTCCCGCAACTGCTTGGTGGTGAACTGAAAGAGGGTGGAGTCCCTGCGGCAACGGTCCAGTGGCTCGAGCATCACTACTCCTCGCCAGCAACTGACTGCATTTCCATTTTAGCCCAGAAGCCGCCCCGAACTCCTCTCTCGCCGACTTTTTCAACACTCCCACTAATCGTCGTTAATCACAGGCTGCTGTCAGTGGGCCACAAGCGGGCCGAAGGCGTAGGCCGGCTCCCAGGCGTCCTGCGATTGCCAGGCGGCGCCCAGGGGTCCGGCATGTTCCAGGAACCCGCGATGGGACACCCACAGAGGTACCGCGACTCCGGCCCGGCGCATCTCCATGCCGGCCACCCGCAGGAAGTGGGTGGCCGGCAACTCGTCGTCGAAGACCACCAGGACCATGGGCTGCGCGCCGTGGTCGTCCAGGGGATGATTGGTGGCAAAGTAGCGAAGGTAGGGGGCGATGCGGGCCGCCATGGTGGAGGGGCGCACCGCCCGCCGCTCCCACTCCAGGAAGAAGGGGTGGTTCCTTCCGTCCCGTTGCAGCACTCCGAAGGCGTCGGGGCGCACCGAGTGGAGCCGGCCGTCGTGCCTGAAGAAGCGGGTGGCCCGCCGGGGCGGGTCGAGCTGCGTGATTCGCCAGCCCCGGCCGGGGGATTGAATCGCCAGGGCCGCCAGGAACCGGTGCACCGCCTGGGTGTGCTCCAGGTTGCGCAGCAACTGGCGGCTGCGGGAGCCGGAGACGTTGCGCCAGCCGGACGGTGCCTGCGGGTCCAGTGAGGAGACGCTCCACCGCCTTCGGGCCACGCCTACAGAAGAGCGGTCGCGGCGGGAGGCGAGGGCCAGCCCGACGTCGGTAAGGGCGAGGAGGCGGCGGTTCCCGTCCACCGGTTTCGCCGCCAGGCCCAGGCCAATCAGCCGTTCCAGAACCTGGTGCAGCCGGGCCTGTCCGACCCCCATGAGCGCCCCCAGGTGGTCCGGGGCCAGCCAGGGCCAGTCGAAGAGCAGGTCCAGGGCGCGCTTCTCGGAGGGCTTGAGCAGGGCGGGCAGCAGGAAGCTGGGCGGGGCGTTGCCGGCGGCCTCCAGGTCCAGGTTCGCGCCAATGGGTTCCGGACGTGGGGCGGCCTCGGCGGGCAACTCTCCGAAGGGGTTGACCAAGGCCACGACCTCCCGCAGGCTAAGAGGCGCTGAACCCGGGGGCCCGCGCCAGACCGGGGAGCCAGCCCCGGCGCGGGCCGCGTCGCCCTCCAGGGCCAGGAAGCCCAGCAGGGGGAGGGCGTCCAACAACCGGGCGGCCTGGCGCAGCCGGACCTCATCGGAAACCAGGAGCAGCGCCGCGCCGGGGCGGGTCTCCTGGGACAGCCGCCACAGCCGCTTGGCGAAGGCGGTGCGGTCGGCGGCGTTCCCCATCCGCACCACGGCCAGGGTGCGTCCACCGGGCAGTTGGATTCCGGCGTCCGGCGAGGCGGCCCGGTACCAGCGGAAGCCGAGAGGGTGGGCCGCGTCGGACAGGGCGGCTGCCACCCGGTAGATGACGGCCACGGCGTCGAGGCGTTCCAGCAGGATTCGCCGCCAACTGGAGGAGACGGGCCGGTGGGCCGACAGTTGTTGCGGGGAGACTCCCTCGGATTCTGCCAGCCGGCCCAGTCCGGCGGCGGTGAGGCAGTAGCGCCGGGTGGGGGAAACCAAGGGCGTGGCGTGGGGGATGGCCTGCGCCATCCCCCCCTGCTCCAGCCCGCTCACGGCCTGGTACACCGCGCCCCTGGACCAGCCGGAGACTGCGGCTAGCTCCAGCCGGTCCAGGAAGGGCATCTCCGCCAGGCGGCGGAGCGCGTCGCCCCGGCAACCGGCGAGGCTCATTCCTCATCCTCGCCGGACCCGTCTTCGGGACGGTCTTGCTTGGAGCGGGGATCCCGGCCTCCCGGGTCTTGGTCGCCGGGTTCCTTGGCACCGGGGGCCCGGGGATCGGCGACGTCGGGCTTACGCTCCGGCTCCGGCGAGCCGGCTTCGCCGTGCCGCTCCGCCAGCAGGCGGCGGTACTCGCCTACCCGCCGGCGTCCCTCGGCCTCCCCAGCGCCGTGGGGCTGCAGGTAGGCCGCGGCGTCGGCCCGGATGCGGGCGGCCACGGCAGGGTCACCGGCCTGCGGCTCCAGCAGCTTCATGGAGAAGGCGGGCATCCGCTCCTTTCCGACGGTGGCCCGGACGTAGCAGTGGTGGACGTCCAGGGAAACGATGTCCTCCTCGGACACCCGGTCCCGGCCCAGTTCCCACACCAGCTGACGGGCGTCGTTTCCCGCCACCTGGAATACGGCCAGGCAGCCCACGTTGGCCAGGATGGTGTCCCGCATGGTGCGGGAGAGGTCCTCCAGCTTGGCCAGGCTCTGGGTGGCCAGGATGAAGCTGGCCCCGTACTTGCCCAGCTCGGAGAGCATGCTTTCGTAATCGACGCCGGGCATGGACTGCATCTCGTCGACCACCACCAGCGCGCCCCGCCGCTGCGCCTGGGGCAGGCGCTCCTGCTCCCGGATCACCGAGTCCACCAGGTTGAGCAGCGACGCGCCCACCAGGGCGGCAACGTCACGACCGACGCTGCCCTGGGCGGTGGAGACCAGCAGGATGCCGCCCTCCAGGATGGTCTTCCGGATGTCGATGGTGGAGCGGGGCTGGCCCAGGATGGCCCGGGCCTTCTTGGAGGAGGCGTAGTAGGCCAGGCGGGTCTGTACCGGGGCGATGGCCTCGCCGCGCCTTTCCCGGCTCCAGCTCAGGAAGTCCTTGGCCCAGAAACGCAGCAGGAAGGGGTCGTTGACTTTTGCCAGCGCCTCGCGGCGGAACCTGGCGTCGGAGATCAGCAGGGACCCGTCCAGGATGGTGTGCTGCCGGTCCCGGTCCAGCTGCTCGTTGGCCTCGTGGAGGCTCTTGACGGTGTGCTCCAGGATGGACTGCATCCGCGGACCCCACTGCTCCCACAGGCCGTGCATCACCCGCACCACCGAGTCGGCGGTGCGGTCCCTATCGGAGAAGATGCGGGTGTCCAGCAGGTTGATGCCCGGAGACCCGTGCTCCTCGGCCAGGTCGATGAGCCTCACCTGGTCGGCCAGGGATTCGGGGACCTACCCCAGGATGCTCTCCACCAGGTCGGCGTGGGGGTCCACCACGACGATGGCGTCGGTGTCCCGTCCCGCCGCCTTCTCGCGCAGCTTGTGGGACACCACGTGCTCCATCAGGGTGGACTTGCCCATGCGGGTGCGGGCCACGTAGAGGTGGTGGCGGCGCAGCAGGTCCTCGGGGAAGCGTATCTCGCGAGTCCGGCCCGCCGTGGTGTGTCCCACCAGGGCGCCGCCCCGGACGCCCCGGGCCGTGGGAGCCAGCGCCCTGGACCCGGAGCGCTCCACCAGGGGCGTCTCATCCCCCTCGCCCGGCGGGTGCCACAGGGCCGCTGCCTCCCTGACCCCCAGGACGCTGCGCCCGCCGAAGAGCCCGGGATCGGCGGGGTGGAGGTTCAACACGGGGACGACGGGGCGCACCCGGCCCACCTTGAATCGCGCCCCGGCGGGGTGGTCGTAGTGGCGGTAGGCGGTGGCCACCGGTTCCAGGATTTCCCTGGCCCGCTGTTCGCCGGAACCCCCGGGCAGGACGGCCACCACCTCCAGTTCGCCGTCGAAGGCGATGCGTTCCACCTTCTCCCGGATGATCAGCGGGTCGTAGACCCGGTTTCTGGCCTGCTTCCAGCGCCACCAGCCCCAGCCCGCCAGAACCAGGCCCAGGGCGGAGCCGGCGCCCAGCAGGGAGGCCTTGAGAATCTCCCCGTCCTGGACCCAGAAGTAGCCCCGCAGCCCCACCAGGGCGGCCAATCCCAGCACCGCCAGGGTGACCCCGTCCTTGGTGTGAATCTGAGCCTGGGTGTTCTGTGGGGAGTTGGCTGAGTCGGGCCGCTGCTGGCCCGGGTTCCGGAAGGCCCTCTGCCGGTGGGCCTGGGACCAGTCGGGGCCCAAAGACCGCAGCAGCAGCCGGGCCGTGACCCGTTCGCCAGGGCGCAGGTTGGACAGGGCGCCGATGATGGCGATCAGGGGATCGGAGCCCGGGTCCAGCAGGTCGTCGTCCCGGAAGGTGCGGAGCGGCACGTACTCCGGGCCTGAGGCCCGCAGCGCCATCCCCCAGGCCCGCTCGCCTTCGGCCAGGCGCAGGGGGTCGTCCTCGGGCGCCACCTGGTGGACCCTGGCCTGGGGGTAGTGGGCGGTCAGCTGCTGGCGCACCACCCGGCCGTCCTGGCAGCGAGCCAGCAGGGTCACGCCGTCGGCGTCTCCGGCCAGCTCCAGGGAGAAGGGTTCGGGGACGGCGATGGACTGGAGCAGGTTCTCCACGCCCAGGAGGGTGCGCTCGCCGGTGCGGGGCGGCGTCACCGCCAGCAGCACCGGCGGCGCCTGGCTACCGTTGCCCAGGATCATCCTTTTCAGGCTGATACTCATAATGGTTACCTCGCTATCTATTGAATTTGGATTGGTTCAGTGCCTGGGACCGGGCCGCCACTCGATGACCTCGGTCTCCTCCGGAGTGGCCTCGATGCGCACCGGGAAGCGGTTGCCCCGCGCCAGCAGCAGCCCGTCGCCCCGGGGGCAGGACAGGAGCCAGCGTTGCAGCTCCACCGGCAGGTCGAAGGCTTCGCCCACCGTGCTGATGGCGGCGGCGTCCTGCTGGAGCAGCAGCTTGAAGGCGGCGTTCTGCAAGAGCGCC
>VXOI01000218.1 GCA_009840175.1 Chloroflexota bacterium | reverse complement strand
GGACGGACTCGCCGATCGATCGTTTCGTCCTCGCCAAGCTGCACGAGAAGCAGTTTCGCCCTGCGCGGGAGGCCGATCGGGCGATGCTGATTCGCCGCGCCTACTTCGACCTGATCGGTTTGCCGCCGGCACCCGAAGAAGTCGAGGCGTTCGTTCGGGATTCCTCTGCGGAACCCTTTCGCCAGCTCGTTGACCGGCTGCTCGCCAGCCCGCACTATGGCGAACGGTGGGGACGGCACTGGTTGGATGTGGCTCGGTTTGGCGAGAGCCTTGGAGCACACGAGGGGGACAACGCAGTTCGAGAGGACGCCTATCGATACCGCGACGCCGTGATTCACGCTTTCAATGACGACCTGCCTTACAATGACTTCGTCCGCTACCAGGTTGCCGGCGCTCCGAGAGGTTCCACCGCCGGCCGGCGGGACCTGGGCAGGTTCGTTCAGATTGGAACGAATCTGAGCAGGAACGACAACCCGAACGATCGGAAGTTTCACCGGCTCGACGACATGGTGTCGACGACCGGTCAAGCGTTCCTTGCCCTGACGGTCGGGTGTGCGCGTTGCCACGACCACAAGGTCGACCCGATCACGGCCGAAGAGTATTATCAGTTGACGGCTGTATTCTTCGACCAAGTCGAGGTCAAGCCGAATGCAGGCGGCAAGCATGTTGCCCTGGAGCTGCCCACTCCCCATCTTCTGGCCGGCGGTAGCTGGGCGAGCCCCATCAAGCCGGTCAAGCCGGGGTTCCTGCGCGTCTTGATGCGGGACGGTCGCAGCGCGAAGGATTGGCGGCCCCGTCCCGAGGCTGCCGATGGTCCCGAGCCCCAGCGTGAGGCGTCGAAGCTTCGGATGCTTGCGAGCTGGCTGACCGACATCGAGCAGGGCGCCGGCGCGTTGCTGGCTCGGGTGATCGTCAATCGTCTCTGGCAACATCATTTCGGGCGCGGCATCGTCAGCACTCCCAATGATTTCGGCAGACTCGGTACCGAACCCACGCACCCCGCTCTGCTGGATTGGCTCGCTTCCAAGCTGATCCAGGAGGGCTGGCGACTCAAACCGATCCACCGGCTGATGATGAACAGCGCCGTATACAGACAGGCGGCCAGCGCGGAGTTGGCTCAGGCCCGGCACGATGCTTACAACGAGTACCTGTGGCACCGCAGGCCCTTACGCATGGAGGCTGAAGTCATCCGCGATCACCTGTTGAGCGTCTCCGGCGCTCTGCGCACGAACATGTACGGGCCCAGCACTCCCATTGGCAGCCGAGAGGAACCCTTCAAGGACACGCCGGACACCTGGCGCCGGTCCGTCTACCTCATGTCGCCGCGCTTCATCCTCCATCCGGTCCTCAAGATCTTCGACCTTCCGGACAACACCCAAAGCGTCGGCCTTCGTGATGTCGGCACGACACCGATCAGCACGGCTTTCATGCTGAATGCGCCATTCGTGTGGGAGCAAGCGAAGCGCTTCGCGCAACGGGTGCGGGACAGAGTCGGAGGCGACCCCGGCCGGCAGATCGAGTCGGCATACCGGATTGCTCTTTCTCGGCCACCGACCGTGGAAGAACGGGAGATCGGCCTGTCGTTTCTCGGTCAACGGCGCGCCGGCTCCTTGGAGGCAAGCAAGGAGCCGGGGTCTTTGGATGCGCAAAGCCCGCTGGTCCAATATTGCCATGCCGTCATGAGCCTGAACGAGTTCATCTATGTTCACTGACGCAGCTTATGGAACTCGACCGGTTGGCAGGGACCGCCGCGGGTTCCTCAAGGAACTGGGCCTGGGTGGCATCGCTCTGGCCAGCCTGCTCGCGGACCAGACGGCGAGCGGTGCGGCGGCTGACCTCAGCGAGCCGCTTGCGCCCAGGCAGCCCCACTTCGCTCCCAGGGCGAAGAGCGTCATCTTCCTGTTCATGGTCGGCGGCGCAAGTCAACTGGAGACGTTCGATCACAAGCCGCTTCTGAAAAAGTACGCCGGAAGACTGGCGCGAGACATATTCTCCAAAAAAGACCTGGAAGGCCTTAGCCCGGAGAAGGACTACACCCACACGCGCATCGTTCCACCGGTGTTCTCCTTCAAGCGCTATGGGCAGAGCGGCGCATGGGTCAGCGAGATCTTCCCGAACCTGACCAAGGTGGTCGACGACATCGCATTCATCAATTCGATGCACACCGATTCAGCACTTCACTTCTCCGGCCAGATTCTCATGCACACGGGTTATGCCAGACAGGGCCACCCCAGTCTTGGCTCGTGGGTGACCTACGGTCTGGGGACGGAGAACCGGAACATGCCGGGGTTCGTGGTGATGACAGACGGCCGACCGTCCGGCGGGCGCGCGCTTCACGATGCCGGATACCTCCCTGGTATCCACCAGGCCACGCTGGCGGACTTCAAGCCCGGACATCCACCGGTGCCGCACCTTAAGGCGCCGGCGTTTCTCAGCCGAGGCCAGCAGCGCGCGCAGTTGGACCTGGTGCGGAAGTTGAATCGCCTCCATCGCGGTATTCATCCCACCCAGCCCGAGCTCGACGCGCGCATCGCCGTATTCGAGACGGCCTTTCGCATGCAGATGGAAGCGCCGGAGATCTTCGATATCCGGAGCGAGCCGGACTCGGTGAAGGCGCTATATGGCGACACCGATTTCGGAAGGAAGTGCCTGACAGCGAGACGGATGGTGGAGAGCGGCGTCCGTTTCGTGGAGATTCTCGACGGCGCCCAGGGGCGGCGATGGGACGCGCACGGCAACCGAGGCGGGCTCATCAACAACCACCGAACCAACGCGGCGCGCACCGATCGCGGCATCACCGCTCTCATCATGGACTTGAAGTCGCGCGGTCTGCTGGACGAGACTCTGGTCGTCTGGGCCACTGAGTTCGGTCGCACGCCGATGGAGGAGGCTAATAAGGAGGAATCCCTCGGCCGCGGCCATCACCACTACGGCTTCTCCATGTGGATGGCGGGCGGCGGCGTCAAGCCGGGGATCACGCACGGCGCGACCGACGAGCTCGGCATGCACGCTGTCAAGGATCGCGTCTCCCATCACGATCTTCACGCCACCATCCTCCACCTGTTGGGCCTGGATCACAAGCGGCTCACCTACCGCCACAATAGCCGCGACTTCCGCCTGACCGATGTCTACGGCAACGTCGTGCGCGACATCATTGCCTGACAGTGAAGAGTAGGGGACGTTGTTGAAATACCGGAATAACTTTGCTTTCGGGAGTTCGAACCGGGCTCAGGCGTAGGTCTTCCACCAGGCAGGTGTCTCCGGTTGCGCCATCGCCAAGCGTTTGCGGAATCGCCAGTCCCGGTAATTCCAGGTATTAACAGCGTCCCCTATTCCCGGTCCGTTCGTCCACCCTGAAGAGTCCGGTCGGGTCAATGTGAAGCACCCCAGTAAGGAGGTCCCCATCGGCACTCTGCGCAACATCTACCGACAAGCCAATTGGAAATGGGAGGACCGCTGAGATGCAATACCCGATTGTGATCCACAAGGATGTCGAGAGTGCATACGGGGTTAGCGTACCAGACCTGCCTGGCTGTTTTTCGGCGGGAGATACGCTTGAGGAAGCCGTCGAGGCGGCCCAGGAGGCTATTGCCTGCCACCTGGAGGGACTCCTCATGGATGGAGAACCCATACCTGCCAAGCAATCGTTGGAAACACACCAGGCGAGTGTTGACTACAAGTCCGGGATTTGGGCACTCGTCAACGTTGATCTCTCCAAGCTGTTGAGCAAGACCAAGTGAATCAACATCACGGTGCCCGCCCGCGATCTGGCGATCGTGGACAAGGCGGCAGCCCGAGAAGGGGAAACACGGTCAGGCCTGCTCGCTCGCGCCGCGCTTAGCTACGTAGAACGTCATTCCAAGGATCAATAGGCGCATGGTATCTGACCGGGGAATCGGGAGCGGTACAGGAATAGAAAACTGGGAAAGTAATTCCAGCTATTCAGCAACGTCCCCTATCTTTTGCTGTGGACTCATCGGGATTTGTCTCGTAAGTTGATCTGTAACGTTCCGATCACAAAGGAGATGCGCCATGAGGAAGCTTCTGCCTTGGTCCGCTTTGTTGTTTCTATTCTGGGTGCCTGCAT
>VXOI01000240.1 GCA_009840175.1 Chloroflexota bacterium | reverse complement strand
CCCCCCCCCCCCCCCCCCCCCCCCCCCCCCCCCCCCCCCCCCCCCCCAAAATTGTCCCTTTTTCCCCTATTCAGAGCCTCCGAGAGACTGCATGGAATCTATTATTGTTGCACTGGCCGCAGGCGTTGTCGCCCTTGTTTTTGCGGGTATAACCGCGATGCGAGTGCTCAGCGCCGAACCCGGGAATGCGCTGATGCAGAGCATCGGCGACGCCATCCGCACCGGGGCGGGAGCGTTCCTGCGCCGCGAGTATATGTCGCTGCTGCCCTTCGTGGTGGTGGTGACCGTGGTGCTGGGAGTGTTGGACTACACGGTTTTCAAGCATGAAATGGCAGTGCCGGCTACGGCCATATCGTACCTGGTGGGGGCCATCTGCTCGGGCACGGCCGGGTTCATCGGGATGAACGTGGCGGTGCGGGCCAACGTGCGGACGGCGGCCGCGGCGATGCGGGGGCTGAACCCGGCGCTGCGGGTGGCCTTCTCGAGCGGGACGGTGATGGGAGTGACAGTGGTGGGCATCGGCCTGCTAGGGGTCACGGTACTTTACCTGATATTCCAAGAGATCAGCGTGGTGGCAGGCTTCGGGTTCGGAGCCAGCTCCATCGCGCTGTTCGCCCGCGTGGGCGGGGGAATCTTCACCAAGGCGGCGGACGTCGGGTCGGACCTGGTGGGAAAGGTTGAGGCAGGGATCCCGGAGGACGACCCGCGCAACCCCGGCGTTATCGCGGACAACGTGGGAGACAACGTGGGCGACGTGGCGGGAATGGGCGCGGACCTGTTCGAGTCGTACGTCAGCTCGATCATATCGGCGGTGGCGCTGTCGGCGAGCGCAGTGGCGCTGGCGGGAGCGGCGGGCAGCGAGTTCACGGACTCGCAGTCGGTGTTCCCGATGCTGCTGGCGGGCGCGGGCATCGTCGCGGCGATACTGGGGACGTTCGTGGTGCGAAGCGGCGAGCAGGCGAACTTCGATAAACTGCTGTGGTCGCTGCGGTACGGTATATTCGCGGCGGGCGGGCTGCTGATCATATTCGCGGCGATACTCACGATCACGCTTACGGACAACTGGTGGTGGTTCGGTTGCGTGGTAGCCGGACTTGTGGCGGGTACGATTATCGGGCTGGCAACGGAGTACTTCACTTCATACAGCTACAAGCCTACGCAACAGGTTTCAGCGGCATCGGAGACGGGCGCGGCGACGGTGATCATCCAGGGCATAGCCAGCGGGATGCTGAGCACCCTGATTCCAGTGGTGTGCGTGTCGGTTGCCATCCTGCTGGCCTACTATTTCGCCGGGTTCTACGGGGTCGCGCTGGCGGGCGTGGGGCTGCTGTCTACGCTGGGCATCACACTGGCTACGGACGCCTACGGGCCGGTGGCGGACAACGCGGGCGGCATTGCGGAGCAGGCGAACCTTGATCCCGAAGTACGGGAGCGCACGGACGCGCTGGACGCGCTGGGGAATACGACGGCGGCGACGGGCAAGGGCTTCGCCATCGGGTCGGCGGCCCTGACGGCGCTGGCGCTGCTGGCGGCGTACTCGGTGAGCGCCGAGTTGATCAAGATCGGCGAGGACGGCAAGCTGGTGGACGCCAACCTGGGCATCAACCTGCTACAGCCGGAAATTCTGGTGGGGCTGGTCATCGGCGCGATGCTGCCGTTCATCTTCTCGGCGCTGACGATGCAGGCGGTGGGCCGCGCGGCGCAGGGCATCGTGGAAGAGGTGCGGCGGCAGTTCCGGGAGATACCTGGGCTGATGGAAGGCACGGGGACGCCGGACTCGGCGAGGTGCGTGGACATCAGCACGCGCGGGGCACTGCGGGAGATGATCGTGCCGGGGCTGATGGCGGTGGTTGCGCCGATTGCCACGGGGTTCATCCTCGGCGCGGGTGCGCTGGGCGGGCTGCTCATCGGCTCGGTGGCGTCGGGGTTCATGCTGGCGATAATGATGGCGTCGGCGGGCGGCACTTGGGACAACGCGAAGAAGTACGTGGAGCTGGGGAACTACGGCGGCAAGGGATCAGAGGCGCACAAGGCGGCGGTCGAGGGCGACGTGGTGGGCGACCCGTTCAAGGACACGTCGGGGCCTTCGCTGAACATACTGCTGAAGCTGATGGCAGTGGTGTCGCTGGTGTTCGCGCCGGTGTTCCTGGAAGTGTCGCCGCTGATCAATCTGGCGTAGGAGCCCTGGCGTAGGAGCCGGATGCGGAGTGTGCAGAAGCAGAAGGGGGTTTGGATTCCCGCCTTCGCGGGAACGACGGTGGGCGACGGAATGACGGTGGGAGGCGGTGGGAATGATGGTTGTGGATTAGACGCCTAGAACGATAAGGGTGTTCTATAGAGCTGATTCTTCAGCGATGGTCTTCCAACCGGGGGCCGTCGCTGAAAGATTTTCTGGAGGGTCGGCATGGCTGTTGAGGGCGTTAGTCTGAGGGGGATACTGGAGGAGTGCCGGGATGGCCGGGACGGTGGGGCGTTCAACGAGGTGGTGGTGATGCTGGAAAGCACGGCTGCCTCGGCGGAGGTGTGGATGGACTTCGACGACCTGCGGTTCACACCGGACGGGCGGGTGGTGACGCTGATGGTTCCGGGCGGGACGCATATGCACCTGGATATGTCGAAGATCCGGGAGGCGGAGTTCGTGCACACCACCAACGACCAGGGGCTGCCTTCGTACCAGCTCTGGATGCGAGACGGCGAGGGGAACCCGGCGATGCGCGTCTACCTGCGAAAGTCGGACGACGACGTTACGAATCCGCCGCGGCACGAGTTCTTCATGTCGCTGCTGGAGAAGTACCCGGGGCCGATTGCGCTACCCGCCGATGCGTATGGAGCGGCGGAGGGGCATCCGTAGAGAGTGGCGGGCATATCCCATTTGCGTCTTGTAGAGCAATCTGTGGGATATTTGTCATCCAGCGAAACCGGGGACGCCCCCACCCTAACCCTCCCCCGGAGGGAGAGGGGATTTTTTGTCGTCGGGTCAGTGCGTCTATGGCTCGGCGGGTTCGAGGTTGATGATGCGGGCGGAGGCTTCTTCGCCGTTGATTTCTAGGAGGGCGATGGTGCCTAGTGCACCGCGACGGTGGCGGCGGCCGGGGTAGGTGGGGCTGCCGGGGTTGATCATCAGCACATCGTCCCAGTGGCAGATCAGTTCCTCGTGGGTGTCGCCGAAGAGGACTACGTCTACGGGCTGGCCGAATTTCCTGAGCAGGGTTTCGGCGGCTTTGCCTTCGGGGAGGATGAGGCCGGCGCCGTCGCCGGTGGTGGCGATTTTGGGGCCGGGCCACTGGATGTCGTGGGTCATGCCGATGGCGATGCCTCCGGCGTGGACTACGCGGGTGGCGTCGGCGAGGCGGTCGCCTTTCTCAACGGGGTCTTCGTAGCCGCGGACGGCGAGGACCGGGGCGACGATCTCGAGGTAGTCGAGGACGCCGAGGCATTCGAGGTCGCCGCAGTGCAGGATCAGGTCAACGCCGACGAGGGCTTGCAGGACCCTGTCGGGCAGGTCGCGGCCACTGCCAGCAGAGTGGGTGTCGGAGATGAGGCCGATTTTCATACTTCAGAAACCACAGAGGACTCAGAGAGTTTCAAGTATAGAGGCAGCCTATCGGCACGGTGTTTGATGCTGGGGATTTCACCCCCACCCTAACCCTCCCTCCTCAGAGGGAGGGAATTTGTCTCGAGGGAGAGGGGATTAGGGTGCTACGGGGGTCAGTTGAGGTTGTCCCATAGGGCGAAGTAGTCGGGGGACTCGCCGCGGACGGCCTGGGCGAGCTCCTGGCGGTTGAGCCGCTGCATGATTTCCGATTCCTGGGAGGCGAGGTCGGTGAACCTGCGCTCCCAATCAGGCAGGGACTCGTAGCTGCCGGGTTTTTGCAACAGTTCGCGCAGGGCACTCAGCACAACGTCTGAATGTGCCGAGACTGTGCTGCCGGTGACCACGTAGACCACGACGGTGGGCATTTCCATGCCAGAGCCATCGTGGCCGGGGACGTCGAGGTCACTGATACGAACACCCAACCGCTCCAGGATGAACATCATCGCCACCTCGCGGATGGTCTCCTCGAAGTGCATGGTGAGATTCATCAGGTGAGCGAAGGGGTAGTCTCCCATCTCGCGCAGGGCGTGGGAAAACTCATGCTCCACGGCGCGGAAGAAGTCGTCGCCCAGGACATCATCGGCGCTCAGTTCCTGCACCTCCGGCTGACCGACGCGGGAGTCGAAGACCAGGAACTGGCGGAGATGCGGGAAGAGGCAGAGTTGAAGGTCGGGGAATCCGGCCTCAGGGTGAGCGGGGTTGAAGAACTGTTCCATACCAGTCACTTTACGCCTATGTCAGGGAATAATCCAGCGGTTCATTAATTTACATGGATGAACAGGATGAACAGGATTTTGGCATCATCCGTCAAATCGTCCTGTGTTTCCTGTTCATCCATGTAAATAAGCCTACAGCAGGGCGGCTATGTCGCGGAACTGGCGGTGGAGCCAGTCGTTGTTGTCGTGGCGGCGGACGGCGTTGTAGAGGACGCCGGCGCGGCGGTTGCGTTCATTGGCGGGCATGACCAGGGCATGGTAGAGGGTTTGGGCGGTGCCTTCTATGTCGGCAGGGGCGACGGTGAGGGCGCCCTCGGCCAGTTGGCGGTAGGCGCCGCTGCTTTGGGAGAGAACAAGGACGCCGTCGCGATGGTTGACTACCGGCCCTTCCTGGGCCACCGGGTTTGTGCCCTCCACCAGCGTGTTGACCAGCAGCGCGTCGTACAGCTTCATCCCGGCGACGGCCTGGGCGTAGTTGTTTTCGATGAAGGGGACTATGGGCTGCCAGCGGTCGGAACCGTGATTGCCATTGACCTGGTTGATGGACTGCTTCACCTCTTCCAGATAGCGCTGGTACTGGCGGATGTGAGTGCGGGAGGGAACCAAGAAGGCGAGGAGCTTGACGCGCCCCTTCAGTTCGGGATGCTGGGAGAGCATCAGGTCGTAGGCGCGAAAGCCGCGGATGATGTTCTTGGTGGGCTCGGCCCGGTCTACGCGCACGATGGTGAACTCTCCGGCTTCGGCTTGCAAGCGCGCTTCGTATTCCAGGGTGCGCGGCGTGTTGGCGATGCGCTGCACTTCCTCGACGTTGATAGAAGCAGGGTAGACCTTCACGTTGCAGAGGTGGCCTTCCAGCTCCACCACCTCGGCTATCCGGCCCACCTGAGCTTCCGGCACGAACTCCTCCACCGTATCGAAGAAGGAACGGCGGTCCTGGGGCGTCTGGAAGCCAACGATGTCCGCCATGCACAGCGACTCGCAGATGCGGCGGACAATGTAACGGGGAATCATGCTCCAGTAGAGGGGGGTCGGCCAAGGGATATGAACATAATGCTGGATCAGAGCTTCCGGCAGATCGCGGCGCACCAACTCCGGCAGCAGGTAGAGGTGATAGTCGTGGGCCATTACCAGCGGGGCCGGGTCTGCGGAGCCGGAATTCAGGGCGCGGGCTTCGGCCACGACGCCCCTGGCGAAGGCCTCGTTGACCGGGACGTAGCCGGTCTCCCAGGCGTCGTGGATGCTGGCGTCCACGGTGGGGTTGTAGGGCGGGTTCCACAGGTAGTGTTGCAGGAACCACAGCAGAGGATTGCAGATGACGTTGTAATACTTGTGGTAGGCGCGGCGAGGGGTGACCACGTAGCGCAGGTTGATGCTGTGGCCGGACACCGGCGACTTGACGCTGACGCCCGCGCTGCCGGCGGACACCTGCCGGTCGCCTTCGCTCATGGCGCTGGAAACCCAGGTGAAGGGGTGATTCTGGGCCAGCGAGCTGAAGGCGGTTACGATGCTGCCGCTGCCCCGGCGCGGCTCGGGCCTTACCCGGACAGCACCGGCAGAGGCGCCCTGGGCCTGGGGAGGAGCATCGGGCATCTGGTGCTCCACCGGGCCCCGGTTGCTGACCAGTATCATGGGGCGCCGGGAGAGAACGGCGGCGCAGAGATCAACGACCTCTGCCGCGCCGTCTTCAAGAGCGTAGTCGGGATTGTGGCTATCTATCGCCATGGATGTTGGTTCCGTCGTGGCGAGTAAGTTTCCTTCCCCGTTCCGGGGAGGAAGAAATCAAGGGTATTCCGGGGACACCCTCACCCTAGCCCTCTCCCAGAGGGAGAGGGAATTTTAAGGGGAGCGTCGACAGAGACGCTCAATGGCCGGCACGACCGCGCCGAGGCCGTCTACGGTTTCGTCGGGTTCGGTATCCGGGTCGGACGGGTCTTCACGCTCGCTGAAGCCGGTAATCCAGACGGTCTTGAGGCCGCATTTCCTTGCGCCGGCGACATCGTTGCGGATGCTGTCGCCCACGTGGACCGTCCGGCGCGGTTCGGCTTCCAGGGAGCGCAGGGTCATCAGGAATATCTCTTCTGCCGGTTTGGACAGCTTTACCTCGTCAGAGAAGGTCAGAGTGTCGAAGTAGTCCAGCATTCCGGTGTTGGCAAGGTAGGTGCGAAAGGTGGTTCCCGGAGTCATGCCGGTGTTGGAAATCAGGCCGATGCGCAAGCCCATGTCGCGGACGCTTTGCAACACTTTTACCGCGTCGTCGTGCGCCGGGGGCGCGTAGTCCAGGAATGAGTCGGCGTAGACGCGGGCGATTTCGGCCAGCGTATCCGGCTGAAGACGCTCATCCAGACCGGGACCGATGTTCCTGATGAATATGCCCACCTGCTCATCGAAACTTACGTCGAGCAGGGCCTCGCGGATGGCGACGCACTGGCGATAGCAGTCCCAGTATGCCTCACTGATGCGATCGGCGTCGAAGCGCTCGCCGCAGTCGGCCAGGATGCGGCGCACGGATTCCAGCCGGGCCTCACCGCGGCGAAGCCCCAGCTCGCGGTTGTCAATCAGCAGCGTCTGCCACAGGTCGAAGGTGACGGCGGTGAGTTCAGGCAAGGCGGTGTCCTCGCCCTGGATTTTAACATGGATGCACAGGATGGACAGGATGGATTGACTGTCGCCAGGGTCTGCGGACGAGGCAAGGCGAGTTAGAGGGGTGGACGGCGGGTGTGCCAGTCGGTGGACTGTTCGTAGGCGTGGGCGGCGCGTAGGACGGTTTCTTCGTCGAAGGGGCGTCCGGCGAGTTGCAGGCCGATGGGGAGGTTGTCGGTCGAGAAACCGCAGGGGATGGAGATGGCGGGGAAGCCGGTGATGTTGTAAGGCCGGGTGTATTGGGTGAGGGCGGGTACGGTGCCGATTTCCTGCTCGCCCGCCAGGACCTGCTGCTGCAACAGGGGCGGCGCGGTTACCGGCTCGGTGGGGCCGGCGAGGAGGTCCACGTCATCCAGCAGACGGCGGGCGGCTCGGTCGAAGACGGCGCGGCCCTGCTGGGCGCGGAGGTAATCGGCGGCGCTGATGAACAGCCCGGCTTCCAGGCGCAGGCGCACGGGTTCGTAGAGCTTGTCGCCGTCGCTGGCCAGCACATCGCGGAGGGCGGCAGACGCCTCGGCCATGAGCATAGTGGTGGATATGGCGGCGTTGCTGTTGAACTCGGGAAAGTCCACTTCGACCAATTCTGCGCCGAGGGATTCGAGGTGGGAGAGGGCATCGGTGACGCTGGCGCGCACCTCAGGGTCCAGGGGCGCCTCGAAGTGCTGGCGCGGGATGCCGATGCGGAGGCCGCGGACGTCTCCAGTGAGGGCGGCGGTGTAGTCTGGAACGGGCAGGTTGGCGGAGGCTACGTCGCGGGGGTCGTGTCCGGCGATGACGTTCATGGTGATGGCGGCGTCCTCGACGGTGCGCACCATGGGGCCGGGGTGGTCCATGGACCAGGCCAACGGGGTCAGGCCGTGGCGGCTGACACGCCCGTAGGTGGGCTTGAGGCCGACGATGCCGCAGAGGGCAGCAGGGATGCGGATGGAGCCGCCAGTGTCGCTGCCGGTGGTGATGGTGCACTGGCCCGCCGCCGTAGCGGAGCCGGAGCCGCCGCTGGAACCGCCGCTGACGAGGTCGGGGTTCCAGGGGTTGTGCATATGGCCGTAGTCGGGGTTCTCGCCAGTGGGGCCGTAGGCGAACTGGTGCATATTGAGCTTGCCAATCAGGATGGCCCCGGCCTCGCGGAAGCGGGCGGCTACGGTGCAGTCCTCGGCGGGGACGAAGGTGTCGAAGATGCGGGAGCCAGAGGTGGTGCGGACGCCGCCGGTATTGAAGAGGTCTTTGAGGCCCACGGGGATGCCGTGGAGCGGCCCGCGGTAGCGCCCGGCGCGGATGTCGCGCTCGGCCTGCCGGGCGGCGGCCAGGGCTTCGTCGGGCAGCAGGGTGATGAAGGAGTTGAGCACCGGCTCGGTGGCGCGGATGCGGGACAGGTGGGCCTCGATGACTTCGACGGGCGAGATTTCGCCGTCACGGATGAGGCGACCGAGGCTGGCGGCGCTCATGTAACAGATTTCGAGTTCGTCCACGACTTGCTCCCGGGAATTTGGAATGTTGGGTGCGGAATGGGGATTCAGGTCTCCGAACGCGGGCCGTGCGGGATGAAGGCCATGTCTGGCTCGGTGCCGCTTACGTCGAGGCTGCGGAGGGACGCAGTTCCGGCGAGGACGCCGCGAAGCTGGTTGTAGAGCTCGTCCATGTGGGTGTCGGCGCCGGTAATGCCGAGGCGGGTGGCAGCTTCGTCGAAGGCCTGGCGGGAGATGGGGGCGTCGTCGGGCATATCTTGTAGCCTCCCAGAGAAGTAGATGCCTTATCAAGAACGTTCATCGGGTTCGTCGGGAGGGAACAGGAATTGCTCCACTTCAGGAGTACGAGGCAAGACCATCACGCCGTTCTGCTCTACGCCGAAACGCTCATACGCTTCTTGCAGACGGCTGCTGACTTCCTCGCGGGCTTCCTGCCGGCCTTCCCTGCGGCCTTCTGTGGTCCACCTTTCCCGCATTTTTGCTCGCTGCGCCGCTCTTATCTCGGATGCTTTCTCAAACATTCTCCTTACCCCTTCAAACAGTCCCCCTAGCGGGATTATGAATGCCCAATACAGTTTGGTTGCGGCAATTTCAAGATAACGGTAGGCCCGGACATCCGAGCCTGAAAATTCAGCCAGTATCGCCAAGCTGACGAGGGCGACGATAGTGAATCCAGCAACTTGCCACCAGATTCCGCGTTCCGACAGTTCATTTGGCAATTCCGATAGGCTCACAGGTTCATTTTAGCAGAGTCATTAAGATGCCCGCTTGCGCTGCTGAGTGATTGCACGTATGTTGTTTTCGCTGTTTGCGACGATGATGACTGAGCCTGACCTTTATTGCGACAACTGCGGGCGACGGTGCGATGCGGGCGAGAGCTACTGTACCGGCTGCGGGACGTCACTGTCTCAGACTTCCACGCCCGTTGCGGACACCGTAGATGGTGGGGAAGTTCTGTGGACTCCGGTGCATGTCGCGGTTGGCCTGTTCCTGTTCCTCGGGCTGCTGATTGCCGCCGCCTTCATTGCCAGGGGTGTCGGGCCGCTGTATCTGGCGCATGAGCAGGCGTTGCAGACCTGGGTTGGAGTGCACCTGCTGGCTTTGTGCGCGGGGGCCGTGATCTGGTTCATGGGCGCGCGGAGGGCGGTTTCTCCCGTCCGGGCGCTGGGGCTGGTCATGCCCCGCACCTCGCTGGGGATGTCGGCAGCGCTGGCTTTGGGGGCGCTGGCGGCCAGTATACTGGCAACCTTCCTTTACGGTCTTGTGGTTGACAGCCTGGGGCTGGAGTCGCTGCGTCCGCCAGAAATTGAAGACGCTACCATCTTTCCGGGTATAGGCATCCTGCTGACTCTCCAGGCTCTCGCCGTCGTTACGCCTGTCAGCGAGGAAGTGTTGTTTCGAGGGTTCGTGCTGCGGGGGCTGCTGCCCAGCATCGGCGCCGGGCCAGCGGTGGTTGCTTCCGCGCTGCTGTTCAGCGTGCTTCACCTGGAGCCGCGGGTGATGATTCCCATATTCATCACGGGGCTGGCCCTGGGTTTGCTGTATGTCAGAACCGGGTCGGTGTGGCCGTGCATCGCGGCCCATGCCGGGCAGAACACCCTGGCGTTGCTGGCGGTGCGTTTCCTGTGAAGGCGATTAAGGTGCGCGAGAGACTAATTGTCTGAATCAGGACTTACCGGATTTGCGGATTTTCAGGATGGATATTCCTAATTCTGGGCATCCTTTCATCCTGATTCAGACAATGGCATCGCCGGAGGACTTTGGAGAGGCGCTGGCTCCGGGCGGCAGAGGACTAGACACCGCTAGTTGGGTGGGTTACATTTGGCGTATTCAGCAACAAACCCTACGGAATCTAAGCAAGGTATTTTCCGGCAATGGGCAAAGAGCGCATCGAGCGGATGTTTGCCAGCGTCCGGGAGCGGGAGCGTCCCGGACTTATCATATTCCTGACTGCCGGGTTTCCCGACATGGAGACCACTCTGGAACTGGTGCCGGCGCTAGTGGCGGCCGGGGCCGACGCCGTGGAGCTGGGAGTGCCTTTCAGCGATCCGCTGGGCGACGGGCCGGTTATCCAGCAGTCCGGCTTTCTCGCGTTACAAAACGGGGTTACCACCGCCGATTGTCTGCGGGCAGCCGAGACGCTGCGCGACCGGATTCCTGATACGCCGCTGATATTGATGGGCTACTACAACCCGGTGTTCTCCTATGGCATCGCGCCTTTCGCCGCCGAGTGCCAGCGGGTCGGCGTGGACGGACTCATCACCGTGGACCTGCCAGGGACGGAGTCGGGGCCGCTGGCCGCCGAGTGCGACAGCCGCGACATCTCGGTCATCCCATTGCTGGCACCCACCAGCACCGAGGAGAGCATCGCCGAGTCCTGCCGAAACGCCAGCGGGTTCGTCTACTGTGTCAGCGTCACGGGAGTCACTGGCGCGAGGATCGAAGTGTCCAGTCGGGGTGTGGAGTTGCTGCGGCGAGTGCGAAGCCATACTAATTTGCCGCTGGCTCTCGGTTTCGGCATATCCGCGCCGGAACACGTCGTTGAGGTCGGCAAGACAGCGGATGCTGCCGTGGTGGGCAGCGCGCTGGTGCGGGTGATACTGGAATCGCCCCGACACGAAGTGGTGGAGCGGGCCAGCGCCTTCGTGGCGTCGCTGGCCGGGCAGACCCTCGCCGCGCAGTCGGCCCCTTCGGCTCCGCTCAGGACAGGCGATGGAGGTCGTCCATGACCGTGTGCCGGGGCATTCGGGGGGCGACTACTGCCGAGGCCAACACGGGTGAGGCCATCCACGGTGCGACCACCGAGTTGCTGGAGGCGCTGATCGAGGCCAATGGACTGGAGGAGAAGGACCTGGCCTCGGTGATTTTCACCATGACGCCGGACCTGAACGCGGTGTTTCCCGCCGCCGCCGCCCGACGACTGGGGTGGAACAGCACGGCCCTGCTGGGCGCGGTGGAAGTGGATGTGCCGGGCAGCTTGAACCGCTGCATCAGGATACTTATACTGGTGAACACTGATAAACAACCCGAGGAACTGGTAAACATTTATTTGCGAGGAACCGAAACCCTCAGATCCTGATGTGGGTCTCGAATTAAATCACAGGCCCCTGGAAGAGAAGAGCCGGGTGCGATTGTCCTGAAAAGGCTATCAAAACTTGTTGACTTCAACCCGGAGGGCGAGTATCATCTTATAATGAAAGTTACCAGGGGCGGTTGCGGTTATTGCTACTATTTCTTTACCGGTTGCCTGCCAGCCGGCGGAGGATTGGTGTGCTAGCCAAAAGCAGCCAGGAAGACACCAAACCCCAGTCGGCATAGGCTGGGGTTTTTCGTAGTGGCGCCGGAGGCCGGGCCTGGATTGGCCGACCGGACGCGGGCGTGGATGTAAGACCGTTACCTGGGTCACCATATTTTACATAATTGTTCGGAGGGGACACCGTGCAACCTTCGGCAACCAGAGATGTGCATATCGAGTCCATGCAGCCCCTCACCACGCCGCGAAATCTCGTCAACTCCCTGCCCATCACTCCCTCCGTGGAAAGGACTGTCTTGGAGGGCCGGGAACAGGTGCGAAAGGTTCTCAATGGTGAGGATCCCAGGCTGCTCCTTGTCGTCGGTCCCTGCTCCATACACAGCAAGGAATCTGCCCTGGAGTACGCTGGCCGCCTAAAGGAACTGTCCGAAGAACTGGGCGACCGCCTTCTCATCGTGATGCGGGTCTACTTCGAAAAGCCCCGCACCACCGTTGGCTGGAAGGGCCTTATTTATGACCCCCACCTCGATGATAGCTTCGACATCGAGGCCGGACTCCGCACCGCCCGCTCTCTCCTTCTCGAGATCGGTGAGATGGGGATGTACGCCGGCACCGAGTTCCTCGACCCGATTGTCCCTCAGTATCTGGCTGGCTTGATAACCTGGGGCACCATCGGCGCCCGCACCACCGAAAGCCAGATCCATCGGCAGATGGCCAGTGGCCTGAGTATGCCCGTCGGATTCAAGAACGGCACCGACGGTAATGCCCAAGTCGCCGTCGACGCCATGCTGTCCGCCCGCAGCCCGCATGGTTTTCTGGGCATGGACGGGGATGGCCAGACCGCCCTCATCCGCACCACCGGCAACCCCGACGGGCACCTTGTGCTCCGTGGCGGCAATGCGGGCCCCAATTTTGGCGCCGAAGCTATCGCTGAGGCCAAGGAGCGTCTGGGGAAGGCCGGCGTCCGCTCCCAGCTCATGGTTGACTGTAGCCACGGCAACTCCAACAAAGACTACAGGCAGCAGGCCGGCGCTTTCAAGGATGTAGTTTCCCAGAGGATCAGCGGGGTCAGTGACATCATCGGCGCGATGCTGGAGAGCAATCTCAACGAGGGCAACCAACGCCTCTGCGAAGACCTATCCCAGTTGCAGTATGGCGTCTCCATCACCGACGCCTGTATCGGCTGGGGGGAGACCGAGGAGCTGCTCCATTGGGCCTACGAAGCCATGGGTGACCTAGTCGCCACTCCCGTCTAGCCAGATCTCCACACCCAGACTGTAGAAGCCGCCGGGGTTACCCAATCCCCCGGCGGTTTGTCTTTCTCCAGCCCTACAAGCTGACCAGCCGCGAGTTCCACCCCGATCCGACGGTCATTCGGGTGGGCGACGCCCTGGTGGGCGGCGACAATCGGGTCATAATGGCTGATCCCTGCTCGGTGGAGGACGAAGAGCAGATGGTATCCACGGCCAAGGTGGTGAAGGCCGCCGGGGCCCAGGGGCTGCTCATTGAGGTGCACCCCAACCCGGACGTGGCGAAGTGCGACGGCCCGCAGTCGCTGACATTCCAGAACTTCGACCTGCTGATGGATCAGGTGAAGGCGCTGAACAGCGTTCGGGGGATGCCGGTACCAGCGTAGCCCCGCCTTGACGGAGAAACGCGAAACGGTGGCAGGAATTTCCCGCCACCGTTTTCTTGCAGGGCCTTAATTCTCCCTCTCCCTTGGAGGTGAGGGTGAAATCGTGCTCGCACACAACTTTGGCTGTAGCCGGAGACGCCCCCACCCTAACCCTCCCCCGGAGGGAGAGGTGATTTGTCGTACGCCCTCTTACAGACCGGCCTTCACCGCGGACTCTCGCATGCTTTCAAGGTAGGCGATGCTGGAGGTCTGGATGAGGCTGTTGACGTTGCCGTGGAAGTACTGGACGCCGAGGTCAAGGAACTTGGGAACGAGGTTGTCGGGGCAGCTTACGCCAGCCACCTTGCCGGCCTTGACGATGACGTCCACGCCCCGCTCCATCTGCGCCTGCACTTCGGGGTGGGTCTGCTGGCCGGGAACGCCCATGGACTGGGACAGGTCGCCGGAGCCTATGAAGAAGACGTCCACGCCGTCCACCTGGACCATGGATTCCAGGTTTTCGATGGCTTCCACTTCCTCAAGCATAAGGCAGACCAGGGTGTTGCGATTGGCCTCGGCCACGTAGTCGCCGGTGGAGCCGCTGAAGCCATACCCTGCCGGGCGGCTGCGGCTGAAGATGCCGCGATGTCCCTCGGGGTAATACTTCACAGCGTCCACCGCGGCGCGGGCCTCGTCGGCGGTGTTGACGTGGGGCACTTGTACGCCCCATGCGCCGCGGTCCAGGAAGGGAGCGATGATCTCGGGCTTGTTGGCAACTGGGCGGACGATGGGCGCGATGCCGGAAAGCTCGGAGGCCCGCACCAGGTCCTCGGAGTTGTCCACGGTTATTGAGCCGTGTTCGTTGTCCAGGAGCACCCAGTCGAATCCGAGGCAGCCCAGCATTTCCACTACCGGGGCTGACGGGAAGGTAATCATCACTCCGAAAACTGCTTTTCCTTGTTGCAGGGTTTCTTTCAGCGTATTTTCGCGCATACGTCCTCTCATCCTGTTATCGAATGGGTTGTGGAGCGTCTAGCCGTTGACACTACACGAGAGTATACTACTCGCCACTTTTCCGGGTTACATAACATGGCAGTGAACACATGGCAGTGAACCGTTGAAGCCATATTGTTATAATGGAAAGTATCATGGAGACATGGGCGGCGGTTATTCATGGGTCCCGCCCTTCGGCAGGCTCAGGGTGATGTGAGCAAACTCAGGGTGATGATAGCAGGGGGTACGATATGTTTCCGCAGGTTTCACTGACAGCGCCCACCCGCGATGATGTAGAACGGCTAATGGGTTGGCTGGAAGATGATGAGGTTAACACGTCCTGGTATGGCCTGGGCGACGACGGGCAACCGCTTCACGCGGGTTACGTGCCGTCGCACGTACTGGAAGGCGACGAGAATGACTGGGACCGGGTGTTCAATGACGATAACCGCAAGGTCTTCGCCGTTTACTCCAGCGAGGGCGAGCATATCGGAGAAGCTCAACTGGTGATCGAATGGCCCCTGCTGGAAGCGCAAGCCTTTATCCTGGTAGGCCGCAAAGACCTGTGGCACCACCACTATGGAACCATTTCGCTAGTCAGTCTGCTGGACCACGCCTTCAACGATCTGGGTCTGCATCGGATCTGGGTAGATGTGCCGGAGTACAACAAACCAGCGCTGGATATGGTTGAACACATAGGGTTCGTGGTGGAAGGTCACTTTCGCAAGGCCCACCGCCGTGGAGACCAGTGGTTCGACTCCTACGCCCTCGGCCTGCTGGCCGAAGAATATCCACGACGCCGCTCCCGCCTGATGGAGTCCAGCGTTTAGACGCCCGGCGGTATGAAGCGTCGAGCAAAAGTCCCACACTCTACCCCAGGAGGAAATACGATGCCAGTAATAACAATCAACGGCCCGTTGGGGGCAGGCGCTGTGTCCATCGGCCAGATGGTAGCCCAGCAGTTGGAGATGAATTTCTACGACCGACTGATTTTCACGCAGGCAGCCCGGCTTATCGGCACCCCGGTGGGGGCTGTGATAGCCAAGGAGCAGCGGGTTGACCGTTTCCGGGACCGGTTGGGTCGGTTCCTGCAAACCATGCTGGAACGGTCGGCGATGTCCGGCGTCAGCGGCGAGCCCTACTTCGGCCGGGGTATTGAAAACCTGCCTCCGGAAACCTTCATGGAAATGATGGGTGAAAACAACGCCAACCGGCAGATCAGCGACAAGGAATTTATCGAGGCCACCGAGAAGGTGGTGAAGGACATCTACGAGGAAGGAAACGCGGTGATAATCGGGCGGGGAGCCAACGCCATTCTGGAGAATATGCCCGGCACCTTTCACGTAGCCCTGCTGGCGCCGCTGGAAGTCAGGGTACAAACCCTGATGCGCCGCGAGAACTACACGCGCGAAGAGGCTGAGAGTTACGGGGCGGAGCTGGAGCAGGCGCATGAGAATTTCTTCCGGCGGTTCTTCAACTACAACTTCTATGACCCGACCCACTATCACATGATGCTGAACATGGGACAGATGAGTCCCGAGGCGGCGGCGGGAGTTATCGTTCACGCAAGCAGTGACATCTTTGCAGTTCCTGGCGTCACCGCGTGATGCCAGAGGGTTCTCCGACCCGCAAGCGCGGCGGGCATCCTACGACAAGCTCAGGATGACGGAGTTCGTTCAGGATGGCGGAGGCCGTCGGGGGCTGAGACGTGTTTCCATTCGCTGACGCAGGGGCCCGCCGCACTGGTCTTCCCCCGGTAACTGTCGGTCTGATCGGCCTCAACTGCCTGGTGTTCCTCTACGAATTGCAAACGGGCGGGCTGGGCGTCCTGACCGGCGGCGGCAGCTTCCACATTGACGTATTCTTCTTCAAGTGGGGCTTCATCCCCTCCGAACTGGCCGAAGGCCGGGACTACCAGCGGCTGCTCGGCGGAATTGACATCGCCTCTCCCATCCCTACCTGGGCCACAATCCTGTCCTCAATGTTCATCCACGGCGGTTTCCTGCACCTCGCCAGCAATATGCTGTTCCTGTGGGTATTCGGAAGCAGCATGGAGGCCAGGCTGGGCCCGCTGAGATTCCTGCTGCTGTACCTTGCCACCGGCGTTGCCGCCACGCTGAGCCACATGGCCATCGAACCGCAGTCGCAAGCGCCGCTGATCGGGGCCAGCGGCGCAGTCTCAGGGGTGCTGGGGGCCTACCTTCTGACCTTTCCGTTCAACCGTATCCGGGCGCTCATCGTGATGATTCTGGTCACTGTGATTGAGTTGCCCGCCGTATGGCTGCTGGGAGGCTGGTTTGTGTGGCAACTGATACAAGGGCTTACGTCACTGGGGTTGTCAAGCGCGGTGAACGTGGCGTTCTTCGCCCACGTGGGTGGGTTCGTGGCGGGCTTGCTCGCGGTTGCAGCCGCCCGCGCGCTCACCGGCAGGCCGGTGCTGCCGCGCCGCCCGCAGCCGTGGGGCTACTGGCAGGACGACGCCCCGGATGATCGGTAAACGCCTTCGGATCCGGCGCATTTCCGTTGTGAACTTGGAGCGAAACCTTGAACCAGGAACCGGAGAGGGGCCAACGCGCATCCATCTGGAGCGTGCCGGAGGACTGGCAGAAGTGGTACCTTGCCCTGTTCAACATCCAGATATTATGCTTGCTGGGACTGGTATGCTGGCATGAGGTTGCTACTGCCCCTGCTGACACAGGAGCGATTGACGTCTTGATCGCCGTCGGCTCGAGCATGGCGGGTTTGATCATTCTGGTGGCGGCGGAAAGCATTTTTCTGACGGACGTGACCAAAATGCTGTTTACGATGATATCCGACAGATACTTACAACGACAACGGGCCATAGGACGAGAGGAAGGACACACTCAAGGATTTGTGGAAGCTCACGAAAAGTGGGAAGAATGGAACAAGCGACGAATTGTTGCGGAAGCCGCTGGCGAGGACTTCAATGAGCCGCCGCCGTCGCATCCGGATTCCAATGGAAGAAAGTAGAGACTTGGCCCATTCGCATTCCCTATTCACTTGGAGGTGAGATTGAGATGCTGTTCAGTTGGCTTGCGAATAAGTTGTTCAAGGGACGAAGGGAAAGCGCGGACGCTCAGACGCAACGGATCTGGATGGAGTGGGATGCCCGGCGGACGGCTGCGGAAGAGACAGGGGAAGCGTTTGCGGAGCCGGAGCCGGAACAGGTCAAGTCCGGCAGGAGGCGATGGCGGAGGGGCCGCCCGTCCGCCCTGGACGCGGGGACGGCTGGCGCTACGGGCGCTTTCCTGGTGGGGCAACCGATTGACCACCATCATCACGGCCACGGCGGATTCGACGGCGGCTTTCACGGCGGCGGTGGCGATGCGGGCGGCGGGTTTTAGCGGGGATACGAAAGGGGCGTCCCAAAAAGGACGCCCCGATGCTTTCTGCCTGGCGGCACTAATGCCTACTGGGTAATGAGGTTGCGGTAGGGGCGCGTCATCAGGTTCCAGCTATCGGCGTTGCGGTCGTAGCGGGAGTTGACGAAGACGCGCCAGTTGGCGTCGTCGAGGTCTGGGAAGTCGGAGCGGTAGTAGTAGCCTGGCCAGCGGGTCTCCTCGCGGTGGAGCAGATGGCGCAGGTGGGCCTCGCCGACCCAGGCGCGATGCACGACCTCCCAGCAGCGCATCAGCTCGTGGGGGCTGCGGGCGGCCAGGTGGGAAAGGTCTTCGCGCAGCATTTCGATGAGCGTGATGCCGCGCTCAAGCGTCGGGCGGTTGGTGGTGTACCAGGCGGATGCGCCCGCGCCGTACTCGTCCATGATTTTTTGTAGCCGGACAAGACCCTGCTTCGGGGTCAGGTAGTTGGGATTGATCTCCTCGGCGGTGGTGGCTCCCTTGTGCCGGTCATAGGTATTCAACGGAGAGAGTATCGTTGACTGCATCCCTTGCACCTGTTCGCCGGAGACCGCGGGGCGGCCGGGGTTGTCGGCCAGGTAGTTGACTGCGGCCTTGGCGGCGATGCGACCCTCGGTGAAGGAGCCGGAGGAGAACTTGTGGGGAGCGGCGCCCACGCCGTCTCCGGCTGCGAAGAGTCCTCGGATGGTGGTCATGCGGTTGTAGCCCCAGAAATAGTCGTCTGAGGCGATGTCCTCCGGGCCGCTGACCCATGCCCCGGCCTCGCCGGAGTGGGAACCCATGATGTAAGGCTCGGCCAGGACCACCTCGGATGGTGTGTCTTCGGGGGCGATGTTCTGGGCGGCCCAGGTGAGAGCCTGGGAGATGGTCATGTCGAGGAAGTCTTCCCAGGCCTCGTTGCGGACCTGCTCCATCTTGTCCGGGTCTATGGTGCCGTCAGGACGGGCAGAGAGGGCCTGCATGGCCTGGTCGGTGCGCATATACATCGGGCCGTAGCCATCGCGGACATCCAGGAACATCTGGTGGTTGCGGAGCGGCGTGGGCGTGGGGATGGCCGAGCCGTAGGGTTCGTACTTGTCCAGCTCGGCGGCGCGGGTGACGGTGTAGTCGTCGCCGAGGGCGTTCAGCACCTTGGCGTGGAAATACTGGAACCACATTCCCACCGGGCCGTAGCCGTCCTTGAAGCGGGTGGGGACGAAGCGGTGCTCCATCTGGGTCATCTCGACCCCGACGGGAATCATCAGCCCGTAGGCGGAGCCGGTGGCGAAGACGGAGTACCAGGTGCGGCCCAGCCCTTCGCTGACAGAGCGGGGACGGAAGACGTTGGACGCGCCGCCGGTGGTGATGATGACCACCGGGGAGCGGAAGATGTAGAACTTGTTGTCGCGCACCGAGAAGCCTGCCGCTCCGGCGACTTTGCCGGGGTCCTCGTCGTCGGTGAGCAGGTGGGTAATGGCGATGCGCTCGTAGATGTTTTCTTCGCCCAGGGCGGTGCGGGCAGGCTCGGCGGCGATGGGCTTGATGGACTCGCCGTGAATGGGAATCTGCCAGCGTCCGATGCGCTCGTACTGGCCGTTTTCCTGCTTCCAGATGGGGAGGCCCCATTCCTCCAGCAGGTGGACGGAGTTGTCCACATGGCGGCCCACGTCGTAGACCAGGTCTTCACGGGCGAGGCCCATCATGTCGTTGACGACGTAGTTGACGAAGTCCTCGGGCGTGTTCCAGCCGTAACGCTGGCCCATGTAGCAGTTGATGGCCGAGAGGCCCTCGCCGGTGGCGCCGCTGCGCTCGATGACGGCCTTTTCGGCCAGCACCACGCGCTTGTCCCCGGCCCAATACTTGGCCTCGAAGGCGGCTCCGCAGCCGGACATTCCGCCGCCGATGATAAGGATGTCGCAATCAACAGTTTCTGTGGTCTCGAATGCCACGGCTTGAACCTCCGTGTGAAGTATTGTCACCCTGAGCGAGGCGAAGGGTCTTATCCCTGCAGGAGGGATTCTTCGCTTCGCTCAGAATGACATAGTTAGCGGATCGGTAATTTAACGGGAAGCGGGGACGGGCAACTTGTCTACGCCCAGCCAATTGGAATCCCCGGCGAGGCTCTGGTTGCCGAGGTCGGTGTTTCGGTTTTCCGTGAAGCCCTCGTAGGGCACCACCGAACCGGCGGTACGGGTGCGCGACTGGTAGGTGAAGTCGAAGCGACGCCCGTCGCGGAATATGACCTCCCAATGCAGGCCGCCGTTCTCGATGCCTTCAACTTCCGTGCGGTGGGGCTGGACGATAGCGCCCAATGGCACGAAGTCGGCGTAGCCGCGGACATTGATGGCCTCTTCGGGACAGAGCTTGACGCAGGCATAGCATTCGGAGCACAGATCGGGTTCCTGGTTGAAGCCCTTATTGACTCCGGTGTCCAGCGCCATGAGGTCGTTGGGGCAAATGTAGACGCAGAGAGGGCCGCGATGCTCCCCGGCGCAGGCGGTGCATTTGTTGGGGTCTACGAATGTCGGCATGGCTTATCCTCTAGTTCGATTGATTTTCCGGCTTTTCGCCCCCACCCTGGCCTCCCCCTGAGGGAGACGGGATTAATCGGGAAACGATAGCAAAGTAAAACCCCCTCGCGCTTGGGAGAGGGGGTTTGCGAACCAGCAAACTAGGTGGACGGACACTCCGTACAGGTGCAACAGGTCATCTCCGGCATGGTGATGACCGGCGTCCGGTTTTCGAGATATTCAGGGGTGACGAAGGGAGAGTCCATTCCGTACTTTTTGGCGCAGTCGCGCACTACCTCCAGCACCTGGGGCCGTAGCGTGGTGGCGGCAGGCCCGGCTCCGCCGCTGATTATGTTGCGAATAAGTGTGCCGGCCAAGTCCTGCTTGCGGTCGCGGTGGCCGCATATCCCTTCGTAGGCGACGCTTTCGCAGACAGGGCAGTACCACCACTCCAGCGTGAGAACGGATTTTATGCCAAGTTCGGGAAGCGTGTCAAAGACTTCGTGGGCGGCATAGCGTCCGTAGTGATTGCCCACGCCCGCATGGTCGCGCCCGAACATGTGGTGGGTACAGCCGAGATTCTTGCGGACGAGGGCATGGAACACCGCTTCGCGCGGCCCGGCGTAGCGCATATCCCACATCAGGGTCGAGGTCTCGTGGATCTCCGGCAGGAAGAAGCCCTCGTCCCGCAGCAGGGCGTGGGCGAGCACGATGGCTTCGTCTATGTAGTCGCCGGGCTTCTTCTCGCCTATGACAGCGCTGACCAGGATGCCGTCGGCCCCGGATGCCATAAGCGCGCCCTTCATCATCATCTCGTGGCCGGCATGGGGCACGTTGCGGGTCTGGTGGGCTACGGCGGAGTCCCAGCCCAGCTCGGACAGCCGCGCCCGCAATTGCTCCGGCGTTTTCCAGAAGCGGTCGAAGGGCGGGTTGACCTGCGGCGGGTTGACTAGCGTGACCTTGCCGCCGACGAGGGTGTCCTCCAAGGCCATGGTGCGGGCGACTCCCGGGTGTTCCGGGTCGGTGGTGCCGTAGACGTTTTCGGCCATCACCGTCTTGTCGTAGTTGTAGACCTCAGCCACGTCCAGCGTTGCCAACGGCTGCCCCTGGTGGGTCAGCAGGACACGATTCGCGGGCGCCTGCCCCCGTTCATCCTGAGCTTGTCGAAGGGCCGCCCACTCTGCGGGCGAAACGTCGAGGATGATGGGAATGCTCCACACCAGCCCGTCGGCCAGCCGCATGGAACGCACCACCGAGTCCAGGTCGGCGCGGCCCATGAACCCATCCAGCGGCGAAAAGACGCCGTAGGCCAGGTTGATGACCTCCCGCGCTATCTGCTCGTTGACAGCCAAACGCGGCAACCCCCCGGCCAGGTGAGCCGCCTGACCGGAGGGCGCGACCGACACTTTCAGTTCGCCGCCGTGGGGGGATAGGCTATTGTCTACAGCCATGATTCGGCCCGTGGGGTTGAGGAATTGGGATGGCCCTTTAGGAGGTGTCCCGTGTCCTAACTCTTATCCAGTCCGTCCTTCGACAAGCTCAGGATATTCGGACGAGACCACTGCCGCGTTTTCGGACGGACTGTGCCCCTGGACTCTGCATCCGTGGCTGGCCACGGTAGATACGAGAATCAGCCCGACCGCGGCGAGCGCCACGATCACCCGGCCGACGCGCCTCCTCGTGAAAACGGGGACCGGTATACGCATCCTTGCTGTTCTCTCCCGATGAAGGTTGCCTGCGCCCCGACCTAGACGCGCTCAGGGAGCGCTGTGGCAGGCGAGGCCGCAGACGGTTGCGATTTCCGCAAGCAGTATATCGTAAGGGCCGATTTGGGGCTAGTGTTGCACATCGCCGATTCGTATGAAGCTATTGCATAGGATGGATTAACTGACATGGATGGACAGGATATACGGGATGGACTTGCCCTCAATTGCGTGAATCCTAATCTGATACACTAATGACAGACACACTGAACCCAGCAGGAAGCGCTATGGCCACTGCCAATAACGAAACTACCAACTCCCAAGCCCGGTTCGACGACGCCTGGGAGCAGTACCGTTCCGCCATAGACCGGTTGGAGGCGGGAGACTTTCGAGACGCCTGCGGCAAGGCATGGAACGCCACCCGCGCCGCCGCCGAAGCCGCTGTATTGGCCCACAACGGGAACACCTCTACAACTACCCAAATCTCCACAGGATTCCGTCGGTTGTCCAGAGCCAATGGATTCGCCGATTTGCCAGCCAAATACTCAGAGCGAGCGCAGTTTCTGCACATTGATGGATGCTATTACGGCATGGTGTATGACGACCATATACTGGAGCTTATTCGAGAAACGGACAGCCTTATCCGGCAGGCTGAGCAATTGGCGGCGGCGTAGGGAACACGTCAATGCGCCGCGCCGTCTTGTGATACCATAGGCGCCGTAGAGGTATGCTCATTTCATCGTTGATTGTCAGGAGACGCTGATGCTGGACTACAAGCCGAACATTGTTCTGTCCAATGAAGAATTTAACGTGGTCGGCACCCGGCCGGTGCGGCCCGACGGGGCCGAGAAGGTGACGGGGCGGGCGCGGTACGGCGCAGACCAGAATCTGCCCGGGTTGCTGTACGGCAAGATACTGCGCAGCCCTCATTCCCATGCAATTATCAAGTCGGTGGACACCAGCGCAGCCGAAGTGCTGCCGGGCGTTCATGCCGTGGTGACCTCCGCCGACTGGCCGGAGACCTCCGGGCGGCTGGCCGACCTGGCCGAGGGGGCTATCCAGAACCTGGGGTTCCTCAGCATGAACGTGCTGGCGCGGGGGAAGGCTCTGTACAAGGGCCACGCCATCGCCGCAGTGGCCGCCGCCAACGCTCACGTCGCGGAGCAGGCCCTGGCGCTCATCAAGGTGGACTACGAGGTGCTAACGCCGGTGCTGAGCGCCGACGAGGCGATGAAGGACGGCGCTCCGGCGGTGCATGACAGGCTGGCGAGCCTGTCGAACCCGGCGCTGCGCCCGGGCGGACTGCTGGACGAGGGCGAAGACGGCGCGGGCAGCAACATTGCCAACCAGTTTGAGTTCCGGTTGGGCGACGTGGAGGAAGGTTTCAAGCAGGCCGACGTTATCGTCGAGAAGGAGACCGAGACCGTCCCGGTACATCAAGGGTACATCGAGCCTCACGCCGGGACTGCCCAATGGGGCGTTGACGGCAAGCTGACCATCTGGTCCAGCAGCCAGGGTCAGTTCACTGTCCGCGACCACACGGCCCGGTTCCTGGGCATTCCCATAGCCGACGTGAAGGCCATCCCGCTGGAAATCGGCGGCGGGTTCGGAGCCAAGACGGTGCTGTATGTGGAGCCGGTGGCGGCGCTGCTCTCTCGCAAGAGCGGTCACCCGGTGAAGGTGCAGATGTCGCGCAAGGAGGTATTCGAGGCCACCGGCCCGACCTCCGGCACGAAGATCAAGGTCAAGCTGGGCGCAACCAAGGAAGGCAAGCTGGTGGCCGCCGAGTCCACGCTTATCTACGAAGCGGGGGCGTTCCCCGGCTCGCCCGTTTCTCCCGGCGCGCAGTGCATGATGGCGCAGTACGACGTTCCCAACGCCCACCTGATAGCCTACGACGTGGTCATCAACCGGCCTAAGTCGGCAGCCTACCGCGCTCCCGGGGCGCCGGCCTCGGCCTTCGCCATGGAAACGGCCATTGACGAGCTGTGCGAGAAGCTGGGGATGGATTCGATGGAATTCCGGCTGCTCAACAGCTCCAAGGAGGGCGTGCGCCGCGTAACTGGGCCGATGACGCCCAAGGTGGGCTACATCGAAACGCTACAAGCCCTGAAGGACCATCCGCACTTCAACACGCCGCTGGAAAGCAGGACCGACGGCGAGAACGGCCACATCAAGCGAGGCCGCGGCGTCGCCAGCGGCTTCTGGGGCAACAACACCGGCCCGGCCAGCGCGCGGGCGGTGGTCAACTCCGACGGCTCGGTGAGCCTGACCGAGGGTTCGCCGGACATCGGCGGCAGCCGCGCCGCAGTGGCGCAACATATCGCCGAAGTGCTGGGCGTCCCGATGGACGACATCAAGCCGCAGGTGGGCGATACCGACAGCATCGGGTTCACCTCCAACACCGGAGGCAGCAGCGCCACTTTCAAGTCTGGCTGGGCCGCCTACGAGGCGGGGCAGGACGTGAAGCGGCAGATGCGCGAGCGGGCCGCCCGCATCTGGGACATCCCGGTGGATGACGTGGAGTACGTTGACGGGGTGTTGCAGCACACATCCGACCCGGAGCTGCGGCTGACCTTCAAGCAGATTGCCGCCCTCGCGGTAGGCACCGGCGGCCCCATCGTGGGCCGGGCCGGGGTGAACCCGCCGGGCGCCGGGCCCTCCATCGCCGTTCACCTGGTGGACGTGGAGGTGGACACCGAGACCGGCAAGGTGGACGTGCTGCGCTACACCGCCGTGCAGGACGCGGGCAAGGCCATCCACCCCAGCTACGTCGAGGGCCAGATACAGGGCGGCGTGGTGCAGGGCATCGGCTGGGCGCTGAACGAGGAGTACCGCTTCGACGACCAGGGCGGGATGCTGAACAGCAGCTTCCTGGACTACCGTATGCCCATCAGCCTCGATCTGCCGATGATTGACACGGTGATCGTAGAGGTTGCCAACCCGGCCCATCCCTACGGGCTGCGGGGCGTCGGCGAGGTTCCCTTGGTGCCGCCGCTGGCAGCCGTCTCCAACGCCGTCTACGACGCCATCGGCGTCAGGATGGACTCGCTGCCCATATCGCCGGACAAGATCCTGGAGGGTCTCTGGGGCAAGAACGGCGGCTAACCGGAACAGACGCGATGAGTTGGGGGTCTGGAGATTTCAGGCCCCCACTTTTGTTTCCGAACTTCAAGAAGGAATCCCTTCGCCGTCAACGGGTGAAGGGTGAGGGTGAGGGCAATGCCGGAAGTATGGCTCCCGCCGCGAATGCAGGCCCATTGCGGAGGCAACCAGCAGGTGGTGGTCCCGGGGACCACGGTGCGCCAGGTAATCAACAACCTGGAGCGCGAGTACCCCGGCTCCCGAGACCTGCTGATGGATGTGGAAGAGGACGACCTGCTGCCCGGACTGGCGGTGGTGGTGGACGGCGAGACCAGCCTGCTGGGCCTGCTGGAGCGAGTGCAGGAGAATAGCGAGGTGCACTTCCTGCCGGCGATCGGGGGTGGGTGAGGACGCCAAGTGAGAAGTTCCAGTGAAGTCCATGCTCTCTCCACGATGAGGCAACCCAGCGCACAAGCCTCCCGTGAGGTTCGGCGCGATACGTCCCTGCGGCGGGCGCGTACCTGATACGGCCACTTGGCCGGAGTTGCCGGTGTTTCCTTGATGGATGAATTTCTGTGGCGCAGGTGGCTGGAGACGTTGCCCACCTCCCCAGACTCCACCCGGTTTTTCTATTCCCCCACCGACAGCGGCGCCGACGCCCTCGTCAAGCGCGGGGTTGTAATTCCCACCGCCAAGTCCGGCAAGCCTGTCGCCTTTTCATGTCTCGACTGGACGGAGCGGCGGTGGCACCTGGGCGGAGCATTGGGGCGAGCAATCGTCGGCACGCTGGTAGATGTCGGTTGCATCGAGCGAACACCGGGCTCCCGCGTGGTAACGCTGAAAGAATCTCTCTACCGCTGGCTGGACCCGTAAGGAAACCTCTGCCCAGCCTTAATGTTTCCCCAGTAGGCCCCTTCCACCATTGGACGCCCCCCTTTCGTTGCGCTAGAATGCGGCATCGAGGCTATTGCCGTCGAATTACGCGCGAAGCGCGGGTTCGGGAGGATGCTTATGACACAAGAGCTAACGGCATCGCAACGCAAGTGGTACGACCTGGCAGCCAAGCACGCCGACACTTTCGCTGAACGGGCCGCTGAATATGACCTGAAAGGCGAGTTTCCCTTCGAGAACTACGCTGAGATGAAGGAGTCGGGCTACACCGCCATGCCGATTCCGGCGGAATGCAACGGCGGCGGGGCCGATCTGCTGGACATCTGCATCGCCCAGAACCGGCTGGCGCAGGGGTGCGGGGCCACGGCCCTGGCCGTGAATATGCACTTCGGCCTGCCCTTCGTGATGACCGACCTCCGGGCCGATGGCTTTGAAGTTGATGAGCTCCTGACTCGCATCGCCGACGAGAAACTGATTGTGTTCGGCGCGATCACCGACCCGCAGGTGGACAGCTACAAGGGCATCACCGGCATGGGGTACACCACGGTCAAAGCAGTGAAGGAAGGCAACGGTTTTCGCATAAACGGGCGCAAGGGCTTCGGCACCAACAGTCCGGCAGGCGACCTCTTCGCCAGCAGCGCTATCTACGAAGACCCGGATGAAGGCGATGTCGGCCTGATTTTCATCCTCCCCATCAACCACGAAGGGCTGGTCTGCCTCAACGACTGGGACACCATGGGGATGCGAGCCAGTCAGAGTCATAGCTGGCGACTGGAGGATGTGTTCATAGAAGAGGACCACGTTTTCAAGCACAAGCCCTGGGAATGGGACATCTACGCCCGGGGCCTGTGGGCCTGGCACGGCGGCACCTTCGGGTCGGTATACCTGGGCATCGCCAAGGCGGCCCGCGACTTCGCCATCAATCAGACCAGAGACCGCACCCGAATACCCTTCAAGCAACCGGAGAGCTATTACCCAGGCCACCAGTTCCTGGCCGCCGAAATGGACATCGCCCTCAACGCCGGCTGGGCCTACCAAAAGCAGGTGGCCGAGAAGCTGGTGGACGTGAACAACCGCGATGACGCCACTATCGTGGACGCAGTAGCGATGCAGTACTTCTGCATGAAGGCGGCGCAGGACGTGGTGAACAAGGCGGTGGACATGGTGGGCGGCGCGGCGCTGGCCCGGCGCCTGCCGCTGGAGCGATACTACCGCGACGTGCGGGCCGGAACCATGCACCCCATCAGCGGCTTCGACGCGCTGGAACTCATCGGCAAGCACGCCTTCGGCCTGCACCGCGACGTGGAGCCGCGATACGTGTAGGTTGATTGGGGATGGGCTACCATATTACGGGAGCGGAAGGCCACCGCTCCCGTTTATGTTGGAGCAGATTTGGAGTGAACTTCGGCCTTTGGTTTGTTCTGCTCAGTTTGATTACAGTGCGCTGCGATGCTACGCTGTCTGTTGAAAATCATAGCGCGGAGGCCATTCTCTCATGGCAGCAGGATACATGATTGGCAACATTACCATTACTGACCCGGAGACCTTTGCCGAGTACGGCAAGCGCGTGCCGGAGACGGTCGCCGCTTTTGGCGGGACTTATGTGGTGCGGGGAGGGACACCCGAGAAGATCGAAGGTGACTACGAGCCAAAGCGCATCGTGGTGTTGCAGTTCGAGAGCGTGGAGAAGGCGAAGGAGTGGTACAACTCGGAGATGTACGCGCCGCTGAAGGAAATGCGGATGAAGGCATCCAGCGGCGACCTCTACTTCGTCGAGGGTGTATAGGCGTTCTGTAGCCGGGGGTGACTGGCTGCGCGTTACGGTACTATGGCAACTGACCTCAAAGATAACGATACTGTTTCAACCTCGCTGAACATCGGCGGGATGACCTGCGCCGCCTGCGTATACCACGTTGAGCGCGCACTGACCGGCGTCCCGGGCGTGACCAAGGCCAGCGTCAACCTGGGCGTCGAAAGGGCCGCGGTGGAGTTCAGCCCCGGCGTCGCCAGCGTGAAGGACCTGCGGCGTGCCGTGGAGGAAGCCGGGTATCGAGTCGAGGCTGAGGGCGACCGGGAGCAGGAACTGGAACGGCTGTCCAAGACGCGCGAGATGCGCGAACTGAGCAACCGGCTGGGAGTAGCCGCAGTCGGGGCAATCCTGCTCATTCTTGGCGGGTTCAAGGGTTTCCCGTGGGTGTCGGGATGGATGGAACTGAGCTTCTATCCCTTCCTGCTGTGGGCGGTGGCCACGCCTGTCCTGTTCTGGGCGGGCGCCTCCTTTTACCGCTCCGGCCTGGGGGCGCTGCGCCACGGCGCTGCCAATATGCACACTCTCATTGCGCTGGGCACGGGCACGGCATACGGTTACAGCGTTGCGGTGGTGCTGCTGGAGGCCCTTGCCCCGTCGGTGCTCTCCAATGCGGGCATTGACGGCAAGATATTCTTCGAGACTTCGGCTGTTATCATCGCCTTGGTCCTCTTTGGCCGGTACCTGGAGGCGCGGGCGCGAGGGCGGACTTCTGAGGCCATCCGGCGGCTGATGGAACTCCGCCCGGCGACTGCCACAGTGCTGCGAGAAGACGGGGAAGTCGTGCTGCCGGTGGAGCAGGTTGTTGTCGGAGACATCCTGCTGGTGCGCCCGGGCGAGTACATACCCGTGGACGGCGAGGTTACGGACGGGTACTCCTCTGTCAATGAGTCCATGCTGACGGGCGAGAGTATGCCTGTGGAAAAGTCTCCAGGGGATATGGTCTACGGGGCCACTCTGAACCAGCAGGGAGTGCTCTATTACCGGGCCACCCGCGTTGGGGATGATACCGCACTGGCCCAGATCATACGCCTGGTGCAGGACGCCCAGGCGTCGCGGGCGCCGATACAGCGCCTTGCCGACCAGGTATCCGCCGTGTTTGTTCCGCTGGTGGTGGCTGTTGCTGCGGCTGCGTTCCTGCTGTGGCTGTTCATAGGCCCGGCTCCGGCCCTGACTTTCGCCATCCTCGTTTTTGTGGCGGTGCTGATTATCGCTTGCCCGTGCGCCCTGGGGCTGGCTACGCCAACCGCCATCATCGTCAGCGTCGGCAAGGGGGCGGAACAAGGAGTGCTGGTCAAGCAGGCGTCAGCCCTGGAAACCTCGCATAGAGTGGACACGGTAGTGTTGGACAAGACTGGCACTCTCACCACCGGGAAGCCGGTCGTGACCGGGCTTGCCTCGACGGGAGTGAATGAGGACGAGCTGCTGGCGATGGCCGCATCAGTGGAACGAGGCTCTGAGCATCCGCTGGCAGAGGCGATTGTCGGCGAGGCGCAGAACCGGGGACTGGCGCTTCGCCCAATGTCTGGATTCCAGAACCTTCCGGGCAAGGGCATCGAAGCCCAGGTGAACGACGAGACCGTCCGAATGGGCAACCGGCTGCTCATGCACGAAAAGGGAATCGTTCTCGACGGTCTCACGACGCTGGCCGACTCAATGGCCCAGAAGGGAATGACAACGGTATTCCTGTCGTTGGGAAGCGAGGCCATGGGGGTCATTGCCGTGGCCGACACGCTGAAACCGGGGGCAAAGGATGACGTGGCCCGGCTGAAGGAGATGGGTCTGTCGGTGGTGATGCTGACGGGAGACAACGCCTCCACGGCTTACACCATCGCCAGGGAGCTTGATATTGACCGGGTGGAGGCGGAAGTGCTGCCCCAGGACAAAGCCGAGGTAGTACGCAATTTGCAGCAGGAAGGCCGCGTGGTGGCAATGGTGGGCGACGGGATCAATGACTCGCCGGCACTCGCCCAGGCGGACGTTGGGATGGCCATGGGCGGCGGCGCCGACATCGCGGCGGAGTCGGCGGACATTACACTGATGAGGGGCGATGTCGGCAGCGTTGCTACTGCCCTTGATCTGAGCCGCCAGACCATCCGCACCATCAAGCAGAACCTGTTCTGGGCGTTCTTCTACAATATCCTGCTGGTCCCGGTGGCGGCTGGGGCGCTATACCCGGTGTTTCAGGCCCTGGGCGGCGTGCCAGGGTCGCTGGAGTTCTTCTTCGGGCAGCAGGGTTTCCTCAATCCGGTGCTGGCGGCGCTGGCGATGGCCTTCAGCTCGGTCACCGTAATTACCAACTCCCTCCGGCTGCGCGGGTCCAAAATATAGATCTCACACTATGCAGAAGAGGTACAGGCAATGGCCGTAGCGATAGACCCGGTGTGCCTGATGGAAGTGGACACTGACAACCCGCCGGGCGGACACAGCGAGTACGAGGGGACTGACTACTACTTCTGCGGGCCAGGGTGCAAGGTGGCTTTCGACCGGGACCCGGAGCACGTGCTTTCCGGCGAGGGCGTGGTGCCCATGGAGCACGGCGACCACGGGCATGGAGAAGTGCGGCCTTCCGGCGGCGGGGGAATCTTTGGGTGGCTGAGAGGACTCTTCGGCGGCAAGAGCCTCTCGGATTGATGAGTGAGTCCTGAGTGATGGGCAGGTGCTGCCCGTAACCTCCTTCGCCTTTACTCGGATGCCTTGGCCGGGGCGGGATACTTTTCCAGCAAGCTCTCTGGCACTTCAACGTCTATGTCAGCGACGACTACGTGGGGAGCAAACACGTAGGACTCTACCTTGTCGCCGCCGTGCTTTGATTCCACGTATAGCAGACCTTCCATGGCATCCTTGGCGTTTGCCAACGCCTCTTCCACCGTATCTCCTTCAGTGGTGCAGTTAGGGTAGTGAGGTACGATGACTTGATAGCCGCCTTCCTGGGGCATCAAGAAGATGGTGAATTTCTGCAAAGGCATCACAGCACCTCGTCTGCTATTCGCTCAAACTCATCGCTTGTGAGCATCATCTGACGACGGATGTTAGCGACCGTACCTGGACGCAACACCCCCCTCATGTAGGGGACTACAACCGTAGAGTATCCGGGTTTCCTGTAATTGGCGTGGCTTCCAGTGTAATGGTGAAACTCCCATCCTTGGCTAAGGACGATACTGACAATATCGTTGAATGTGTAACGCCGTGGCATCGCTGTTATGCAGCTAGGCCGCCTTGCCGCAGCAGCGTTTGTACTTGCGGCCGCTGCCGCAGGGGCAGGGGGCGTTGCGGCCCACCTTGCCGCCGCCGGCAGGCTGGGCGTTGCGGTTGCCGCCGCTGACCGCCTGCATCGGGCTGCCGCCGCCGTTGCGGCGTCCGCGGGCGGCGTTGCCGGTAAGGGCAGCGGCCTGGGCGGGTTCAACTGAAACGTGGAACAGCGTGCGAACGACGTCGCGCTGGATGCGGTTCTGAAGGTCAACGAACATCTTCTGGCCTTCGCTCTGGTACATCACCAGCGGGTTGCGCTGGCCGTAGGCGTGCAGGCCGATGCCCGTCCTCAGGTTCTCCATCGCGGTCAGGTGTTGCACCCAGTGGGAGTCTATGGCCCGCAACAGCAGGAAACGCTCGATAAGGCGCATCTGCTCCGGGCTAACTTCTTCCTCCCGCTGGGCGTAGGCAGTCCCGGCGTGTTCCGACAGGATGCGCTCTATCTGCTCCCGGCTGCATTGGTATACGTTGTCCTCGTACTCCAGCTCCGCCGGCAACGGGCAAATCTGGCCCAGCTCGTCAATCAGCCATTCGGCGTTCCAGTTGTCGGCGTGGCGGCCCGGCAGACATTGGGCCATGAGGCGAGTGAACTCCTGGCGCAGCATCCCCAGCGTCTTTTCGCGCAGGTCGCCGTCTCCGAGGGCCTGGTGGCGGTCGGTGTAGATGACCTCGCGCTGCTTGTTCAGCACGTCGTCAAATTCCAGCAGGTGCTTGCGAATGTCGAAGTGGTAGCCCTCCACCTTGACCTGTGCGCCGCTGATGGACTTGGTGACTATCTTGTTCTCTACCGGGGTGTCCTCTTCCAGCCCGGTCCAGCTCATTACGCTCTTGATGCGCTCGCCGCCGAAGCGCTGCATCAGCTCGTCTTCCAGGGACACGTAGAATTGGGAACTGCCGGGGTCGCCCTGGCGTCCGGCGCGGCCCCGGAGCTGATTGTCTATGCGGCGGGCGTCGTGGTGCTCGGTGCCCAGGACGTGAAGGCCGCCCAGTTCCACCACGCGGTCGTGTTCCTGCTGCCAGTCTTCGCGGGAGGTGTCTGAACCGCCCAGCACGATGTCGGTGCCGCGGCCGGCCATGTTGGTGGATACAGTGACCGCCCCCAGACGGCCGGCCTGGGCGATGATCTCAGCTTCGCCGGCGTGGTTCTTGGCGTTCAGCACCTGGTGGGGCACGCCGCGTTTCCGCAGCCGCTCGCTCAGGAATTCGGAGTCCTCAATGGATGTGGTGCCTATGAGCAGCGGGCGCTGCGTCTCGTACATATTCACGATGTTGTCGGCGACCGCCGTCCACTTACCGTCGGTGGTCTGGTACACCAGGTCGGAGTTATCTGCCCGCTGCATCGGCAGGTTGGTGGGGATTTCCACTACTTCCAGGCCGTATATGCGGAAGAACTCGTCGGCTTCGGTGGCGGCGGTGCCGGTCATGCCAGCCAGCTTGTCGTACATGCGGAAGTAGTTTTGCAGGGTGATGGTGGCGTAGGTGATGCTCTCCCGCTGGATGCGCAGTCCTTCCTTGGCCTCAACCGCCTGGTGCAGGCCATCGGACCAGCGTCGTCCGGGCTGGAGCCTGCCGGTGAACTCGTCAACGATGACCACCTCGCCGTCGCGCACGACGTATTCCTTGTCGCGCTGCTTCATAACGTGGGCGTTGAGAGCGTTCTCGATGTAGTGGACCAAGTGGAAGTTGTCCGGGTCATAGAGGTTGTTGGTGCTGGTCCACTGCTCCATCTTGGCGATTCCCTCCTGGGTGAGGGAAACGGCCTGGGTACGGTCGTCAATGGTGTAGTCTTCTGCCGGGTCCAGGCGGGGCACCAAGCGGGCGAAGTTCTGATAAAGCTGCACCGGCTCCTCGGCCGGGCCGCTGATGATGAGAGGCGTGCGGGCCTCGTCTATGAGTATGTTGTCCACCTCGTCAACGATGGCGAAGTGCAGTTCCCGCTGCACTCGCTGCTCGGCGGTGAGAGACATGTTGTCGCGCAGGTAGTCGAAACCGAACTCGTTGTTGGTGCCGTAGGTGATGTCGGCGTGGTATGCCTCGGCACGGGACACCGGACGCAGGAAGGGCAGCTTGCCGGAGGCAATTTCAGGGTCATAGATGTATGAAGCGTCATGCTGGAGGCAGCCGATGGTGAGGCCGAGGGCGTGGTAGACCGGCCCCATCCACACCGGGTCGCGGCGGGCCAGGTAGTCGTTGACGGTGACTACGTGGACGCCCCGGCCGGTCAGGGCGTTGACGTATACGGCCAGAGTGGCCACCAGCGTCTTGCCCTCGCCGGTCCGCATCTCGGCAATCTTGCCCTGGTGCAGGGCCGCCCCGCCGATGAGCTGCACGTCGTAGTGCCGCTGACCAAGGTTGCGCCGGGCAGACTCGCGCACTGCCGCAAATGCCTCGGGCAACAGGCCGTCGGTTGACTCACGTCCTTCCAGCCGCTGCCGGAACTCGGCGGTTTTGGCCTGTAACTGCTCGTCGCTGAGCTTCTGAAACTCCGGCTCCAGCCGGTTGACCGCGTCCTTGATGGAGGCCAGCTTCTTCAGGGCCTTGTCGTTGGGGTCGCCTATTATCTTCTGAAGAACGGAGACCATAGGGCATTGTCCTGCTTTAAATGTTGCGGCCCTCGACTGTGCGGATTCCGGGCCAGTGGGCGGGCGAAAGGGCCGGGCAGGGAAAGCGATTCTTAGACAAGTTCAGAATGACAGATACATTCTGCGGGTTAGCGGTTGGGAATGATAAACACGGCCACGTTCATCCGGTCGGCCAGGTCTTGCTGGAGTTCGTGTATATTCTCCGTCGCTACGGCTGGCATAGATTCTGCGTCAGAGATTGCAGCCATTACGTCGGCCCGTCTTACCGCCCTCGCAATGTCATCACTGTCAGCCGTGAGGGACACATCGAACACTACGAAGCGGTTGTCGTCGTCCGATACTATAATGTCGGCCTCGTACAGGTCATACATATCGTCGTCGCTTATCTCCCCGGATTGAACAGCCCTGGTCAGCACACGGTCGAAATCAGGCGAGTGGGGGAGGTAATTGGACATGGCGATGACCGGATTGTTCAGCCCGAAGTGCCTCCTGGCCCGGAGCATGGCGTGGTTGGCTATGCGATGCTCGTAATCATTGCCTTCAAAGTTGCCCATCTTTCCCTCCAGCCGGTTCAGCCTCGCATTGACCACCCGGAAGTTTTCATTGGCGGACTCAATGAACTGGTTGGTGGTTTCAATGAACTGGGCAAGCTGCTGAGGCACGTTGAGCAGGTCTTCGCCAAGCAGCAGGTTCCTGATGGCGGCTCGCCAGTCGGGCCGCTCTTCCAGAACCCTTACCAGGTCGCTTATGTCGTTAATCGTAGTCATGTCGGGATTCTGTTTTAGGGATACTCTGAATAAGGTTCACGATAGCCTGAATTGCGTCTGAGTGGCCGGT
>VXOI01000235.1 GCA_009840175.1 Chloroflexota bacterium | reverse complement strand
CTCCCGTCCCATGACTTCCATCGTCTCGAACAGCGGCGGCGACACGTTCCGCCCCGTCGCGGCGGTGCGCAACAGCCCGAAGAACTGGCGACGGGAAAGCTCCAGCCGCTGTCCCGTTTCCCCCAGCATTTCTTCCAGCTTCTCGTGTCCGAATCCGTCGCCCGTCGTGCCGCTTTCCAGGTCGCCCACTGCCGCTTCCAGCGCGGCCAGTGTGCCTTCTGCGTCCATTCCCTTCTGCACCAGCGTTGCCGGGTCGTAGTCCGATGGCAACTCCCCGAAGAAATAGGCCGTAATGTCGTCGGACTCATCCAGCCGCTTCAGTCGTTCCTGCACCAGCGGCGCGATGTTGCACAGATAGTCCTGCTCGCCGTCATCCAATTGCCGCGGGATGTACTCTGCCATCCGTCGCGCCAGATCGCCAGCCGCCATGTCGCGGATGTAGACTCCGTTCATCCACATCAGCTTGTCCTGGTCGAAGATGGCCGCCGACTTGGTGATGCGGTCCAGGGTGAAATTGTCGATGATCTGCTGGAGCGTGACGACCTCCGTGCTCCCGTCCAGCGACCAGCCCAGCAGCACCATGAAGTTGAGCAGCGCCTCCGGCAGGTATCCTTGCTCCTCGTACTCGCTAATGGCCGTCGCGCCGTGGCGCTTCGACAGCTTGGCCCGGTCCGGCCCGGTGATCATCGGCAGGTGGGCAAACTCCGGCGGCTCGAACCCGAAGGCCTTGTAGAGCTGCAAGTGACGCGGCGTGCTGGGCAGCCACTCCTCCGCCCGCATCACATGGCTGATTTCCATAAGGTGGTCGTCGGCCACCACTGCCAAGTGATAGGTGGGAAACCCGTCCGACTTCAGGATGACAAAGTCCTCCTGCAACTCGTTGCGCCATTCCACGTCCCCGCGTATCAGGTCATGGACCTGCGTCACGCCCGACTCAGGCATGGCGAAGCGGACAACCCGGTCGGCGTCCCCCACCGGCTCGCCAGCGGCCCCCGCGTGTCCCAGGCGGCGGCAATTGCACCCATTTCCCCACTGCAAATTATCCTCTCCCTCTGGGGGAGGGTTAGGGTGGGGGCGTCTAGCCCGCCGCAGCCTTTCCAGTTCCTCGCGGCTGCAATAGCAGTAATAGGCATTGTTCTGGTCGAGAAGCTGTTCCGTCAGCCGCTGGTAAATTTCCAGCCGGTTCGACTGCTCATAGGGGGCGTGCGGCCCCTGGACTTCCGGCCCTTCGTCCCAGTCAATGTTCAGCCAGCGCAGGCCGTCCAATATGGCTTCGATTGCACCCTCAACCAGCCTGTTCTGGTCGGTGTCCTCGATCCTGACTATGAACTTCCCGCCGTGATGGCGGGCGAAAAGCCAGTTGAAAAGAGCGGTTCGGATATTCCCAATGTGCGGTTGCCCCGTGGGGCTGGGGGCGTATCTGACGCGAACCTCGGCGGCCAAATCTGTCACTCCCTGGCTAAGCAACTGCCGACATTGTAGCACGATTGCGGCTATCCCTTGAACGGAAACCGACAGACGTGTTCTCCCTCTCCCTCAAGTGAGAGGGGTTGGGGTGAGAGTGAAATCCTGCCCATTATCAACTTTGCATCCGCCCCGACTGCTCCTTCGTGGTATGCTATGCGCCAAACTCAGCTTGGAGGAAAGCTCCATTATGACCGCCAGCCCCAACGTCAGAATTGAGCGCGATTCCATGGGCGAAATGGAAGTCCCCGCCGACGCTCTCTACGGCGCATCCACCATGCGCGCCGTCCTGAACTTCCCCATCAGCAGCCTCCGTTTCCCCCGCACCTTCATCCGCGCCCTTGGTCTCATCAAGCAGTCCGCGGCCCGTAGCAATATGTCGCTGGGACTGCTTGACGAGCGCATCGGCAACGCCATCGTCGCCGCAGCCCAGGAAGTCATAGACGGGCAGCTCGACCGCCACTTCGTGCTGGACATCTTCCAGACTGGCTCCGGCACCTCCACCAACACCAACGCCAACGAGGTCATCGCCAACCGCGCCAGCCAGCTATTGGGCGGCGACCTCGGTTCCCGCCTCGTACACCCCAACGACCACGTCAACATGGGCCAGTCCTCCAACGACGTCATCCCCACGTCAATTCACTTGGCAGCCCTGCTGGCCATCAAGGAAGACCTGATCCCCGGGCTTGAAAACCTGGCGACGGAGTTGGAGAAGAAGTCCGAAGAGTTTTGGCCCATCATTAAGACGGGACGCACTCACCTTCAGGACGCCACCCCTGTGCGGCTCGGTCAGGAGTTCCTGGGCTACGCCGGACAGGCCCGCTACAGCGTCCAGCGGATGCGACGGGCACAGGAAGCGCTGGCCGAGGTCGCCTTGGGCGGCACGGCGGTCGGCACTGGCGTCAACACCCACCCGGAGTTCTCCGCCCGCACCTGCGCCTACGTCTCCGAGGCTGCGGGTGTAGAAATCCGCGAAACCGCCAACCACTTCCAGGCTCAGGCATCGCTGGACGCCCTCGTTGAGGCCAGCGGCGAACTCAAGACCGTGGCCATCAGCCTGCACAAGATTGCCAACGACATCCGCTTCATCGCCTCCGGCCCCCGCGCCGGTCTCGGCGAAATCAGCCTGCCGGAAGTGCAGCCGGGCAGTTCCATAATGCCGGGCAAGATCAACCCGGTAATTGCCGAGTCGGTGGTGCAGGTGGTGGCCCAGGTGGTGGGCAACGACGCCGCCGTCACCCTCGCCGGGCAGGGGGGCTACTTCGAGCTGAACACCATGATGCCCGTCGCGGCCCACAACATCCTCGAGTCCATCTCCCTGCTCGCCGCTTCGGCCAACAACTTCGCCGACCAGTGCGTCGAGGGCATCGAGGCCACCACCGTCGGCCCCGACATGGTGGAGAAGGGCCTGATGCTGGGAACAGCCCTGGCCCCGGCCATCGGCTACGACGCCGCTGCCTCCATCGCCAAGGAAGCCGCCGCCACCGGCGCCACCATCCGCGAGATGGCTAAGGAAAAGACCGAACTCTCCGACGCCGACCTCGACACCCTCCTGAACCCAGAAGGCATGACCGAACCCGGAGTCAGCGTAGGCGGCGGAGGAGGATAGGCCCTTCGCTGCAACCTGAGCTGGGAACATAAAATGCTGATGAGGCTACCGTCAAGGTAGCCCCATCTTTTGACAGGGCCTTTGCAAAGTCGCCGAAATACCAGGCCCGTTAGTCCTGAGCTTGTCGAAGGACGGGTAACTCAGAATCTGCTAGTGGTTTGACAGGTTCACCACCAACAGGTTCTTCCCGACTTTGCAATCGTCCTGATCGTTTGATGGCATAGTATTACGGTGGATTTCTATCTTACGACCCGTCATTCCCGCAAAAGGTGGAATCCAAGCCCACGTCGGCAACTTATAAGACCACTTGAAAGGAAACGCTACCCCAACTGTTGTGAGCCTTTACCCGCCGGGCGTGCCCTGATTCGTCAGTCGTCCCACAAGGGCAACCCCTGCCCTACCGCCTCCTGCAGGCAGTTGGGGCAACGCTGGTCCGGGGCATGGCCATCGGCGGGATAAAGGTTCTCGCCCCGCAGGCCGCAGAGAAAGTCGGGCATTATCTCCTCGATGCCCACCTGCAATAGATAGTGAACCTTTCCCGTCTTGGCCTCGAAGGCCCACCACCACGGCGTCTGACCAGCCGACATAACATTTAAGAACGACTTGAAATCATCCTCCCACCCGTCCTCCGGCATCTCCACCAGCCAGCGGCCCGTCGCCGAATCCGGGTCGCGCTCGGCCTTCAGCCTGCCGTTGCGGATGTATTCCCGAATGTCCCGCTGCGACACGTTCAAGCGGCGGGATGCTTCCTGAATCGTGACTTTCTCCATAACAGTCTCCGAACTACTGCAACCATGGAGCGCACAGGGTTATATAACAAACAGAGTGAATCTCTATGGCCTCTGTGCGCTCTGTGTTGGAATTATAACCTTCTATCCGCCGACGATGGCCGGGTCTTCCAGAGTGTCGGCCAGCGACCCGCCCGGGGGCACCATCGGGTAGACGTTAGTCGCCTGGTCCACCACGAACTCGATGAGGAACGGCCCGTCGTGGGCCTTCGCCTGTCGGAGCGCGGGCAGCACTTCCTCCCGGTCCGACACGCGCACCGCCCCCACTCCGTAGGCTTCGGCCAGCTTGACGTAATCCGGACCGGGCACCGGCACAGCCTTCAGGTGATTATCGAAGTACATCTCCTGCCACTGCCGCACCATCCCCAGATGCCCGTTGTTGATCAGCGCGTACTTGACCGGCAGCCTCTCCTCCGCGGCGGTTATCAGCTCCTGGAGGGTCATCTGGAACCCGCCGTCGCCCGCGATGCTCCACAC
>VXOI01000055.1:7227-35124 GCA_009840175.1 Chloroflexota bacterium | reverse complement strand
CACGGAGACACCAACACCGACGCCAACATCTACCCCGACGCCGACTCCTACTCCTACGCCCACGCCTACCCCGACGCCAACGCAGGGAGCGCCAACTCTGCCCAGCTACCCCGCTGGCGGGCGCATCGCCTTCCAGACGGACCGGGACGGCAACAGCGAGATATACGTGATGGGCTGCGACGGCAGCGGCCAAACCAACCTGAGCAACAATTCCGCTGAGGACAAACAGCCGTCGTGGGCCTCAGGCGGAAAGCTGGCATTGAGCTCCAACCGCAATGCAGAGGGAGGGTACGACATCTACCTGCTTACGCTGGACCCATGGGCAGTCACCAGACTCACCACCAATGCGGCCAACGACGAATCTCCGGCCCTCTCGCCGGACGGCAGCAAGGTCGCCTACGTGTCATACCGCGACAGCGATGGCGACGCGGAAATCTATGTGCTGACAGTGGCGGACAGGAGTTTGGTCCAAATTACGGACAACATCGCTGCCGACAGGGACCCGGCATGGTCGCCGGATGGCACGAAGCTCGTCTTCGCCAGCGACCGAGACGGCAATTTCGACATCTACAAGGCCAATGCTACTGATGGCAGCGACGTAGAGAAGATTGGCGCCGTATCCCATGGCACGGCTAACGACCGCTGGCCCGATGTGGTGGACTATTACGGGGATGAGAACATAGCCTTTGCTTCCGACAGTGATGGGGATTGGGAAGTGTATTACTATGACGGGTATGAGCTAACGCTGTCTCAGCTCACCAAAAACGTGGATGACATAGCTGACGCCCGGCCTAGCTGGAGTAAATCCGGGGAGCAGATGGTCTACGACACTGGCAGAAACCCTGACAACAACCTTGACATATACAAGGCCTATTACGACGGAGCAAACGCTGTCAGCATTCCTTCTAAAGCGTCAGCCAATGATGACTCATTTCCCGATTGGGAGCCGGTGGAAGACGTGGATTATTGCGCAGGTGATGAGTAATAGCCGTCCATGTTCCAGAAGGAGCCGCTATACTGGCAGCTATGTTTAGCTTTCAGAAGCCTCCTTAGCAATGACCAGCCTTCACAAGCTCCAACTTGGCAGCGCCACTATCGAGTACACCGTGAAGCGCAGCCGCCGCCGCAAGAAGACGGTGCAGATAAGCGTCTCCGATGGCGCAGTCGTGGTGTCGGCGCCCATGCGCACGCCCAACCGCGAAATTCAGGCCATTATCCAGAAGCGCGGTGGCTGGATTCTTGATAAGCTGGAAACGGAATCCCAAGGGCCGCCACCCCTCGGTCTGGTCAGCGGGGACGTGCTGCCTTATTTGGGGCGAGAGCTGACGTTGATAGTGGAAGAGTCCGATGTCCGCAAGCCGTCCGCTTATCTGGACTCAGATTGTCTTGTAGTAGTCGCACCCAGCGGATTTTGTGACGAAGAACGGAGGGAGTCAGTGCGGGCGGCGCTGGTGACCTGGTATCGGGCACAGGCGACGGAGCTTCTGAACGACAGCGTTTCTCGCTGGCTTCCCGCAATGGACCGTACCGAAATGCCCCGCGTGCTGGTGCGAGAGCAGAAGACACGCTGGGGCAGTTGCAGCGCCGACGGCACCCTGCGCTTCAGTTGGCGGCTGGCTATGGTGGAGCAGGAGCTTATTGATTCCGTGGCAGTCCATGAACTCGCTCACCTGGAAGTGATGAATCACTCCCCGGCCTTCTGGGACGTGGTGTTGCGCACCATGCCCGACGCCAAAGAGCGGCGCAAGCGTCTGGCGGAGGCTGGGCGTAACCTGCCGTTGTAGCCGCGACAGCACCAATAGTCCTGAGTTGCGATAGCTTGCTGGCCTCATTCCAAATCGGCCGTCGCGCGTGTTAACATTGGGATGTATGAATCCGTCGCACATCAGAAATTTCTGCATCATCGCCCATATTGACCACGGCAAGTCCACGCTTGCCGACCGGTTCCTGGAAATTACCGGCACCGTCCGCCCTCAGGAGATGAAGGCGCAGTTCCTGGACCAGATGGACTTGGAACGCGAGCGCGGCATCACCATCAAGGGCAAAGCGGTGACCATGTATCACCAGACCCCGGATGGTGAGAACTACCAGTTGAACCTCATTGATACTCCCGGTCACGTGGACTTCAGCTATGAGGTGTCGCGGGCGCTGGCCGCCTGCGAGGGCGCGCTGCTGGTGGTGGACGCCAGCCAGGGCATCGAGGCCCAGACTATCGCCAACACCCTGCTGGCGATGGAATACGACCTCGACCTGATTCCGGTGCTGAACAAGGTGGACCTGCCCCAAGCCGAGCCGGAACGGGTCGCCGGCGAAATCGAGCAGGTTTTCGGCTTCCGGCGCGATGAATTACTGTTCGTTTCGGCCAAGGAAGGCACCGGAGCCAAGGAGATTCTGGACGCCGTAGTAGACCGCATCCCTCACCCCGGCGGCAAACCGCAGGAACCCGCACGGGCGCTGGTTTTCGACTCCGTTTACAACCAGTACAAGGGCATTATTGCCCACATACGGGTGGAAGACGGCGAGCTCTCCCGCCTTGACCGCATCCGGGTGATGTCCTCCGGCAGGACTGCCGAGATCGTGGAAGTCGGGGTTTTCTCGCCTGCGCCCACACCCACCGACCGGCTGGAAACAGGACAGGTCGGTTACGTTGCTACCGGGTTCAAGGACGTGCGGGAGTGTACCGTAGGCGACACGCTGACCATTGACCGCGCCCCGGCCACGAACCCGCTGCCGGGTTACGTGCCCCTGAAGTCCATGGTCTTCGCCGGGCTGTATCCATCAGACGGCGAACAGTACGGCAACCTCCGTACCGCTCTGGAAAAGCTGCAACTCAACGACGCCTCGCTGACCATCGAGCCGGAGAACAGCGCCGCCCTCGGCTTCGGTTTCCGCTGCGGATTCCTGGGCCTGATGCACCTGGAAATCGTGCAGGAACGGCTGGAGCGGGAATACGACCTAGACCTCATCGTAACCGCGCCCAGCGTAGCCTACCAGGTCACCCTGAACGGCGGCGAGGTCATCAAGGTTGACAGCCCGGCCAAGCTGCCTTCGCCCAACGATTACACCGACATCGAAGAGCCGGTGCTGGACCTGACCATTGTCGCTCCCAGCCGCTATGTGGGCGCGCTGATGGAACTGATGCACTCGCGCCGCTCCGAGTTCAAGCGAATGGAGTACATCCAGAGCGAGGGAGTTGCGTCGCAAGACAACGCCCGCGTGATGATGGAATACACCATGCCGCTGGTGGAAATGCTGGCCGACTTCTACAACCAGTTGAAGTCTCGCACTCAAGGCTACGCCTCGCTCGACTATACTTTCATCGGGTATCGCAAGGAGCCGTTGGTCAAGGTGGACGTGCTGGTCAACCACATGCCCGTTGAAGCCCTGTCCATGATCCTTCACCGCGACCAGGCCATGTCTCAGGGCCGCCGCGTGGTGGAGAAGCTGCGCACCACGATCCCCCGCCAGCTATTCGAGGTGCCGATTCAGGCCGCAATCGGCAGCCGCATCATCGCCCGCGAGACCGTCCGCGCCATGCGCAAGGACGTGCTCGCCAAGTGCTACGGCGGCGACATTACCCGCAAGCGCAAGCTGCTGGAACGCCAGAAGGAAGGCAAGAAACGCCTCAAGATGGTCGGACAGGTGGAGATCCCGCAGGAAGCCTTCCTGACCTTGCTGGAAGTAGGCGGGGAAAACTAGCGAGTGGTCTTCTGCTTAAAAGCTGACAAGACCGGAAGCTGCTAAAACCCCAGCGCCTCCCGAAGCTCCGCCAACTGCTCCAAGTGCCCTCGCCAGTGGCGGTCGAATCCTGTCAACACCGCCTCCAATGTGCGTTCCAGTTCTTCCCCTCGCGTGCGCTGGTGCATCACCACCCGGCGCCCGTGCAAATCCCCATCACTGGCGTTTTGCAGCGCTTCGTGGAACTTGGCGAAGAACGTGCTGATGTCCGCCTCGACCTCTTCCATGTCCAGTGTTGCCCGCGCTTCCGTGATGTTGGTGCGGTCGGACCAGATTTCGTACTCGGTTATTTCCCCTGAAACTATGCCCTGCACCACCGACGGCACTCCGCCCGGAGGCGTGTCCAGCAGGTGGTACACAATCTCCCGCGCCGACCAGTCCGATTCGTCCGGCTTCCAGTCCAGGCAATAGTTCATTCCGTCCAGCAGTTCCAGCAATGCGGTTCTGAGGGAGTCCACGTTTTCACGTTGGTTCTGTATGGTGGTCAAGGTTACGCTCTCACCCTAGTCCTCTCCCAGATGGAGAGGCAATTACTCAATGTGAATGCCCCGAAGCATCTCCCGAACTGCGGCGCGGGTGTCGTCGCGGCGCAGGGCGTACTCCAGCGAAGCGCGTAGCAGCCCCAGCGGCTGACCGCCGTCGTAGCGAATGCCCTGGAACTCGTAGGCATACAATTTAGCGCTTTCCAAGAGCATCAGCATCGCGTCGGTCAACTGGATCTCGCCCTTTGCCCCTGGGGGCGTGCGTTCCAGACAGTCGAAGACTTCCGGAGGCAGGATATAACGTCCGACGATGGAGAGGTTGGACGGCGCTTCTTCTCGTGGCGGCTTTTCCACCAGTCCTCGAATCTGGTGCAATCCACGTTCTTCGACAAGCGCAGGATGAGAAGCGGCGAGGTCAGGATGAGAAACAGGCACTGCATCCACTACGCCGTAATTGTGCACCGTCTCCCACGGCATCGGTTCCACCGCCACCACACCGGCCTGTGTGCGGTCGAAGATGGCTGTCATCTGCGCCACTACGCCCGGTGTGTGATGCACGATGTCATCGGGCAGGATGACCACGAATGGTTCGTCGCCCACTGCTTCCCGGGCCGTCAGCACCGCGTGGCCCAGCCCCAGCGCCTCTTCCTGAATAACGAAGGAGACCCTGGCAATGCGGGAAGCGTGAAGCACCTTGTCCAGCAGTCCCTTCTCACCGTTCTCGGTCAGCCGCCGCTCCAGCGCCGGGGAAGGCTGGAAGTAGGAGGCGATGCCTTCCTTGCCGGGGGCGGTGACTATGATTACTTCTTCGATTCCACCCTCAGCGGCTTCTTCCACGACGTATTGAAGCATCGGGCGGTCGAGGATGGGGAGAAGTTCCTTGGGGACCGACTTGGTCACCGGCAAAAATCGGGTTCCCAAACCGGCAGCGGGAATTACGGCTTTCTTGACGGGCATAATTGACCACCAGCAGATTCAACACTCACAGTCTAGCATTGAGGCCACCGTCCAACAACGCGGACATTGGCTTTATCCTTTTCCTCAACTGTGCCGGGCAGGGCAATCGCGTCTTGATATCAAAGGCTAATGATTCGACAAGCTCACTATGCGAAGACGCAGTTCGGGAGGATTAGCTATTGCCGGGCTACAGGGGACGATTTTTGTTTTTCCGGTCATTTGCGGACATTTCCTGCCTTTTTGACCATTCCAGGCCAGCTGGCCGGTTCAAAGTAGAGGGATCTCCCCAAGGAGACGTACCCCCCAAAGGTGTCCATTTCTGTCCGATTGTGTCCGATTCCTCAGCCATCCGGCCCGACTACCGGTGGGGGCCAACATAACTCCGGTTTTGTGTGAAGCAGGATTCATGGGATTTCTGGAGTTCCCCTTCCGCGCACTTCGATTCCGGGAATTCAGTTCAGGGTAATTTCCGACGAATAAAGCTTTACCATCGCCTTTTCCAGTATGACGGGCGTATTGCACCTGTCCACCCGATATAGATGTTAGAGAGAGGTCACGAGACCTGGCAAGGGGCAAGTGTCAGAGCACAGGACCCTTCCATAGTCCGTTCTTGTAGCCTTGAGGGAAGCGGAGGGTCTCTGTGCTGAAGATAGGATTCTTCGCTTCGCTCAGAATGACAGACGTCAGGACAGCAGCTTCGGAAAGGCCCTGACCGTCTATTCCCACGTATTGACAAGAATGTCGGGGCTTTGCTAGATTCCGCGCAGCGAATTGCGCCTTTGTTGGCGACTTGGATCATTCTTTTATTGTCAAGGGGCTGTGAGATGCTTCGATTCAAGCTAAATAATCTTCTGTTGCTGGTGTTATCACTGATGGCGCTGGCTTTGGTTGCAGTAGCCTGTGGAGGGGATGACGCAACGACTGCTCCGGCGCCCACCGCAGTTGCGCCTGCTCCGACCGCGGCTGCTCCATCCCCGACTGAAGCGCCCACCGCTATGCCGTCCGGCCCTCAGCCCACGCCTACCGCGGCTACTGGGGCCTTCCGGGCGACACCCACCCCGGCGGGAGTTGCCCCACCCACTCCAGTACCAACGGAAGCTCCGGCCATGATGGCCGCGGAGCCGAAGGTGGAAACGCTGGTAATCTCCGTGGACCCGTCGGCTGGCGAGACCAACCTACCGTGGGCCGGAACGGTTGACCACCATCAGCAGATGGATCTGGTCATGGAAGTACTGGTGGACATCGAGCCCACCAGCAACGTCTGGGTTCCCGAGCTGGCCAAGTCGTGGGAAATGAGCCCTGACGCCACCGAATGGACCTTCCAATTGGAAGAAGGCATCCAGTGGCACAACGGCTGGGGTGAATTCACCGCCGACGACGTCTTCCACAGCGTTGCAATGAACCAGAGGGATGACGCCATACTCGCTTATGCGACCGACTGGCGGCAGATAGATCTCGACGCATCCACCAAGGTGAGCGACCACGAGGTCGTCCTCAAACTGAAGAACCCGAACCCCGACTACCTGTTCTACATTGCACCCAGCGGCGGCGGCCTGATGATGAGCAAGGCCCATTACGACTCCGGTGGTGATGCGGCCTATGAAGAGGACATGATCGGCACCGGGCCATATCGCTACACTGGCCGGGAGTTTGGCGTCAACGTGAACTTCGAGCGGCTGGACGATCACTGGCGGAGGGGAGGTATAGATGGATTGCCGCCGCCCAGCTTCGAGAAGGTTGACCTGCGCTGGATTCGTGAAGTCGCTTCCCGCAACGCCGGTCTGATCGCCGAAGAAATACACTTGACTGAGTTGACTCGCGACCTCGCCGACGCCGCGGTCGCGGACCATGGAATGAAGATCATCCAGAGCAACTTCCCGGGCAACCAGTTGAACGGTATCTTCCAGGGACTCCACCCAGCCGAAGTGGGCAATTTCGATCCGCCTTTCCAGGACCCGTCGCTGCCCTATACGGACGTCAGGGTTCGGGAGGCCATAAATCGCGCCCTCGACAGGGAGACGATCAAGAATACCTTGTTCAGCGGTCGCGTTACCACAAGTCCGCAGATAGGCTACTATTCCAACCTACCCGGCTGGGACCCGCGCTGGCTTGACGACTTCGAAGAGAACTACGGTTACGACCCGGAGAGGGCCAGGGAGCTGCTGGCTGAGGCTGGCTACCCCGACGGGTTCGAGGTGCGCGGCATCCTGATGAACATCTTCGGCTTTCCGGAGTCGGTAGACCTCGTGCAGACCATGCAGGTCCAGTTGCGAGAGGTGGGAATCGATCTCAAGTTGGAAGAATGGGAATTCTCCAATTACTTCGCAGCATGGACTGGCAAGGACCCCGACTCGTTCGGTCTCTGGGTGGGTTCCCCGTCTTACAAGACGGTATTCGCCCAGTTGAGTCTGTTCAACCGCTCATCAGGCGCCATCCACCTCTACGAGACCCAGGTGCTGGATGATTTGTTCGACAAGTTGTCCAAGTCGGCTGACCTCAATGAGCGCGACCAAATCCAGAGGGAGATGGGCAACATCCTGTACGACGAGTACGCCTACATGCCCTTCTTCTACATCTTCATCGAGTTCGTGGCCAACCCGAACATCATCGACAACTGGGAGTTCCCTGGGTCGGATGGAGCCAACTACGGGCACTTCGACCTGATTACCGCTTGCCTGACCGAGGATCCCTGCTACGGCGACTAGCTCGATCACCTCCCAGTAGGCAAACTGTATGAAGGGGCAAGCCGATGGCTTGCCCCTTCGCTTTATGAAAGCGGCGCAGGAAACTCACTACTGGCGTGGTTTCCTCCAGCCTTGCGAAAGCTATTCTTCAAAGAATCGCCTTCTTCTACCGGTTGCCTGAATAAAGGCCCCGGCCTGATACCAATGTCTCCAAGGAATCAGGATCGGAAAGACGAGCAGCGGAGAATGTACCCGTCAGCCAGGAGTTGTCGCCAGTAGAGCCAACCGTGATAGCTGAATATGAAAATCCCTCCCCATCAGGGGAGGGATAGGCCGAGGTGGAGCCTCGTAGACAAATCCGGTTGTGGGCGACCGGGGATCTCTGAATCGGCTCTACTGATACCTGATCCGGGGGTCAAGGTAGGCGTACAGGATGTCCACCAGCAGGTTGACCACAATAAACAGCACGCTGAATATCAGCACCACGGCCTGCACCAGCGGATAGTCGCGGATGATGACCGCCTCGAACACCAAATAGCCCAAACCCGGCCACGCGAAGACCGTTTCCACGGTGACGGAACCCACCAGCAGGCTGCCGAGTATTATCCCGAAGTAGGTCAGGGGCGCGATGGCGGCGTTGCGGAGGACGTGCTTCCAGATTACCCGCCATTCGGCCAGCCCCTTTATCCGGGCCAGCTTCACATACTCACTGTCCAGCACGTCCAACATTGCCGAGCGTATCAGGCGCATCAGGGCCGCCACCCAGAACAGCCCCAAGGCCAGCGTCGGCAGGATGAAGGACGAGACTCCGCTCTTCCCCGAGGTGGGCACCAAGTCGAGCTGTACGGCAAAAATCCACATGAGCACCAGCCCAATCCAGAAGGGCGGTGCCGATTGGCCGACCAGCGCTATTGTCTTGCCGATGGAGTCGAATATCGAGTCCCGCTTGACCGCCGATAAGACCCCCATGGGAATGGCTATGACGGACGCCACGGCAATGGCCAGCACGGCCAGCAGGATGGTATTGGGAAAGCGGTCCCTTACCAGGTCGGTGACCGGTTGACGCCACTTGAATGAGTCCCCCAGGTCTCCCTGAAAGATATTGCCCATGAAGACGGCATACTGCTCAGGCAGAGGCCTGTCCAGGCCCCAATAGGCTTTTATTATCTCCCGCTGCTCGTCCGTGGCCTCGAAGGACAGCAACGTATTCGTGGGGTCCCCAGTGATCCGGGCCAACCCGAACACCAGGATGCTCACCGCCCACAGGGCAACGATTGCCCAAACACCCCGAATGAGTATGTATCTCTGCATAAGTCTCAGCCTGCTTCATAGGGGCGCATCGCGATGCGCCCCTACTCCTCCAGCTCACCCTTTATCGGTAAATTCCGGCCCTTGTACAGGCGCATCACGATGCGCCCCTACCCTGTCGCGATACGCGCCCCTAGACCTGCCGCTGCTTCGGGTCCAGCTTGTCGCGGAGCCAGTCGCCCAGCAGGTTAATGGCCATGACCGCCAGCATGATTGCCAGTCCCGGGAAGAGGGACACCCACCACGAAGAGATAATCAGCTCCCTGCCGTCAGACACCATCAGCCCCCATGCCGGGTTAGGACGGGGTATCCCCGCGCCCAGGAAACTCAGGCTCGCTTCCAGGATGATTACGAAGCCCACTTGCAGGGTAGCGAGAACTACCATGCTGTTGAACACGTTGGGGAATACGTGCCTTAGCATGATCCGGGCATCCGAGGCGCCCGCAACCTTTGCTCTGGCGATGAAGTCCTGAACCCGCACCGTCAGCGTTTCTCCCCGGGCCTGCCTGGCGTACTGGGCCCAAAGGAAGATGACCAGCACAATCACGATGGTTTGATAGCTGGCGCCTAAAGCGGTGACCAGCACCAGCGCCATCAGGATAATTGGTATCGAAAGGGAAATGTCCACCAGACGCATGAGTAGGGAGTCAACCCACCCTCCAAAATAGCCGGCCGTAATTCCCAGTGTCGCGCCAATGGCTCCGGAGATAAAGATAGCGATACCGGCTACGATTACCGAAATCCGGGAGCCATAGATGATTCGGCTAAGGATATCGCGGCCAACTTTGTCGGTTCCAAGCAGATATTGACCCTGACCGCCAGCCTGCTTGACCTCCAGCAGTTGATCGCCTAGCGCCACTGCCCTTTCCGGGTCTTCACCGGCGGTGGTAATCAGCGTCGCCTTCCCACCCTGTATCTGTCTGGTAGCCTCTCCAACCGTGAACTGGTTGCCGCGATCGGTGATTCTGTCGACAACGGTTCTTACGTTTGTGTCTTCGCCGACCCACGCCGGGGGCAGCAGTCGCTCGTTCAGGTCGCCGTCATAAGGGTCGTGGGGGGCGATCCAGTTCGCCCCAATGGCAGGCACCACCAATAGCAGCAGGATAACCGTGATAGGGATAACAGGATACCGCCTGACCTCTGCCAGCGCCTGCTTTAGTTTCGGAGGGGAGTACCAGGGGCGCTCCCTTGAGACCAAGATTTCTGCCAAAGCGACTGCCTCTGGAATGACTGATAGGGTAGTTGCTCCGAACTGAGCGCAAAGGTTCGAGAAACTCTAACGATTTCTAGCTGTCATTGTCAAGAAATTCCTGCCGCCAGTATTTTTAACGTAAGCGGATAATGTCAAAGCAACCAGTCATTCCCGCCTTCGCGGGAATCTAGAGTCTTCAGGGAGATACTAACTTTCGCCTGGCGGGGGCATAGATTCCCGCTTTCGCGGGAATGACGTGAACAAAGCTGTCACGCGTCTGAGAATCCCATTCGACGAAATCTCAATGTCTATGTGCTGCGGAATTGTTCAATTGACACCGGAGCCTGCTGAACCTACTATGAAATGGAGGCCGCACTAGATGGGGAGCTAGCGGTGCCCTGCACCCGCAATCCGCTACAGCGGGGTCGAATTCCTCCCAGAGGCCTGCCCCGTGGGCCTATATCGTGGACGGAGGTCGTTGAGGGCCGGGTCCCACGCGACGCAGTCCTGTGAACCCCGCCAGGTCCGAAAGGAAGCAACGGTAAGCAGTGCATTGCGGGTGCCGTGGGAGTGCCTGGCCTGAGTCGTCCGCCACGACACGCTCATTTGTCAGTGTCGACCGGAGGTGCGCGGTCTCTTATCATGCTTTCCCTCAGTTCAGCCAACGATTCATCAGGCCGTCTTCCGTGACCGTGTCCACCCGCAGGTCCGGGCCGCGCAAGTCGCTGGGTCAGCACTTCCTAGCGGACTCTCGCATTGCCGCCCGCATAGTTGATGCCGCCGAGCTGGAATCTGCCGATACCGTCGTGGAAATCGGACCCGGTCGCGGGTTTCTCACTCGCAGGTTGGTGGAGCGAGCAGGACGGGTGATTGCCATCGAGTTGGACGCCCGTTTGTGCGCGGAGCTGCCTTCCCGTCTCGGGTTTCCAGACAACCTCGACTGCGTATTGGCTGACGCCCGCGAAGCTGATCTCCCTGCCCTGTCTCGCAGCGTTCAGGGGCTATCGGATTCAGGCTATAAGGTAGTAGGCAATCTTCCATACTATGCAGCCAATCCCATCATCCGCCGCACTCTTGAATCGCGGCCTCCTCCATCGCGCGCCCTGTTTATGGTTCAGAAGGAAGTCGCCGACAGCATGACGGCGCCCCCGGGCAGCATGAGCTTGCTTTCAGTAGCCACGCAATACTACGCCGAAGCCCGGACGGTGTGCTCCGTACCCCCAAACGCCTTTCGTCCGCCTCCGAAGGTGCGCTCGGCGGTAGTGAGGCTGGACCTGCGCGAACGGCCAGCGGTGGATACCCCCGACGCGCAGGCCTTCTTCGACGTTGTCCGCGCCGGGTTCTCGGCCCCCCGCAAGCAGCTTCACAACTCCTTGGGGCACGGTCTGGGCATTGAGCCAAGGTTAGCCGCAACCCTGCTGGAACAAGCCTCCATAGACGGACGCAGACGCCCTGCAACCCTGAGTCTGCAAGAATGGGCCTCAGTATGCGCAGCCTGGCAGGATACGAAGCCGGAGATGATCTACCGTGCAGATTGAGGCCCATGCCAAGCTGAATCTCGCCTTCGAGGTGTTGGGCAAGCGCGCCGACGGCTATCACGAGGTCAAGACGGTCATGCAGACCGTTGGCCTGTCTGACGTGCTCGACATCGAACATTGGCCGACACTGAGGGTTGAATGCGACAGCCCGGAATTGTCCGGCGAGGCCAACCTGGTCTGGAAGGCGGCGCAGGCGCTGGCCCGCAGTCGAGGCATACAGCCCCGCGCCAGCATACGGATACAGAAGCGTATTCCAATCGCAATGGGACTGGGCGGCGGCAGCAGCGATGCCGCGTCGGCTCTTCGCGCCCTAAACGAACTGTGGGAGCTTTCCGCATCCATCGAGGAACTGTCGGGAATCGCAGCTGAGATTGGTTCCGACGTTTCCTTTTTCCTGTGGGGCGGCACGGCCCTGGCCGAGGGAAGGGGAGAACTGGTGTCTCCTCTGCCGCCGCTGCCGCCCTTCAACCTGACATTGGTATTTCCAGACCTGGAAATCAGAGACAAGACCCGCAGAATGTACTCCCGCCTGACTCCGGCCAATTACAGCGACGGAGGGACGACGCGCCTCCTAGTGCAGATGCTGATGAGCGGGCAATTCTTGGCCGAATCCATCCGAGGCTGCATCTACAACGTATTTCAGGACATAGCGGAGTGGGAGTTCCCGGTGTTGGCCCAGATGCGCAGGATGGTACTGGAGCAGGGCGGGCCGGAGCTGTACCTCTGCGGCGCGGGCCCGGCCATGTTTGCTGTGCCATCCAGCCAAACGCAGCACCAGACGGTGGCGGAAACCTTGCAGCCGGTGGGGGCCGGGGTATACCTTGTTACGACGGTTGGGCGGATTGCCCATTCCTGAGAGCCATTATCCGGAAAGGACTAATACATGGGCATAGACACCCTGGCCAGCATCGGCATCGGCATGAACCCCAACCTGATTGACGCGGGAGGATTCCTGCTGTCATGGCATGGGGTGTTCACCTTCATCGCCGTCGCCGTGGCAGTTTTTTTGGTGGTTCGATGGGGCACCCGAGAAGGCATGGTTGCCGATGTCCTGTACTCCGCCTCGATGTGGGCCATCATTGGCGGAGTCATCGGCGCCCGCCTGCTGCACGTCATAGACTTCTGGGATGAAACCTATCAGCACGATTTCATTCGCGTCTTTCAGGTCTGGCAAGGTGGAATCGCCATATTTGGAGCTATCTCAGGCGGATTTGTCGGCGGGTCGCTGTATCTGCTGATACGCAATTCCGCCGGATTCCTGGCTTTGTGGCGTCCCTTCTCATTCGTGTTCGGGGAACCGAACCGGGCCGACCTGCCACGCATCGGGCACTTGGCCGACGTCACAGCGCCGGCGCTGCTGGTGGCGATGGCTATCGGCCGCATCGGGGACGTAATCAATGGCGAGCATTTCGCCAAGGCCACCGACCTGCCCTGGGGAGTAATCTATACCCACCCCGACAGCCCGGGGGTGGGCCGTCCGGCGACGCATCCCGCCGTGGCGTATGAACTGCTGTTCGACCTGGCCCTGCTGGCCGTCCTCTGGCCTCTGCGAAAACGGCTCAGGCCCCACGGAATGTTTTTCGCTCTCTATGCGGCGACCTATTCCATCGGGCGCTTCTTCATCAGCTTCCTGCGGGTTGAACAGAACTATTACTTCGGGGGACTTAACGAAGCCCAGGTGGTGGCCCTCATCGTGATAATCATCACGGTGCCGCTGCTGGTGTGGAAGGCCCAGTTCGTGCGTGGCGACGCACGCCCTCGCACTCGGCCAGCCAGGGGTTAGCTGGCTTCAGGCTCCCTGGGCGGGCCTGAAGTTTGTGACACGGAGAGCCAGAGGGTTTCCCGGCTGATGGGTGTCCTCCATGAGTGTGTAGGCCAAGTCCAGCCTCGCCAGGTCCGGCTCCCAGGCATCGCCCTGCCCGAAGGCCAGTGCGGTCATTTCCGATCCGCCCTGTTCCACTCTCAGCCGGAGGTGCTGCTGGGAGTAGCCCATGTGTTGCGCATCCAGCACTCGCACTCCCGTGGAGGCAAACACAGGGCGGGGATTGCCCTTGCCGAACGGTTCCAGCGCTGCCAGCCACTCCTTCGCGTCGCGGGTCAGTTCGTTCAGGCTGGCTTCGGCGTCTATCCTCAGAGTGGGTGTAAGGTCAGCGGTATTCAGACGTTCGTCGGCGTAGGATTGCAGACGCAGGGCGGCTTCGTCCAGGTCCCGGCGCGCCACGGTGAAACCCGCGGCCTGCGAGTGGCCGCCGTAGCGGGTAAGCAGGTCTTCAACGGACTGCACGGCGTCAATGACGCTGAACCCGGGAATGCTCCTCGCCGACGCAACCGCGTATCCTTCACCCAACGACAGCGCGACCGAGGGACGCTGGTAGCGCTCGGACAGCCTCCCAGCCACCAAGCCGGCGACACCGGGCAAAATGCCTTCGTCGGCCACAATCAGCACCGATGGCAGGGAGGGCATGGCGTCAACTTGGGCGTAAGCCAGTTCCAACGCGTCGCTGGTTGCGTCGCGCCGTTCACGGTTCAGCGCGTCCAGCTTGTGGGCCAGGTCGGCGGCCTCTTCCGGAGATGCCGTAGTGAGCAGGCGCAGGCTGTCCATCGGATCGCCCATACGGCCCGCCGAGTTCAGGCGAGGGACAATCTGGAAGGAAATGGCCTCGGTGTCGAGAGCATCCGGCGACAATCGGGCAGTCTGGCAGAGGGCGAGAAGACCCGGACGGCGAGTTTCAGCTATCCGCCGTATGCCTTCCGACACGATGTAGCGGTTTTCGTCCAGCAGTGGGACAAGGTCTGCTACAGTTCCCAACGCCGCCAGTTCGAGGAGCGCAGGGTTCCATGGCTGCCCGAGAAATTCATACAGCCCCTGCACGAGTTTGAAGGCAATTCCGGCTCCGCAAAGGTCGGAGAAGGGATATTGGAATAGCGGAAGTTCACCCTGCGGCAGGTGGGGGTTGATGCAGGCGGCGGCGGGGGGCAACTCGTGAGAGGGCACGTGATGATCGGTGATGATGACGTCAGCCCCGCGGCTGTTGGCGTGGGCCACCGGCACGGCGTCGGTGATTCCGGTGTCAACGGTAACGATGAGCGATGCTCCGGCGTTTATCAGCGCGTCCACGGCTGTGGTGGAAAGCCCGTGGCCCTCGTCCGTGCGGCTGGGAAGATAAGGAATCGCCGACACTCCCAGCGCGGTCAACCCCTCGCAGATGATCGCCGTTCCTGTAATGCCGTCTACGTCGAAGTCGCCGAATATCCCGGCGGTCTCTCCCCTTTCCACGGCACGGTAGAGCCGCTGTACAGCAACATCCATACCGGAAAGGCGCAGCGGGTCATAGGGCAGACGATGAGGCGGGTGAAGAAACTCCCTAAGCTTACGCTCAGAGTCTATCCCTCGCCCGGCCAGCAGGCGGGCTACGACAGGCGGCGCATCGGCAGCGAGCAGGGCAGAGATGTCCTGTGCCGGCGGGAATTCCCAGCGCGGCGCCACTGCGCCGTTCACGCCTCCACCCGGACCCTCTCCCTCCGGGGGAGGGAATTACACATAGGTAGCCAGGCCGGGCTTGGCGAATACCAGGACGGAGTTATGGCCGCCGAATCCGAAGGAGTTGCTCATGGCGACGTTGATTTCCTGAGAACGGGCTTCGTTGGGCGTGTAGTCCAGGTCACATTCCGGGTCCGGCTCATGGAGGTTGATGGTCGGAGGGACCACGCCGTCGCGCATAGCCATGATACAGATGGCGGCTTCCAACGCGCCGCCTGACCCCAGCAGATGTCCGGTCATGGACTTACTAGAGCTTATGGGGATGCGATGAGCACATTCCCCCAGGGCCATCTTTATAGCCTTGGTCTCATGCTTGTCGTTCAGCGGAGTGGAAGTACCGTGGGCGTTGATGTAACCAATCTCGGCGGGCGCGATTCCGGCATGGGCCAGCGCCATGGTCATGGCGTTGGCGGCGCTTTCTCCAGTTATAGAAGGCTCGGTCAGGTGATGCGCGTCGGAAGTGGCCGCGTAACCCACCAGTTCGGCCAAGGGTTCGGCGTTCCGATTGGCCGCGCTTTCTTCGCTCTCCAGCACAAAGACTGCCGCGCCTTCTCCCATGACGAAGCCGTCGCGGGAAATGTCAAAGGGCCTGCTGGCGAGGGCAGGGTTTTCGTTAAGACGCGATAATGCACGCAGAGCGTTGAACCCGGCCACAGCCACCGGAACAAGCGGAGCTTCGCTGCCCCCGGCCAGCACGATGTCCTCTCTGCCCTGCCGCACCATCTCCCAAGCCTGACCCATAGCGTCTGCGCCGCTAGAGCAGGACGACACCAGACAGTAATTGGCTCCCATGGCTCCGGTGACCATCGAAACCTGGGCGGAGGCCATATCGCCCAGCATCATTGGGATGAGGAAGGGACTGACCCTTCGCGGGCCGCGCTCGCTCAATACGGTGAACTGCTGGGAAAGAGTGGATATGCCGCCAATGCCGCTGCCGATGATGACTCCAACGCGGTATGGGTCTCCCTTGTCAGGCTCCAGCCCGGCCTGCTGGCAGGCTTGGCGCGCGGCCACGGCTGCGAACTGGGCGAAGCGGTCCATACGCCGGGCGTCCTTACGGTCCAGGTAATCTTCAGCGTCGAATCCCTTGACCTCGGCTCCGAACCGCGTGTCGAAACCCTCGGTGTCGAAAGAAGTGAGAAAATCCACGCCGGACTGCCCCAGCGTTATTCCTTCCCATGTTGACGCCAGATCCAGCCCCAAAGGGCTTATGACGCCAATCCCGGTAATGTAGACACGGCGATGTTGGCTCATCCCCACAACCCTAGACTGATCTCCAGCATATCGGCCTTGAAGAGCCGGACCTTACTAGCCTTGCCCGGTAGCTCTCTTCCGCCCGTCCCGCTGGTCGGACAAGGCGGCGTCAATGGTGTCGGTTATGTCGGCAATTCGACGGGATATGCTGGAGGCCATTTCCTTGCCGCTGCTCATGCTGGGGTCAGCCAGCGTCTTGAGAGACTCGGAAAGCTCGTTGATCTTGGAGCCGATGCTGTCGGCGGCCTCGCGGCGGACGTTGGCCAACGGCTGAGAGACAGACCGCAGCGTTTCCACCAAGTCGCTGACTTTCCCGGAGATATTCTCTCCAAACTCACGCCCGGCAAGGGAGTCCTCGGTTGCCAGACCCTGCAGGTTGTCGGTGGCTTCGCCCAACCGGGCGGCAACGGTGTCGCTCAGTTCCTTGCTGGTGGCGGCTAGGCGCAGCTTGTATGTCCGCAGTATTCGGAACACCCGGCGGTAGACATCGTCCACTTCCTGCAATTTGGAAGTGTACTTATCGAAAATTTCCCGGCTTTCCTGCATGGACCATCGCTCGTCGTGGTGAACGAACTGGCGTCCGGTGTAGAGCTGGTAGGGGCGCATCTCGCCTTCTTGCAGAAGCTCGCCATGCTCGTTCAGAGGTTGCAGGGCCGTCCAGTTGGACGTGGCGGGCAGCGGCGTCAGGAAATTGGCCGTCTGGTACTTGCTGACCGTGGTCACCCAGTCGGCCAGGGCCATTATGCTTTCCTCGGTGTCATAGGGCAGTCCGATGATGGTCATCGCCACCACGGTAAACCCCTGCTCGTTGATGTAGGCCAGGTCGCGGTGCATCTGCCCCGGTTCCTGCCGCTTGTTGACGGCCTTCAGGTTTTCGGCGTTGTCCGACTCCACCCCTAGATAGAGCATCTTCACGTTGGCTTCTTGCAGGGCTTCGGCCAACTCCGGGTCCTGGCCAATCTCGGCGCGGGCCTGGATGATGAGGTTCATGTTTTCGGTGTGGCCCTTCCAGCCCTTGAGCCGCTCCAGCCGCTCGTTGCGGAACTTTACAGCCCGCAGCGGCGGCGTGTGGAGGTCGTCGGAAACGAATACCTGGAAGGAGCCATTTCGGGACGAGTGAATAAGCCCGTCGGCAGCCAGTTCCTGCAACTGGGCCAGCCGCTTGAACTCGGTTTCCTTGGACACCAGCCGGTAGCCCAGGAACTGCTGGATAACCTGGCAGTAGGTGCATTTTTCGGTGCAGCCGCGGATGGTCTCCACCACTCCGCCAGCCATTGGATTTTCGGGGGTAAGGTCGCGGATGGAGCGGAAGTCCGGCAGCTCCACGAAGTCCGGGCGCACCAGCCCCACACGCTTGGTGTAGACGACGTTTCCGTCTTGCAGATAGCTGATGCCGGGCACGTTGGCCAGATACTGGTTGCGGTCCGGCCCCCGCCGTTCCAGCAAGACGTCGCACAACTGACCGATGATATCCTCGCCTTCGCGCTGGACGATCACGTCGAAATGTCCATAGTCAAAGGCTTCTTCGGGCAGCGGACTCATCTGCGGGCCGCCGCCGATGGTGATGATGCCGGGATGGAATTCCTTTGCCATCCGCGCCACCTGGTATGCCCGGGGAGCCTCGTTGATCAGCGCAGTCAGCATCAGGATATCCACGCCTTCGAGGTCCTTTCCTGGGTCAATGAGGCCGGAACGGTCTTCGAACCAGATTTCCCGCTCGTAGACGAAAGGCCCTTCCCATTGGGCCAGGGCAGCGGAAAGGTAGAGCATACCCTGCCGGGGAATCGCCACGTATTCAAAATTGCCGCCGGCAGAGGCCGGCTGGAGCAGCATCACCCGCTTGATTCGAGACATTTTTGCCTCCCTATACCGTTCGGTTCCTGCTGAACTGAACGCTCCGCATCCAAGATATACCTTGAGGACGCGCCTGTTAACATTCTACATGACTAACCGCTTCACCACACTGCGAAGCGGCAGTATACCCCATTCTCAGGCCATCATTATACAGGATGTCATAACTCGAAATCGGTTTTTTTCACCGGAATGATGGAATTAACTTTTCCGCAATATCCTCAAGGTGCCTCTCCCGGTCTTCCGGAGGGCAGGTGATGCTGAACACGATGTGGCGCGCTCCGGCCTCCACGTATTCATGCAGCCGTTCGGCGCACTGCTCCGGCGTACCCAGCAGGCAGTAGCGACGGACGATGTTGATGAATTCGCCGCCGTAGAGATACTGCCCCCCAAGTTGCCGGGCCGAAACCTCTGCGGCCTCTTGCTCGGTGGGGTAGATTGAGATGTAAGGAAAGAAACCCCAGTGGAATCCCTCCAGACTTCGCTCATCCTCAGCGGCGAATTCCTGAATCTTCTCCACGCTGTCCCGGTAGCGACCGGGGTCGAAGAAGTAGGGCACCCAGCCCTCGCCGAACCGGGCAGCCCGGCGCATGGCAGGGTCCCGCCGTCCCGACACCCACACTGGAGGATGGGGTTGCTGTACAGGCAGCGGGTTGAGCATCGCTCCGTCCAACTGGAAGTGGCGCCCTGAGAAATCAACCCGTTCCCCGCTCCAGAGTTTCCTCACGACTTCCAGGCATTCGTCGGTGCGCCGCCCACGCTGGTTCACGCGCAGACCGGAGTTCTCGAACTCCACCGGATACTCGCCCCCGATGCCCACACCCAGAGTCAGCCGCCCGTTAGATGCCGCGTCCAACGTCGCGGTCATGCGAGCCAGCATAAGCGGATGATAGAACGGCACCAACACGATGGAAGACAACAGCCGTATGGACCGGGTGGCCCCGGCAGCCACGGCCAGCACCGGCAGGGAAGCATGAGTCGGGCCGGGCGGGTCGCCTCGCATGAAGTGTTCCCCGGCAGAGAAGTACTCGTAGCCGAGTTCTTCCATCCACCGCGCCTGCCGCGCCGTTTCCCCGACTTCCAGTGTGAGGTTGGCTCCAAAGTGAAGGTCTTCATCGGCCATAGTGCCATCCGCTCCGTGCCTTCCCGGAAATTCGCCGTGTCATATTAGCGCACTTCCGCCAGCGTTCCAACGCCTGATCCCGAAATAGTGACTGTTGCGCCTTGACATTCCGCATCGCATACCGGAACCTTGAACCAGCGGCAGAGCGGAATTGGAGGACGCCCGCTGCTGCCCAGGCAAGTAACGCACGGGAAGGACGCTCTTGCTGGTTCTGGTAACAGGGGCCACGGGATTTCTGGGGCAGCGCGTGGTGCGAGAACTGATAGCGCGCCGCCATCAGGTGCGATGCCTGATTCACTCGCCGGGCAAGGAGCGAGTGTTCGACCACAAGGCAGTCGAAGTCCACTACGGCAGCATCCTCAGCCCCGACGCCTTGAAACAGGCTTTGTATGACGTTCAATCGGTAGTGCACCTGGTGGGGATTATTCGCGCCAGTCGAGGAGCTACATTCGACGGGATACACCGCCAGGGAACGGCCAACGTGGTGGCCGCAGCCAAAGAATCAGGATCCCGAGAGTTGATATACGTCAGCGCCATGGGCGCCACTCCCGACGCAAGCTACCCCTACTTTCACTCCAAATATCAGGCGGAGCAGGAAGTAATCAATTCCGGGCTGGATTACACCATACTGCGCCCGTCGGTGATTTTCGGCGAAGGCGACGAGTTCCTGACCGCGCTGGCCGGGTTGGTCCTTGCCGGTCCGATAACCCCGGTTATCGGCTGCGGCAGGAACCGGATGCAGCCCGTGGCCGCCGACGATGTTGCGAGATGTGTCGCTGCCTCGGTGGGAAACTCCACGGTCAGGAGAAAGATCATAAACCTGGGCGGCCCCCACCGTCTGAGCTATAACGCTCTCCTAGACGAAGTGGCGTTGGCCATGGGCAGACGCACCCGCCGGGTCCACATCCCGGCGCCCCTGGTTCTGCCTGCTGTGGCTGTTATGGAGCGAATCCTGCCAAGACCCCCGGTAACTACCGGCCAACTCAAGATGCTGGGCATCCGGAACGTGTCCGAAGGACGCGATTTGGAGCAGGCATTCGGGTTTACCCCCAAGCCGCTGCGGGGTAACATTGACTATGTAAACGAAGTCACTTTCGGCGATGCGTTGAGGATGACCCTGGGATTGGCCATGCCCCGCCGCAGGAGCCGCTAATAACACCCCCACCCTAACCCTCCTCCAGAGGGAGAGGGAATATAGAGACCAGTTCTGCCCGCAACTTGACCAAGCCTCGCGCGAGGTGAGCGATGCGATACAGCGAAGCCATCGCCAACGTCCTGTCCCTGTTCGACTCGGAGAGAGCCAGGGTTGACGGGCCGCGCCAGAAGGCCATCTACAACCTGGAACGGATGGAAGCGTTCCTGGAACGAATCGGCAACCCCCATCGCCGGGTTCCTGCGGTTCATATCGCGGGCACCAAGGGGAAGGGCAGCACGGCGGCCCTCTGCGACGCTGCATTCCACGCCGCCGGCCTCAGCACCGGCTTCTATTCCTCGCCTCACCTGCACACCTTTCGGGAGCGGATGCAACGCGACTGCCAGCCCATCTCCGAGGAAGAGTTCGCCGGTCTGGTGGCGGATATTTGGCCGCTCCGCAGCGCGGACGGAAATGACGTCGTTACATTGTTCGAGTTTCTGACCGCAATGGCTTTCCACTGCTTCGACCAGGCCGGAGCCGACGTGCAGACCGTGGAAGTCGGCCTGGGCGGACGGCTCGACGCCACCAACGTCGTGGACGCCGAGGTGTGCGTCATAACCTCGGTGAGCATGGACCACGCCAAGATCCTGGGCGATACTATCGGTGAAATCGCCGCCGACAAGGCAGGGATAATCAAGCCTGGCAGCATTCCTGTAATCGCACCGCAGCGACCGGAGGCGCTGGCATCCATCCTTGAAGCCTGCAACCGTGTGGACGTAGAGCCGATCCTGATCGGACGCGATGTTACCTGGGAATCAAGGCCGTCCGTTCCATCCGGGGGAAGGTCAGGGCGCCCCTACCAGTCGCTCACCGTCCACGGACTGCTCGGTTCCTATGACCTGGACATTCCGCTGCTGGGCGATTACCAGATGGAAAACGCGTCCACGGCGGTGACTGCGGTTGAGTCAATCAGCAGGGTGCAGGGATTCGATATAAGCGCCGAAACAGTGGATCGGGGATTCCGCAGCGTGACCTGGCCCTGTCGCATGGAACTGCTGGCGCGAGACCCGCTGGTAGTCGCTGATGGCGCCCATAATGATTACTCCGTTGACAAGTTGCTGGAGTCGCTGCCGCATTACTTCGACTATGATCGCTTACTTGTGATTGCCGGCTTCTCGCGGGACAAGAACGTGGATGCCATGGTGGACTCGCTGGCCCCTGCCACCGACCTGGCAATCGCCACACAGGCCCGTCATCCCCGCGCCCTGGGCGTTGAAGAGCTGTCCGAGATGCTGAAGGAACGGGGGGCTGCGACATCAATCGCACTCGCCCCTCGAGAAGCGCTTGACCTGGCCCGCGGAGAAGCTGGCCCCCGCGACCTTATTCTGGCGACCGGTTCGCTATTCCTGGCTGCCGAGGTCCGTGAGGCCGCTTTGGGTATTGAGCCAGAAATATACCCCTCTCTGCGCCGTAAGGAAAACCGATGACCATACAGGAAATAAACGACGCCGGAAGTGAAGGTGAGCAACGAACAGGTTAAGGTCGTAGTTACAGGCATGGGAGCCATGACTCCGCTGGGCGAATCGCCGGACGAGTTCTGGCGAAATCTTGCTGCCGGGAAGTCTGGTGTTGGGCCGATGACACTGTGTGACCCGGAGGGTTACCCATGCCGCATATCCGGTGAGGTGACCGGCTTTGACCCGGAGCAGTATATCCCCGGGCGGGAAGCGCGCCGGATGGCCCGGTTTTCCCAACTGGCCGTGGCTGCCGGCTTGCAGGCCGCCGAATCAGCTGGCTTCGATATAACCTGCGAAGACCCTTATCGTGTGGGAGTAATCCTCGGTAACGGAAACGGCGGATTTCCTACCCTGGAAGAGAATTGCCGCATTCTGGCAGACCGGGGCGGAATGAGGATGTCGCCGTTCTTCTTCCCGATGATATTGCCCAACATGGCCGCCGCCGCCGTCAGCCGCTACCTCGGCGCTCAAGGCTACAACTCGACGGCCACCACCGCCTGCGCCGCTTCCAATCAGGCCATCGGGGAGGCGCTGGACGTGCTGCGCCGGGGGACTGCCGATGTGGTGTTCGCCGGGGGAGCCGAGGCGGGCATCAGCCTGCTGGGGTTGTCGGGATTCGCTGTCATGCGCGCTCTCACCACCCGCAACGACGAGCCGGAACGGGCCAGCCGCCCCTTCGACGCCGAGCGGGACGGCTTCGTGCCCTCCGAGGGCGCCGTGGTTCTGGTTATGGAGCGGCTGGAACACGCGATGGCGAGAGGGGCGAACATTCTGGCCGAAGTCGCGGGGTTCGGCTGCACCAGCGACGCGGGTCACCCCGTTCAGCCTGAGGAGTCCGGCGCCAGCGCGTCCCGGGCCATGAGTATCGCCATATCCGATGCTGGCGCAACAATGGACGACGTTGACTATATCAATGCCCACGGCACCTCCACGCCCCTGAATGACACCCTGGAGACGGTCGCCATCAAGCGTCTGTTCGGCGAGCGCGCCTATCAAATACCAATCAGCTCCACAAAATCCATGATTGGCCATTCGCTGGGAGCGGCCGGGGCGCTGGAAGCCGCGGCCTGCATCAAGACCATAACCGAGGCAACGTTGCATCCCACCATAAACTACACATCGCCTGACCCAAGCTGCGACCTGGACTATGTGCCCAACCATGCCCGTCAACAAGACGTGCAGGTGGTGCTGTCCAACGCCTTTGGTTTCGGTGGCCAGAACGCCTGCTTGGTCTTCCGCAAGTTCGAGGAATAGTCAACGCAAAGGAACGCCCCCGCCCTAAGGCTCCCACAGAAGGGGAGGGAGTTGGTCAATAGGAGACGAAATGACCGAGCGTCTGGTGGCTGGCACAGAGCTTCAGGAGGACGCCGACGTTTCCCTGCGCCCCAGACGCATTGACGAATTTGTCGGCCAGTCACAGACAAAGCAGACCCTTCAGATCGCCATTGACGCGGCGAAGATTCGGCAGGAGCCGCTGGACCACGCCATCATTTACGGCCCACCCGGCCTGGGCAAGACGACTCTGGCCCACATCATCGCGGCCGAAATGGAAGTTCCTATCCGCGTGACCTCCGGCCCTGCCATCGAACGCGCCGGGGACATGGCCGCCATCTTGACCAGTCTCCAGCCCAACGAAGTGCTGTTCGTTGACGAAATTCACCGCCTGAACCGGGTGGTTGAAGAAGTGTTGTATTCGGCGATGGAAGACTTCTTCCTTTCCTGGATGGTGGGCAAGGGCCTAGCAGCCCGGAGCGTGAATCTGCGCATCAACCCCTTCACTCTGGTCGGCGCTACCACCCGTTTTTCCATGGTCAGCGCCCCGCTCCGCGACCGCTTCGGCTCGGTCTGGCGGCTGGAATACTACGACGTTGCGGAAATGAACATTATCGTCCAGCGTTCCGCGCGGATTCTCAGCGCTGAGTGCGATTCGGACGGTGTGGCGGAAGTCGCCCGGCGCTCCCGGGGCACTCCCCGCGTCGCCAACCGCCTGCTCAAACGCACCCGCGACTACGCGCTGGTCAAGGCGGACAACCGCATCACCGGGCCGGTGGCCCGCGCCGCTCTTGAGCAGTTGAATGTTGACCCTCTCGGTTTGGACCAGTCGGACCACCGTCTGCTCAGCAGCATCATAGACAAATTCGACGGCGGGCCTGTGGGTCTGGAAACACTGGCCGCCGCGCTGAACGAGGACTCCGACACCATAATGGACGTGTGGGAGCCTTACCTGCTGCAACTGGGGTTTCTGGACCGCACGCCGCGAGGCAGGGTAGCCACCCGGCTAGCCCATGAACACCTGGGCCGCCCATTCCACTCTCTGACCTTTTCCGACCAGGCTAAGCTGGACGGGTTTTAGACATCGGGCCGCCCCGTTGCTATCCGAGCGGCCGAAGACATAAAATAGCTGGGACGTCATAAATACCGGAAAGAATAGTAATGACTACTGCGTCACCCACGGGATTCCTGCAATACTCCGACCGCTATGCCGCCATCAGCCAACGGCTTCTCAGGCACGCGCAGGAGGAGTTGGACGCTGACGACCTTATTCAGGCGTCGGAAAAAGCATGGGGCGCGGCGGCTCACGCCATCAAGTCCGTTGCCGAAAAGTGGGGCTGGCATCACCAGGGCCATTTTCGCCTGAACGCTGTGGTTGATTTCATCGCCTTCGAGCAGGGACGACAAGATCTGGTTAACTTGTACCTTAGCCCCACCGTTACGCACATCAACTACTACGAACATCGATTAGAAGCGGATAAGGTGCAGGTAGCGATCGACGATACAAAGGTCTTCGTAGAGGAGATGGACAGAATCCGAGCCGAACCCATCCCGACGTTTCCGGCGCCGGAGACCTTGACTCGCCCCCAGCAAAGGCGGCTGCGGCTACTGAATACCCCTCCGACGGACTACCCGCCAAGATACGCCGACGTATCACTCCTGCCCCCTGTGGAACCTGAGCCGCCGGAAACCCGATGATGCCGACGAATACTGCCATCACCATGCCCCCTCCTCTCGATAAGGCAATCGCCGACGCCGCAGCCGGACGTGCCTTAACCAACAGCGAAGCGTGGGCGTTGGTCGGGGCGGACGATGGCGTGCTGGCCGTGATGTGCGAGGCCGCGGCCAGTATGCGCGACTTGGGCAAGGGCCGTACCGTGTCCTTCTCTCCCAAAGTATTCATCCCGCTGACCCATATGTGCCGGGATTTCTGCGGGTACTGCATCTTCCGCCAGACGCCGGAACAGGCTGGGGACACGCTGTATATGACGCCGGAGCAGGTGCTCGACGTCGCAAGGGCGGGCCAGCGTCTCGGCTGCACGGAGGCGCTCTTTACGTTGGGCGAGCGCCCTGAGCAGCGCTATCCCGAAGCGAAGGACTGGCTGGAGAAACGAGGTTTCAGAACTACCCTGGAATATCTGGCTTATGTCAACCGCTTGGTGCTGGAGGAAACCACCCTTCTGCCCCACGCCAACCCCGGCACCATGAGCCGCCGCGAGATTGCCGCCCTCCAGCCCTATAATCCCTCCATTGGGATCATGCTGGAAAGCACGTCCTCGGCGCTACATGCGCCCGGCGGCCCCCACGAGTTCGCCCCCAGCAAGCGTCCGAGGGTCCGGCTCCGCACCATGGAACTGGCCGGCGAGTTGCGGCTGCCTTTCACTACTGGTATTCTCATTGGCATCGGCGACAGCAGGGAAGACCGGATCGAATCGCTTCTGGCTATCCGGGGCTTGCATCAGCGTTACGGGCATATCCAGGAAGTTATTGTCCAGAATTTTCGGGCCAAGCCCGGCACCGCCATGCAGGACAAGCTAGACGCCGACACCATTGAACTGCTCTGGTCGGTGGCCGCCGCCCGGCTGATACTGGGGCCGGAAGCCAACGTACAGGTACCGCCAAACCTGAGCGCGGATAACTACCGCATCTATCTGGATGCCGGGATCAACGATTGGGGTGGGGTTTCACCCTTGACGATTGATTTTGTGAACCCGGAGGCCCCGTGGCCGGCTTTGACCAACCTGAAGGAACAGACCGAAGCCGCCGGATTCCAGTTGAAACCCAGGCTGCCGGTATATCCCGAATACTTCCTTAACACCGGCGATTACCTTTCGGAGAGGCTGCGGAATACGGTTCTTGCCCTCGCCGACAATGACGGATACGTACAAGGGGGAATCCAACGATATGTCGGGAACAACTGAGCAGCCCGCGGCGGCCAGTCTCAGAGACCTTGCCGGCGCACTGAACCCCGTGGTGGCGGCAGTCTTGGACCGCGCCCTGGCGGGTGAGGACATAACGGCCGAAGAAGGCGCCGTTCTCTTCGCAACAACCGGCCCGGAATACAACGCAATGGTGCTGGCGGCCGACGAGTTACGCCGTCGCACCGTGGGCGACATAGCAACTTACGTAGTCAACCGCAACGTCAACTTTACCAATGTTTGCATCAAGCGTTGCGGCTTCTGCGCCTTTTCCCGAGATTTTCGGGAAGAGGAAGGTTACTTCCTCCCCATTGAGGAAATCGTCCGCCGCGCCCAGGAGGCGTGGGACTATGGGGCTACCGAGGTCTGCATCCAGGCCGGTCTGCCTCCCCAAATGGAAGGCGACCTGTACATCCGCCTTTGCTCGGCGATCAAGGAAGCCCTGCCGGATATGCACATTCACGGCTTTTCGCCGGAGGAAGTGCTGTACGGCTCTATCCGTTCCCGATGCACCATCCGGGAGTACCTGGAGGGGCTGAAGGCCGCCGGAGTGGGCAGCCTGCCGGGAACTTCCGCAGAGGTGCTTGACCAGGAACTGCGTGACCGCATATCGCCGGGGCGTATTACCGTGGACCAGTGGATCGAGGTCATCACCACGGCCCACGAAATCGGCATACCCACGACCTCGACCGTCATGTTCGGTCACCGGGAGACACCCGAGCAGCTTTGCAACCACATGGCGCTGTTGCGGGGACTCCAGCAACGGACCGGGGGCATCACCGAGTTCGTGCCGCTCAGCTTCGTCCACACCGAAGCGCCCATGTTCCTCAAAGGCTTGGTGCAGAACGTAAGGCCCGGTCCCACGGGAATGGATGTCGTGAAAATGCACGCCATCGCCCGCATAATGCTGAACAACTGGATCCCCAACGTCCAGGCATCGTGGGTGAAGGAAGGCTCGCGGATGTCGCAGCTTCTTCTCACCGCCGGCGTTAATGACCTGGGCGGCACACTCATCAACGAGAGCATATCCACCGCCGCGGGAGCGCAGCACGGCCAGTTGATGCGGCCGTCGGAGTTCCGGGGCATGATTCGCGCGGCGGGCCGCATTCCCGCGGAGCGGTTCACCACCTACGGCCTGCGCCGGGTGTTCAGCGACGCCGATGAAGAGCATGACCCTCTGGACCTGGTGGGCGACAACGTAGAGGAGATATTCGGCTCCTACGACCGGCTGGTCAAGCTGGACACCTACCGGTTCGAGCATCCTCGTCATGCTTCCGAACGGGCTGGCGTATAGCCCGCGCCTTGACAATTCCTCCCATACAGAGCGCGAAGAAATGAACTAAAACAGAATAAATAAAAAAGACAACTACTGAATAATCGAAATAAA
>VXOI01000055.1:0-7217 GCA_009840175.1 Chloroflexota bacterium | reverse complement strand
CATCCGGTTCCCCGATTCCTCGTCTTGATTCGTACGGGGGGGGCTTATACCCGGGGCCTTCAAATTCCCCCCAAACCCCAGCGCGAAGAGACCACGGAGGCGAGGAAAGATTCTACCTCCGTGGTCTCTTCGCGCTCTGTGTTAGGAATTTCATGCGCGCACTTGCACTGGCCGGTGGCGTCGGCGGGGCCAAGCTGGTTGTTGGTCTCGCGCACTGCCTTACGCCGGATGAGTTGGTTGTGGCTGTCAACACGGGAGACGATGAGGAGTTTCACGGTCTTCACGTATCCCCCGATCTGGACACGATGATGTATACCCTGGCCGGGCTGTCCAACCCGGAAGCGGGCTGGGGACTGAACGGCGACACATTCACTGCCCTCGCCATGCTACGCCAGTACGGGGCCGACACATGGTTTAACCTGGGCGACCGGGATCTGGCGACCCATATCCGCCGGACGCAACTGTTGAAACAGGGGCTGGCGCTGTCGGAAGTTACTGCGGAGCTCTGTGCCGCTCTGGGCGTGAACCACCGTATAGTGCCAATGAGCGATCAGCCTGTCCGCACCGTTCTTGAAACCAGCGATGGCCGCCTTTCCATGCAGGAGTACTTTGTCAGGGAGCGCGCCCAGCCGGAGGTCTCCGCTGTCCACTACCTGGGATCAGGGGATGCTATCCCCTCGCCGGGGCTGGACGAAGCGCTGGCTCTAGCGCGTATACTGGTAATCTGCCCTTCCAATCCGGCCTTGAGCGTTCAGCCCATCGTTGAAGTTTCCGGCATGAAAGAGCGTCTGGCCTCCTTTTCAGGACTGCGCGTAGCGGTCAGTCCCATCGTGGGAAACGACGCCGTTCGCGGCCCGGCGGGGCGTATTATGGCCGGAATAGGCCAGGAAGTTTCCGTTGTGGGGGTTGCAAGGGCTTATCGGGAATTCTGCGACGTGCTGGTGATAGACCGGCAGGACGACGGGTTAGCTTCCGCCGTAGCAGAGGCCGGAGTGCGCCCGGTGGTAACCAACACGATTATGAACTCACTCCAGGACCGTATAGACTTGGCTAAGACGGTGCTGTCGTTGGACCAACAGCCTGGGTAATCTGGTTCGGTTGCAGAAATGTCCAATCAGGAATACAGCATAGCGGGCATCATTCCCATGAAACCCTTGTCCGAAGGCAAGAGCCGTTTGGCGCGGGACCTCACCCCGGAGCAACGGGCCGGCATCAGCGCCGGGATGCTACGCCGTGTGCTGGTGGCCCTGCGAGGGGCGTCCATAGACCCCATCTGGGTCGTCGGAGGCGACGAACGGGTGAAGAACATGGCTCGCAATCAGGGTGGCATGTGGTTCGAGGAAATGGGACGCAACCTGAACGACACCCTGAGCAAGGCTTTCGACCACGCATTCGAGCGCGACAAGGCTGCTCTCTACATCGCCGGAGATCTGCCCTTCGTCAAGCCTTCGGACATACATTCCTTCATTCAGGCATCCCGGGGAGCCGGCAATGTCACCCTGGCCCCGGCCAGGCGCGACGGGGGCACCAACGCCATACTCGTGCCCCAGGGAGTTCCCTTCAAGCCGGAGCTCGGCAGGCGCAGTTTCAGCAAGCACCTGCGCCAGGCCGCGAAGCTGGAAACCTCGGTAGCCATTGCCTACAGCCCCGGTCTGGGAATGGACCTTGACGTGGTGGATGACTTGGAATCCTACCAGCACATCGAGCCCGGCCTGCTGGAGCGCCTGATGAAATAGCTGCCAGGCCTCGTGAACGGAATTAGTCATATCCGAGTATGAAACGTTCAATCAGGCTCAATTCCTGAATACCTGGTATCGCGGACTACAAATAGGCGGAAGTATGAGTGAAAACAACCCGAAGCTCGGCGTGCTGCTTCCAACGAGGGGAATCCTGTTGCGGGGAGAACAGCCTTCCAATGCTGACCGCGTCTTCCGAATGGCGGTGCGTGTCGAAGAAGCCGGACTGGACTCGGTATGGGTGGGCGACAGCCTGGTCGCCAAGCCCCGCCTGGAACCGCTGGCTACGCTGGGCGCCCTTGCCGCGCATACCAGCCGGGTACGTCTGGGCACCGCTGTCCTGCTCCCTGCGCTTCGTCATCCCGTCCTGATGGCGCAGACGATGGCGACAGTGGACCTGATTTCGGGAGGGCGTCTGATCATCGGCGCAGGGGTCGGCGGCGCTTTCAACGATGAACAGCGCGGCGAATGGGACGCCGCAGGGGTTGACCCCAAGCGGCGCGCTCGCAGGTTCGAAGAGATCGTGGAAATTGCCAAGGGTCTTGGGCCGGGCCAACCCCACAGCCATGAGGGGCGTCATTTCTCCCTTGATTCGGTCACCATGCTGCCGGCTGCCACTCAGTCCGATGGCATCCCCTGGCTGCTTGCCACTCATCACCGGGCCAGACAGCAGGCCCAGATAGACCGCGCGGCGCGGGTTGGCGACGGCATCATCGCCATTTCAGACACCCCGGCGGAGTTTGCCGAGGTAATCGCCCAGGTGGATGCCAAGGCCGAGGAATATGGCCGAGACACCACCCGTCGGGAGAACGTGTTCTACCTTACGGTCAACCTTGATGAGGACGAGTCGGCAGCCAAAGCCGACGCCGAGGACTGGCTGATGCGCTACTACGGCGCCAACATCTGGGGAACCCGATGGGGGCCTTTCGGCGGAGTACAGCAGGTGGCCGACCGGATGGCCGCCTACGCCGAGTCAGGCGCGGACACGCTGATAGTTCGCTTGGCAACCTTTGACCCGGAGCGTCAGCTCGACGTTTTCCTGGACCGCATCGCCCCACAATTCGCTTAACCGTCATTCCCGCTTTTGTGGGAATCCACACGGTCAGTTAAAGGCGGGGCTGCTATTTGCAATAAGACAATGGATTCCCGCTTTCGCGGGAATGACGGGATGGAAGGATAGGAGAAGCGCGCGTGGTTTCCATAGACCTCTCCGGCAAGAATGGCATCGTGTTTGGCGTGGCCAACGAGCGGAGCATCGCCTGGGGCATCGCGCAGGCCCTTTCCGGCGCGGGCGCAAGGCTGGCCCTGACCTACCAGGGCGAACGGCTCAAGGACCGGGTGGAACGCCTGGCGGGGACTCTGAAAAACTCATTGCTGCTACCGTGCGACGCCACGGACGACGCGCAAATCGAAGAGGTCTTCGGGTCGCTTGAGCGGGAGTTCGGCGAAGTTTCCTTTCTGATTCACAGCATTGCCTTCGCCAACCGCGAAGACCTGAGCGGCCGCTTCGTGGACACTGGACGCGACGGCTTCCGGGTGGCTATGGAAGTCAGCGCTTATTCACTGCTTCCTCTGGTGCGGCACGCTGCGCCGCTGATGAGGGACGGCGGCAGCGTGGTTGCCATGACCTTCGACGCCTCGCAGCGGGTATACCCGGGCTACAACGTAATGGGATCGGCCAAGGCAGCCCTGGAGCACTCGGTTCGTCAACTGGCGGCTGAAATGGGGCCTGCCAACATCCGTGTCAATGCCATATCCGCCGGCCCCCTGGAGACCCTGGCTGCGAGGGGCATCAGCGGTTTCAGGGATATGCGCCACGCCCACGCCGAGAGATCTCCCCTGAAGCGCAACATCACGGTGGAAGAAGTGGCTCAGACCGCCCTGTTCCTGTGTAGTGGATTGTCGAGTGGCATTACTGGCACGGTCATACCAGTGGACGCGGGATACCACATAATGGCGGTATAGTCCCTGCGGGCCCAGAAGACGTAGATCCCCAGCTCTGATTGCGGGAAAACCTACTCAAGCTGCTGTTGACCGCCAAAGAGTTCTATGCCTTCCCGCTCTCATTGCTGGCGGCATAGCTCACCCCTTTCGTTCAAGGCCATTTCGGATGCTGGCGCAACAAAAAAGGAGAGCGACGCCACGGCTAGGCGACGCCGCTCTCCAGACCCCGGTTTTCTCTTAGCGCCCTACAGCTATTCCATCCTCCTGCCACTCAAACTTCGGGGTGGCTGATGTCTGGATATATCTGTTGGGAGCATCCGCCGATGCTAACCGACCTGGTCGTAGCTGCGGAGCAGCTTGCCGGGCAGGGCGCCGGTGCATTCGTTGTCCTCGAATGTTACCGTGCCATTGACCAGGATGTAGCGCATTCCCGTCGGCTTCTGGATGAGCCTCCGCTCACCACCGGGGAAGTCGGTGGCGAACTGGGGCTTATCATACTGGAAGCCCAGTTCGTCCATGTTGTAGACCATGATGTCGGCGAAGTCGCCTATCCGCAGGGTGCCGCGGTTCTTCATGTCGGAGAACCAGGCGGGCAGTGCGCTCATCTTGTTGTGAGCCTGTTCGAGCGACATCAACTCCCGGTCGCGGACCCAGTGGCCCAGGAAGTAGACCGGCCAGACACTGTTGACCAGGAAGCGGGTGTGGGCGCCGCCGTCCGACACGGAGATGTGGACGTAGGGGCTCTTCAACCTTTCGGCAGTGACGTCATCGCCCCGGTTGTTGGAGGGGTGGGCGAATTCGGTCTCGAGGTCTTCGTCGAGGGCGATGTCCAGCATGGCGTCCAGCGGGTGCTTTCCCTCGGCCTCGGCGATGTCAGCAATGCTGAGGCCCTCGTACTTCAGGTTGCGGTCGTGGGCCACTTCTACAACCTGTAGCCTCGTCCAGTCAGTCCTGGGGTGCGGACGGTCAAGGACGTCCTGCTTCATGCCGACGCGCACGCCTTCCTCGGAGAGCTTGGCGATGCGCTCCTCCTTGCTGCCGACCAGCGGCTGCACCCAGTGCGGCATGTAGTCGAACAGGTTGTACTCCGAGAGCTTGAACTCCGAGATGGTGGGTACTGGCCCAAGCTGAGCCAGCACGGGCAGTCCTTCGGCCTGCACCTGTTCCAGCCAGTTGTAGCCCTCGTCGTCGCCGAGCACCACGTGAAGCGGTCGCCCGCTCATCCGCACCATTTCAGCCAGCATATCCCGTTGCCCGGCGCGGTCGTCGGATATGCCGATAGTCCAGCCGAGATGCCCTACGCCAAACTGGGACAGCACCTGCGACAGAGCCAGGAACTCCTCGCGGGAGGCGACGTGGCTGGGCAGCCAGCTTCCATCCTCCGGGCGGTCTTCCAGGTTCTTGTCTGCCGAGATGCCGAATGCGCCGGCCTTCATGGCGTCGTGGAGAATCTGCTTCATCTGGTTCAGTTCGTCCTCGGTGACCGAGGTGCGTTCGCGGGCCGGGATCATGCCCAACACGTAGCCGCGCAGGGGCGAGAAGGGGACGAGGCAGCCCACGTTGACGCCGAGACCCTGCTTGTCGAGGCTGTCCATGTATTCCGGGAAGGTCTCCCAGTCCCAGCGCATTCCCTGACGCATGGACTCCAGCGGAATGGCCTCGATGCGGTTCATCATCCGCATATTCAGGTCGCGGTCATCGGGGCGGGTGGGCGCAAAACCGAAGCCGCACTGGCCGACGGTGAGCGACGTAACGCCGAACCAGCCGGACAGCGAGGCATAGGGGTCCCAGTTAAGCTGCGCGTCGTAGTGGGTGTGCAGGTCTATGGCGCCCGGGGCCACGATGCAGCCGCTGGCGTCCAACTCCTTCGCGCCACCACTGCTGATGCGACCGCTGATCATCGCCACCCGACCGTCCTTGATCCCCACATCGGCGCGGACGCGCGGGATGCCAGTGCCATCAACTACGGTGCCACCACGGATTACAAGGTCAAACTCTGGCATTTCACTGCCTCCCTCATCGAAATGCTATCTTCCAGCCATACTTGAATCAGGTTCAGCGCAGTTTAGACCCCGCGCAATTTCGTGTCAAACTTCGGCAGTAATTCGCCACAAGTGTTACGAAATCAGTTATATATTCATATTCTGTTAAGCATTTTTGCTGCACAGAAAAGAATAGGCCCCGCCACGCTCGGCGGGGCCAGTGGTTGCCGGAACACGAGGGGGTTAGCCGACCTGGTCGTAGCTGCGGAGCAGCTTGCCGGGCAGGGCGCCGGTGCATTCGTTCTCCTGGAAGGTCACGTTGCCGTTGACCAGGATGTACCGGATGCCGGTGGGCATCTGGACCAGCCGCTTCTCCCCGCCGGGGAAGTCGGTGGCGAACTGGGGCTTGTCGTAGAGCAGGCCCAGCTCGTCAATGTTGTAAATCATGATGTCGGCGAAGTCGCCGATGCGCAGGGTGCCGCGGTTCTTCATGTCGGAGAACCAGGCGGGGAGGGCGCTCATCTTCTGGTGCGCCTGCTCCAGGCTCATCAGGTTCTTCTCCCGGATCCAGTGGCCCAAGAAGTAAACCGGCCAGATGCTGTTGACCAGGAAGCGGGTGTGCGCGCCGCCGTCGGAAACTGAGATGTGCGAGAAGGGGCTGGAGATGTACTCGTGATCGTTGTCGCCGCGCCCGCCGGCGGGATGGGCGAATTCGGTCTCCAGATCCTCATCGAGGGCGATGTCAAGGAAAGCGTCCAGCGGTTCCTTGCCCTCGGCGGCGGCGATGTCGGCGATGCTCAGGCCCTCGTACTTCAGGTTGCGCTCCTGGGCAACCTCGACAACCTGAACCTGCGCCCAGTCGGTGCGCGGGTGCGGGCGCTCGATAACGTCGCGCTTCATGCCCACACGCACGCCGTCCTCGGACAGCTTGGCGATGCGCTCTTCCTTGGTGCCGACCAGCGGCTGCACCCAGTTGGGCATGTAGTCGAACAGGTTGTACTCCGACAGCTTGAATTCGGATATGACGGGAACCGCCGTTTCCTGGGCGATGACGGGCAGGCCCTCCTCGCGGACTTCCTTGAGCCATTGGTAGCCTTCTTCGTCGCCGAGTATGACGTGCAGCGGGCGTCCGCTCATCCGCACCATTTCGGCCAGCATATCCCGTTGCGCCGGGCGGTCGTCGGATATGCCGATAGTCCAACCGATGTGTCCCACGCCGAACTGGGCGAGAACTTGGGAGAGGGCCAGGAACTCCTCGCGGGAGGCGACGTGGCTGGGCAGCCAGCTTCCGTCCTCGGGACGGTCTTCCAGATTCTTGTCGGCGGACAGACCGAATGCGCCGGCCTGCATCGCCTCGTGGAGAATCTGCTTCATCTGGTTCAGCTCGTCCTCGGTGACCGAGGTGCGCTCACGGGCAGGGATCATGCCCAGGACGTAGCCGCGCAGGGGTGAGAAGGGCACCAGACAGCCGACATTGACGCCGAGGCCCTGCTTGTCCAAGCTGTCCATGTATTCCGGGAAGGTCTCCCAGTCCCAGCGCATTCCCTGACGCATG
>VXOI01000175.1 GCA_009840175.1 Chloroflexota bacterium | reverse complement strand
GATCCTGGCGATCCGCCTTTCCCCAAAATCGCTTTGCGTGAGACCCATTCTCCATCCTTCCTCAATGGTATCATAGGGTCACCACCAACTCGAAGGTTCTGGACACAGTCTCCCTCGGCCACCCAAGAGTACATGGACCAGATTAAGGTCAACAAGGACCCCTTCGTGGAAATCTACAACGCGGTGGATCTCCCCTCCGACGCCACCGAGTGGGTGAACGGCCTGAGCAATCCCGTCAACCTGGCCGTGTTCACCGCCGACTGGTGCGGCGACGCCGTCAGCACCACGCCGGTCATCCTGCGGCTGGCCGACAGCACTCCCAACCTAAACCTGCAAGTGTTCAACCGCGACGACGACGTTCCCTTGGCCGACACCTTCCTGCCTGAGCACCGTGCCGGAACGGTGCCCATCTTCGTGGCGCTGGACGGCGACATGAACGAGATAGCCCGTTTCATAGAGACGGCCAACGGCTTGGTGCCGCAGATTGACGACATGGACGACGCCATCAACCGCGACACCGAGGGACTGGAAGAGGCCGCCCAGCGCCAGCGCCGCCGCGGCCGCCGCATGGCCCACCGCGTCTCCCACGCCCAGGACTGGGCGGAAGTCATACTGCAAGAGTTCCGCGACGTTGTGGACGCCGGTCTGCAACTGTCCGCGTCAGACCGCCCCGCCGTGGGCGGCACCAAGTGGCCACCGGAAGACTAGGCGCCGGGGTTCCCTTGATGCGACCCATTGTAAGGGCGGGTTTGAAACCCGCCCCTACGCGATCTATCCGCTGATGTCCACCACCTGCGCCCCGGCGGCGTCGGCGAACATATCGGCGGTGGACGGGTGGCAGGTGAAGACCAGCACCTGGTTGGTCTCGGCCAGTTGGACGAAGGACTCGGCGGCCAGGCGGGCGCGCTCCGGGTCGAAGTTGACCAGCGCCTCATCTACCACCACCGGCAGACGCTCTGCGTGCTCCCCGAACTCCCGTATCAGGCCGAACCGCAGCGCCAGGTATAGCTGCTCGCGCGTGCCCCGGCTCAGTTCGGCAGGCTGTTTGCTGGCGCCGGCAGCGTCGGTCACCGTTATCGTCTGCTCCCCGATGGGCGCGTAGAGCCGCTGGTATCGCTGCCCGGTTACGCCTGAGAAGAATTTTTCGGCGTACTGGATGACGCTGGGCTGGCGTTCCTGCTCGAACTTCTGCCGCGTCTTTTCCAGCAGCGCCTCGGCGATGGTGAGCCGCGACCACTCCCGGGCGTGTTCCCTCAGTTGCTCTTCCAGCGTACTGCGCCGGATGCGCAGGGCCGACGATTCCTCTTCACCGGTGAGCTGCGCCAGTTCAGTGTCTATGCCGCCCCGCTCTTCCCGCAGGGTATTGCGCTTGGCATCTACTTCGGCGTGAAGCTCCGAGAGCCGGGCCGACTCGTCGCCCAGCCGGTTGGGGTCAGCCTCTGCCAGGGCCTCGCGGAAAGCGTCGAAACGCTGGCCGGGGCCGCTGAGCCACTTCAGGTTGCGGCGGTGTTCCTCGCGCCGCCGCTCCAGCTCCAGCCGCTCCTCGTGCTGCCGCGCCCGGCGGCGGAAGTCCTCGGCGTCGTCCGCGCCGCCCACGGCCAGCAGCGCCGCCAGCTCCTCCTCCGCAGACTGCAAGCGACGCTCCCGGCTTTCCAGCAGTTGCCGGGTTTCCTCCGTCTGCTCCTTTGCCCGTTCCCGGCCGGAGAAGGCCGTTTGCGTTTCCTCCAGCCGCTGGATGAGTTCGTCGGCCACCCGCGCCAGTTGCCGGTGGTCGTTGGGAGGCAACGGCAGCCCATGTCGCGCCGCCGGAGGCTCCACCTGCTCCCGGAACTCCTGGATGTCGTACTCGATGGCCGCCACCCGGTCGCGCATCCGGCGGGCTTCCGACAGCGAGCTACGGGCCGTTTCCACACGGGCGATGAACGTGGTCATCGCATCGGGCGTCAGCGTCTCGTCCAGCCCCCGCTCCCGCAACCACTGCCGCCATTCCCGTTGCGCTTCCTGAGCCGCTGCATCCGAAGCTTCGCTCTCCCGCACCACTGCTTCCAGCCGCTGTTCCTGCACTTTCTCCCGCCGCGACGCATCCTCCAGCCGCGCTCTGGCGGCGTTCCAGGCGTCCAGCGCGTTGCGGGAGGCGTCCAGACGCGCCTCCACCGAGTCGAGCGCGGCAACGTCAGGCTGCCCGTCCAAGCCCAAGGCAGCAGCCGAGTCCAGCAGCGATTGACGGGCCGTTTCAGTCTCCTTTTCCGCATCGGCAGCCTGTTGGCCTAACGTTCGAGCCATTGGCGACGGGGCGGCAGACGGTGTTGGCCTTCTCATAAACCACAGCATTACGGCTGCGCCCAGCAAAACCAGCCCACAAAGAATACCCACAATCAGCGCCCCACCACCGAACAGGATTCCCGCCACCGCCAGGACAGCCCCGGCCAACACAAGCGCAATGATTGGCAGGAGGCTGATACGCCCCGAATTCCTTTCCGGCGTTTCTTGGGCGACAGTCAGGGCGTTCAACTGGCCGTGCAGGGTCTCTTGGCTCTGGCGCTGCCGCTCATACTCGCCCAGCCGGCCCCGCGACGTGCGTAGCGCGTCCTGCCGTTGCGTCAATGCAGCAGCGTTCAACGGCGGTTCCGGCGGCAGCTTGTCCCGCGCTTCCTGCGTTTCCGCCTGGTGGCCCTGTAGCGTCCGCCGTTCCTGGGCCAGTTGGAACTGCGCCTGCTGGGCGCGCTCGCCGGTTTCGTCTATCCGTTCCTTCCAGCCGTCCACCTGGTTCCTCACCACCAGCGACGTGTCGAAGGCTTGCAGTTCGTCCTCGTCCCACTGGTGGCCCAGGTCGGCCAGGTTTCTGTCGAAGTCGGCCTCCAGCCCTCGCAGTTCTCCCTGTCGTTCCGGCAGGTCGCGGACGGAGTTATCCAAGCTGCTGCGGGCGCGGCGGACGGCTTCGATGCTCGCCGCGTCATACAACAAGTCCTCGCCGGGGATATCGGCGGCTGCAGCTTCCTCCGCCCTGCGCAGTTGCCCGGCGGCCTCATCCCGCTCCTCCCGGAACAACCGCGCCCGCTCCTCCAGGCTGTCCAGCCGGGCTATGGGGTTATCCGGGAAGTCTGTGTACTGGGGCATATCCCGCAGTTGCCCTTCGCAGTCCGATAGCGCCACCCAGTCATCCCACCCATTGAGCAGGCTCTGGATTTCTGATCGCTGGGCGCCGAGACGTTGCAACTCGGCATCGGCGTCTTGCAACTCCGAGTCAATCTCCGACTTGCGGGCTGTCAGCGCCCCGTAACGGCCCGAATTGCCCTCGATGGCCCGCAGTTGGGCGTCAACGGCTTGGAGGTCCTTCAGCAGGGCTGGCACTTTCTGGACATTGCCCCGGCTAAGGTAAATCTGGCTCCTGTTGTCGCCCAGCGACTTCCTGAGCGCGGGCAGCCCGGGCGCACCCTGCCCGGCGCTGTATATCACTCCGCTGGAATCGTTGAGCGACGCGGCGGCTTGCAGTTCGTCTAAACTGAAGGCGAACACGTTGCGGAACAGGTCAGGGGTGGCGTTGCCGGTGAGGCGTTGCAACAGCGCGTCGGCGTTGGAGGCCGGACCGTTGTGCGTGGTGATGCTCAGCCCGCCCCGCGCTCCGGCGTACCGCTCTACGCCGCAGACCGCCCCGGCGCTGTCCGACACCGTGATACGCCCGCCGTGCCGCCCCCCGGCCAGCGGCGGGTAGTGGCTGTTGAACCGGGCCGGGAATCCGAACAGGACGGCCCGGATGAAGGCCAGCGTGGTGCTCTTGCCCGCCTCGTTGGGGCCGTAGAAAACCGTGACCGGCCCGGAAAGTGGGCCGATGCCTCGCTGGTGGAAGTGGCCGAAGCCGTCCAGGTACAGCTCTTCGATCCTCACCCTTCGTCCTCTTCGTGCACCAAAGAAGCCAGGCACTCGTCCTCGGCGGCGGCCAGCAGTTCCAGCAGTTCCTCGTCCGAGGGCAAGTGGTTCCGCAGATACGGCGCGGCGTTGGAATTGGCATACAGCACCCGCAGGGCATCCCTCAACTCGCCCAAGGCAGCAGGGTCTCCCCGCAGTTCACCGCCGAGCCGGGCCAGGTCGCCTGCGAAATCCTCCCGCTGCGCCACCTGCTCGCGGTCCACCGGCGACGCCGTGTTCGCCTGAATCCGCTCGCACCACAACCACGCTTGCCCTGAGCTTGTCGAAGGGGCGTACCGTTCGTTGACGCGCTCCCGCAACTCTTCCACCGTTCCGGCGCTGCGCAGCCAGCGGTGCAGCGGCCCGCGACCGGCCAGTGTCAGCCGGAACACCACGGAGCGGCCCTCGGCGTATTCGGCGCAGGAAGCGGCGGCAGAGTCTATGGCGTCAATCAGTTCCTGTTCGGCTTCCAGTCCCGCGACGCCCACTTCCAGCGTTTCCCAGCGCACCACGTCCACCGGGTGGAAGTCCAGGCTGACCGCGCCGTAGTCGTCCACCTCCACCAGGTAGACGCCGCGCTCGCCGGTTTCGAGGGGGTGGCGTCCCTGCGGGTTCCCGGGGTAGACGACGGTAGGCCGTTCCTGTCGCAGCACCTGACGGGTATGGACGTGCCCCAGCGCCCAGTAATCCAGGCCGGTTTCAGCCAGATCGGTAACAAAGCATGGGGCGTAGGAGTCGTGGTTGGAATTGCCGCCCACGTTGGCGTGAAGCAGGCCGATGCCGAACCCGCCATCCAGCGAGGCCTGAGTAAAGAGCGGCGTCAGGTTCTCGCGCACCTCCCGCGTGGGGTAGCTTACTCCGTACACCGTCGCTCGCTCCGGCTCATCGGCAAACACTGGCTCGCCGGTCACTTCAGGCCCGAAGCGGACGCAGCCCGGCGGCAGGGAAAGACGCGCCTCCCACCCGTCCAGCGGGTCGTGGTTGCCGTGGCAGACAAAGGAGCGGAGGCCCGCCGCGTCCAGCCGGGTCAATCCGTCCACGAACTTCAACTGCGCCCGCAGGCTGCGGTCAGCTCCGTCGTAGACGTCACCGGCCACCAGCAGGGCGTCCACCCGCTCCCGCAGGCACAGGGCGACGATATTTTCGTAGGCGTCGAAGGTGGCGCGGCGCAACGAATCCGCCACGTACTCCGGCGCTTCGCTCCGAATCCCGCGAAACGGGCTGTCCAGGTGCAGGTCGGCGGCGTGAACGAACCTCAGGCGGGCCATTTGCGCCGCCTCCCAATCAAATCTCCCATCAAGAACAAGGAAGCGCCTTAGCCTACGGATCGTCGTCGCGCCATTCGAAGCTCAGGTTGGTGTAGCGGACGAACACGCCACCGCCGGGAGCACCCAACGGCCCGTTGGCGGCCAGGATGGCGATAGTGTACTGGTCGCCGGGGTTGGGGTTGTTGGCGACCTCAACGCGCTGTGGGCGGTTGAATCCCTCGACAGTACCCCGCTCCCGGTTGCACTCGCCGTTAATCCATACTTCGCCATAGTCGTCCACGCAGGTCTCGAATAGCAGCCGCGTGCGACGCACGTCGCGCCCGCCCACCGTTTCAGGGATGGTGAGCGTCATGCGGTACCAGACGAAAGAGAACCCGGTTACGTAGTCGCCGCCGAACCTTGCCCATGCGCTGGTGTCCGCGCAGACCTCCCAGCCCGAGTCGTCGTAGTCCGGCATACGGCAGGGGCTACCCTCGGCCCGCTCGCCAAGTCCGTAGTTCGCTTCGCCGGGGATGTATCCTTCGGCGTAACGCCACTGGCCCTGGACTGCGGCCTGCCCTTCGGCGCTGTTAATGTCGATGGGGAATCGCGGCATACTTTCCTCCTTACGGTTCCCTCTCCCAGAGGGAGAGGGTTAGGGTGAGGGCGTTCCTCAATAGTCCCTTCCCCTTTGATGGCGGAAGGTTAGGATGGGGGTGAAAACCTAATTGACATCCACCCTCATTACACCCCGGTTATCTTGATGCTCGCGTGGGTCTTGTAAATGCGATTGATGTTGACCAGCATCGGCGTTACCTGCTCGACATACTTGGCGTTGGCCAGCGCCCCGCCGTCAATGCCGCGCAGGCTGTGAATCTTGTTCGCCAGTCCCATCACCAGCTTTTTGGCGTCGGCGTGGTCCGAGCAGACCACCACGTCGCCCTCCATGTCCACCTGTGGGTCCATCAGCTCCTCGGCGCTGACGTTCTGGAAGGCGGCCACCACCTGCGCTCCCGGCAGAATCTCCTGCGCCTCCTCGGCGGCGGACCCGGCCTCCACCTCCACGGCCCTGGCTCCCTTGCCCCGCTCGAAGGCCATGGGAGCGATGACGCTGACCACGATCTTGCCGTCCAGCGAACCGGCCAGCTCCTCCAGCACCGGACGCTGCCCCTCGTAGGGAAAGGCCAGGAACACCACATCGCCCGCGGCTGCGGCCCCGGCGTTGTCGGCGCCTGAGATGCTGGCCCCCGGCGCGCCCTCGGCCATCTCCGCGGCCGCCGCCGCGCCCCGCTCCGTACTGCGCGAACCAATCATCACCTCTTCCCCGGCCAGAGCCAGCCGCAGCGCCAGCCCCTTGCCCTCCGGCCCGGTTCCCCCAAGAATCGCAAGCATCTCCCCTCTCCTATGTTTCCGTTTCTGGAACTGACGTGGATACTATACAACACCAGCGCATCCGTCGGTAACGGCGAACTGTCAACAAGCTGGGTGAAGCCGGCATGGCCGTAGATAGCAGCCCTGGCGATTGGCCTTGAGTGAACATCATCATCAGGGTATATTGCAGGGACACAAAATCACAAAATAGTGATTTACTCGAGGATGCCCATGAAAACAATCAGCGTAACGGTCGACGACGAGACCCATAGACTGGCAAGGATAAGAGCCGCCGAAACAGGTACCACGGTTTCTGCGATGATGAGAGAGTTGTTGACTGCCCTGCTGCAAAGTCCTCCTGAATCTAAGAGGGAAACTAAAAGCGAAAAGCACCGGCGAGAGCTGATGGAGATAACAGAGGAATTTAAGCGGAAGGGAATAGGGATTTCAGCTTCCGACAGACTGACCAGAGAGGAGATGTATCAGCGCGGTGCGTCTCGCTGACACCAACATCTTAATTTATGCCGTAAGCCCAGATCCGGCAGATGCCCTCAAGCGAGACCGGGCCCTTGAAGTTCTCGCCGACAGGGATAACCTTGTCCTCTCTGTGCAAGTCCTGCAAGAGTTCTACTACCAAGCCACCCGCAGTCGTCGCCCCAACAGGCTGAGCCGCCAGGAAGCCCTCAATTTCATAGATCGGTTCGCGGAAGTGCCGGTGCAGCCAGTCACAACTGAAGTCTTTCATAGGGCCACGGAACTCTGTGACCGCTACGGCCTCTCCTACTGGGATGCCGCCATCCTGGCCGCTGCAATGATGTTGGGTTGCGACGCGGTCTACTCGGAAGACATGAGCCACCAGCAGGACTACGATGGAGTTCGGGTGATAAACCCCTTCGTGGAACGGACTGAAAGGGCGTCGGACTCTCCGGCGGTGTGACTGACAGCAACCTCCCTTCGACTCCAGCCTTGTGTTGCAGTAGCCTCTCGGTGATAATGGCTCCACGCTTTTGAGACTGGCAGTCTCACCCCAACCACTCCCGGAGGTATCCTTCCCATGGTTGACCTCAGACGGGCCGCCGCCATCGTCGGCGTCCACGAACACGTCACCCGCTACGCTCCCGACAAGAGCGAGCTCCAGATTCAGGGCGAGAGCATCATCAAGGCGCTGGAGGACGCCGGGCTATCCAAGTCCGACGTTGACGGTCTGTTCACCGCGTCCATGTCGGTGCGCAACAGCGGCCTGAACCTCGCCGACTACCTGAATATGTACCCCAAGCACGTGGACAACACCACCGTCGGCGGCGGCTCCTTCGAGTTTCACCTGGCCCACGCCCTCAACGCCATCCACGCCGGGCGCATCAACGTCGCCGTCATCACCTACGCCACTCTGGCCCGCTCCGGCGGCGTGTCTGTGGGCACCGGCGGCGTTGGACGCTTCGGGCACCCGCGCCTCGACCCATCGCCCGACAGCTTCGAGGAGTTGTACGGTCTCACCACCGTCGGCCTCTACGCCATGATTGCCCAGCGGCATATGCACCTCTACGGCACCACGCTCGAGCAACTGGCAGAGATTGCCGTGGCCGTGCGTCACCACGCTTCGATGAACCCCGAGGCCCTGTTCCGCGACGAGATAACCGTCGCGGACGTGATGCGCTCCCGTGTCATCTCGTCACCCCTGCGCCTGAACGACTGCTGCGTCATCACGGACGGCGGCGGCGCGGTCGTCGTCGCCTCTCCCGAAGTAGCCCGCAACTGTCGCCACACCCCGGTATGGGTGCTGGGCACCGGCGAGGCGGTGGCCCATCAAGGCGCGGGCAAGCGCGACCTCATCTACATCGCCGCCAAGCAGAGCCACGAACCGGCCTTCGCCGGGTCTGGCGTCACCCACGACGACATAGACATGGCAATGATCTACGATTCCTTCACCGTCACTGTGCTGGAAACGCTGGAAGACCTCGGCTTCTGCGAGAAGGGCGAGGGCGGCCAGTTCGTCAGCAACGGCGCGCTGAAGATTGGCGGCAAGCTGCCCATCAACACCGACGGCGGCGGGCTGTCGTCCAACCATCCGGGGATGCGCGGCATCTTCCTGCTGATGGAGGCCACCCGCCAGCTCCGCCACCAGTTCGAGGGTACCCCGCGCCAGGTGCCCGACTGCAAGATTGCCCTGTGCCACGGCACCGGCGGCGCGCTGGGCTCCCGCCACAGCGGTGGCACCGTCATATTGGGGAGGGACTAACGGCCAGCAATTCCCTCTCCCTTGAGGGAGAGGGTTAGGGTGAGGGTGAAAACTCTTGTCCCACACCTTCTAAGGAGAGGCTAACAATGCCCGAATGGAACAAGCCCCTGCCCACCGTGGTCGGCGAGACCCGCGCCTACTGGGACGCCTGCCGCCGCGGCCAACTGCTCATTCAGCACTGCGACAAGTGCGACGAGTACCAGTTCTACCCCCGGGGCATCTGCTCCCACTGCTGGACTGAACAGCCGAATTGGGTACAGGCCAGCGGCAAAGGCACCGTCTGGACCTACACCGTAACCTACCAGAACCGCACCACCGGCTTCGACCAGGGCCCCTACGTCCTCGCCCTCGTGGAGCTGGAAGAGGGCGTGCGAATGTTCACCAACATCGTGGAATGCAACCCCAGCGACGTCACCATCGGTATGCCTGTCGAAGTAACCTTCGAGCGTGCCACCGACCAGATAAGCGTGCCCTACTTCCGCCCGGCTGCGTAGGTGGATTCAACCCTTTGGTTCTCCCTCTCACCCGGAGCTTGTCGAAGAGAGGGAGAAGGTTGGAGTGAGGGTGAAATGCTGGTAAGGGCTACCACTCTGAAGCAGGCAACCCTTCGCCCCTACCCCGGCAGGAGGCCCTCGCCTACGAAGAGTTCCTCGGCTTCGCGGAGGGTCAGGTCGGGTTCGGGGAGGATGAGGTCAGATTCCAGAAGTTCGTCCACCGGAACGGGTTCTCCGTGTTCCCGCACCAGGTCCAGCATCCGCTTGAGCAGCGTCTCGAAAGCGGGCTGGTCCTCGGCTTCCACCGCCTCGACCAGCGCGTTGTCAATCTCGTTGAGCCGGTCTATGTGGGAGCCGGGGAGGTTGTACTGCCCCTCGGAACTGATGCGGACTATCACTGCTGTCCCCCGGCGCGGCGGGCTTTCAGGGCGGCCAGTTCGCTCTCGGCGCTGGAGCTGACCGACATCTTCTCCAGCTCGCGGGTTATGTCGTCTTTGCTGTTGCCGGTGAAGTCTTCCAGCACCCCAGCGTTGGCCAGTTCGTCAATGGCGCTGGCGCGGGCCCGCATATTCTCGGTCTTGGTCTCCGCCCGCTCAACGGCGAGGCCGACATCGCCCATCTCCTCTGAGATGCCGGAAAGGGCCGAGCCGATGCGCACCTGGGCCTGGGCGGCGGTGTACTGGGCCTTGATGACTTCCTTCTTGCTTCGGAACGCGGACACCTTGGCGGAGAGCCGCTGCTCGGCCTGGGTGAGCTTCTCCTGCTCCAGCTCCATGCCGGCAATCTGCTCATCCAGCCCCTCCAGCTCCAGCACGGCGGCGTGCTTGCGCTCCAGAGCCAGCAGGGCCAGGTCTTCGCGACCGGCGTCCAGGGCCTGCTCGGACTGGCGGTCCAGACGGTCTATGTTCTCCCGCACCTTGTCGGCCTGCTGCTGTATCTGCCGCTTGGCCGCCACCATCTCGACGACGCCGCGCTTCACGTTGCGCAGCATCTCAAGCTGCTTCTCGTAGGAATAGTCCAGCGTTTCCCGAGGGTCTTCCGCATTGTCCAGAATGCGGTTCATCTTGGATTTAACGATGGTGGACATCCGTGAGAGCATCCCCATGATGCGTCCCTCCTGATTAGCAGTTCCCTCTCTCCCTGGGAGAGGGTCAGGGTGAGGGAGTTCCTCCAAGCGCGGGTCAGAAGCGGCCCGTACTGCGATTCCTGCCGCCGAACACGTTTACCAGCCCGATAATGATGCCGATGACGCCTATGACAACCAGGATAACTCCCCCCACCCGGAGCAGCCAGTCGAACCATCCGGCCAGCATGGCGAGTCCCAGAAGCAACAGAACTATCCCGACCAACAATAACAGCCCGGAGTTCATTATCGGCTCCTTAGACATTCAGCGCTGGGTTATTGTGTTCCAGCATAGTCTAATTCCGCCTATTCCCGCAACCAGCGCAAATTTGTCTGAATCAGGATTTACAGGATTAAAGGATGAACACGATGAGGGAGAATATCCTGCCAATCCTACCATCCTGAAAATCCTGATTCAGACAACGGCCGCCAGATTGACCTGTATCCCCGGCCTGAGTACACTCAATTCGCGGTCGCGAATGACCGCCTGAGTCCTTCGACAAGCTCAGGGTGAATTCGACAAGCCTCAGGAGGGGTATGCTGCGCTCGCTGTTTGGCCGGGGAAAGAAGCGTCGGGAACCCGCCGGGCCGCCACCCGACGAGAGCATCCGCGCGGCGCGGGTGGGCGACGTGCTGATGTTCGCCGGAATGTTGCTGGAGTACGAGTACCGTCACTTCTACATAGAGCGCATCCACCGTTACGTCAGCCCCTCGGACACCTGGTATGAACTGCTGTGCGTGGACGGCGATACCCGCATCTGGATTGACTGGACCGACGGCGCAGATCTCTTCGTAACCATGACACCGGACGAAGGGCCGACAGGCCTCGGCGTCACCGGCCTCAGTGAAGACGACCTCATCCAGCTCGATGAAGAGCACTCCATAGATAACTACGTGGAAATAGAAGGGGACAATTACCGCTACCGCACCAGTTCCGAGGTCACCTTCTACCGCGACTGCCGCGGGCCGGGGGAGAGCTTCTACCAGTGGGACTTCCTCAACGAAGAGGGCGACCACACCCTGTCCATCACCAAAGGGGAGGGGCGTCCCTTCGAGACGGTTTTCAGCGAGGTTATTTCTCCAGACGGCATCACCCTTTACAAGGGCAGCCGCCCCGGCTCCTGAGACATCCCAGCCCGAGGAATAATGATTGAATCATTCATAGACTCGCTGCAAGCCTTCCCGCGTGGGCTGGTGTTCGTCGTCGAGGGGCTGATCGTGCTGGCCCTGGCAAAGTTCGCCAAGGACGTCGTGACCCGTCACTACCGGGTGGACGAGGAAGTGGCGGACAAGGGCAACCTGGCCATGGCGTTGCGGCTCAGCGGCTACTTCATCGCCATCATCCTGATTTTCCTCGGGGCGTTGTGGCAGACGCCCACCGGCGGATGGGCGTCGTTGTCCGACATATCAGGGGCGGGCGGCTTCGGCTTCAACCGGGAGCTGGGCGAGCAAGTTCTTCGGGTGTTCCTGTACTCGCTGGGCGGAATCGTGGCGCTGAACCTGGTGCGGGTGCTGTTCGACCGTCTGATCCTGTACAAGTTCCAACTGGAAAAGGAAGTGGTGGAAGACCAAAATGTCGGGGCCGGGGCTGCGGAGTTCGGGATGTACGTCGCCACCGGCCTGCTGATTGCGGGCTCGGTGTCCGGCGATTCCAATTCGCTCATCGTCAACCCGCTGGGCGGCAATACCGGCTACGGCGAGCTGGACGCAATCCTGGTGACCCTGGCCTTCTTCGGCATGGGGTTGGTCCTGCTGATTGCCTTCGCCCTGTTCTACGAGTTCACCACGCCTTTCAACATCCACGACGAAATCGAGCGCGACAACCCGGCGGCGGGCATCGCCCTAGGCGGCAACCTGATAGCCATCGGGCTGGTGATGTTCAAGGCAGTGTTCGGCTCCTTCTTCGGCTGGGGGGAGAGCATCGCGTCCTTCCTGGTCTTCGGGGTGCTGGGCTTTGCTCTGCTCTACGTGATGCGGCTGCTAGTGGACTTCGTGCTACTGCCCACGGTGCGGGTATCCCAGGTCATAGGCAGCGGCCACAACATCGGCGTCGCCCTCATCGAAAGCGCAGTGGTCATAAGCTCCGCTCTTATCCTGTTCATGGCTATCTAAGGAGCACCCTCCCCCTCGACCCGCCGCAGGATTTCCTGCTCGGCGGCCTCCCGGCGGGCCTGCTCCTGCTGTTCCTCTAACCAAGAGAGGCCGCTTTCGATGACCAGTTCCATGGCTTCGGGGGTTGCCCCGTCGCGGTTGACCACGGGCTCCAGGATGCCCTCGTAGAACTCCTCTCCCTCGATGGCGTCCTGCCAGTCGCGGAGGCGGTGATCGAAGGCACCGTCATACAGCCGCAGCAGGAATACGGCGCGGATGGGGTCCAGTCCCTCGGCAAGGAACGCCGCCACCCGCAGGTCTGCGCCCCGTCCGGTGTCGAACTCCGCCGCCTCCCGGTCGAGGTCAACCATGGTGTCCTTGTAGTGGTCGTACTGGTCTATCAGCGACTCGGTCTCGGTCAGCAGCCCGGCGATGAAGCGGCGTCCCAGCAGGGTGATGGAGTAGGGGGCCGCGTCGCCCGGGACGTCCTCATCCTGATCCTCTCCCTCCGGGAGAGAGGGATTTTCCGGGGGTGTCGCGGCTATCAGGCCCTGGGATTGCAGGGAGGCCAGCGCATCGCGCAACGCAGGAGCGGAGTGGGATAACGCCCCCACCCTAACCCTCCCCCGGAGGGAGAGGGAATCCAGAGTGACTTCGTGCTTGTCGAGGAAGTAGAGGGCGGTCAGCGAGCGCATCCAGTCCAGCAGCGCCCAGCGGTCGGGCCAGAAGCCGTGGCGCACGGCGTATTCCAGGGCGCGGTACTGCTGCTCCAGTCGCAGCGCCAGCAGCGGCGAGTCCGTGTCAGTCGCGACTAGCCGGGAGACAGGGGCCGACAGGTCAACGTCGGCTCCGTCCGCAGAGGTAGCCCGCAGAGCGCAGCGCCAGTCGCGCCATTCATCGCAGGCGGCCAGGAACACGGCGTAGATTTCGGGAAGATCGGGATTGGCTCGGTAATTGCAAGTGCCGGGGTCGAACTGCGCCGCGATTTCCTGGCGTTCTTCAGGGGATCCGGGGAAGGCCCGGTCCAGCAGGCCGGACAGGGACAGGCGGCGGTATTCGCTTGGCAGTTCCATCCGGATGAGGTCATCCGGGGCCATGCCGACTAGGCAGGCCTGGAGCGTGAAGGGGCCTTCGTCCAGCATTCGAGTCGGGCCGCCGATGCCTAGAACCTACGCCGCACCCGCATTGCGCCGCCCCCACCGAAGCCGCCGAAACTGCGCGAGGAGGAGCGGACGGAGCTGGTGCGGGTTACGGTGCTGCTGGTCTTGAAGGCACCGCTGGTTCTCTGAGTGGACTGGTAGCTGCTGCGGTTGGAGCTTACGTTGCTGCGGGACTGCTGGTAGCGGGACCCGGCGAAGGACGCCTGCCTGGAGTTGTAGCTGGCGTTGCGGTTGACCTGGCTGTTGTAGGCCGAGGAGTTGCGGTAGGTGGTGCGCTGGTTGCGTATCTCCGTCCCGCGGGTGGGCGGCGTCGTGTAGTAGTATCCGCCGAACCGGGGGGTGATGGCAGAGATAAGCAGGTAGGTGAAGAGGAAGTCGCCCGGCCCCCAATAGCTGTGGTAGTAGCTGTTGGCGTGGTAGCCGCGCATTTCGTAGTCGCCGCCGGTGTTTTCGACGATGGTGAAAAGCAGGTCGTCCCTGGTATCGTCAATGGTGTTGTCGGAGTCCAGGTCTTCCCAGCCCTCCAGGGTCAGAGTCTCACCGTCCTGCCTGGCGCGGATGAGGACCAGGCCATCGCCTTCGTAGATTTCGTTGACGCGCCGCTCAAAGTCGGTGGCGCTCTGGGAGTTCTTGAAGGCTTGCTGCACATCGTCGAGGTTGATGCGCCCGGCGGCCCCGTCGGTGGCGGCCCAGTCCTGGTAGGACGGCTCGCTCCCGCCGCAGGCCGCAATCAGCGGCGCGGCAGCGACGATGCCGCCTAACGACAGAGCAGTGCCAAGCCTGAATTTTCGCCACGCCATACCGGTTCCCCTCCGGTGGGGTGTTGCTATTGTAACCGCCGGGCTGTACTGCCGTCATTCCCGGTTGCCGCTGGGGACGCCCTCAGACTGACTCTCCCAAGGGGAAGGGAACTTGATGGGCCAGCAGCAACTCCGTCTCACGGCTGACGGACACCGGCGGCTCTTCCGGCGGAGGCGACAGGGGGAAGGCAATCAGGCGGGAGAGAAACTCAGCGTCCACCAACTCCCAGTATTCGTGCCAGGCTTCGTTGCTGCGGCGTATGAATTGCGCCACCGCCGACTTGTGGTTGAGGCTGCTCAACAACTGGGAGGCCAACGAGTCCCGCAGACCGGCGATGTGGGCGGGCCACAGCTCGCCGCACACTTGCAGCCAGAGCAGCCGGGCCACTCGCGGGAAAGCGCGCTCGCCCGTCCGGCTCACCTGTTGTTCCAGCCGGGCGACGAACAGCGCCGACAACTCCGCGGGCATCCGGGCCAAGTCCGTTCCGTACAAACCTGAGCAGTCCACGCCGAAGTCCAGCCGCGCTTCCTCAACAAGACTTTCGAACCGCCGGGGGTAGTCGTCATCGGCATCCAGGGCCAGGTGTTGCGCCGCCAGCCGTGGCGCCACTCGACGCGCCGTTTCCCGGCATAGTTCCGGCATTGAGGTTGGATTCTTCGCTGCGCTCAGAATGACATCCTGGCGACGCTGGTGGTAGAGACTCATCTGGCGGTCGAACTCGGCAGCGTAGTCCTGCATCAGGCCGCGCTGGGCCTCGCCCTCCCGGTCGGCGGCGGATTGCAGCCTTTCGATGCGCCGCGCCACCTCCGGGCCGGCGTAGCAGACACGCCCGGCGGCGTCGGTATGGCGGCAGGCGGACAGCTTCAGTATCCGGTCGGCGTCCAGGTTGACCAGCCGGTCCTCCAGCGACAGGAAGGTCTGGGCCAGGCCGAACTCACCCTGCCGCCCGCTTCTGCCGCGAAGCTGAAGCTCCACACGCCGGGAGTCGTAAATCTCCGTGCCGATGACGCACAGGCCCAGGGCGAAATCCAGTCTGCGGGTTTCGCCCCGGCTATCGCCGCCACGCAGCGTGACTCTTAGCCCGCCATCTGGCCCGTCCGCCGTGTGAAACTCACCAGAGTCGTCCAAACCCGCCCTCAATATGGCAGCCTGGTCAATTGAGAGACAACTTACGTCAACCACTCCCGCTCCCCCCTGAGCTTGTCGAAGGGTCAGCAGCCGGTGAATCTCTTCAATACAGCGTTGCGCCAAGCGCGCGTTCAGCCCCGGTTCCAGGACGATGTCGGTTCCCCTGCCGGCCATGGGCGTGGACACGGTGACCGCGCCGAACCTGCCCGCGTCGCGGACTATGCGGGCCTCGGCGTGGGTGGTCACCGCGTTCAGCAGTTGGTGGGGGATTCCCCGGCCGGTCAGCTCGCGGCTCAGTTCTTCGGACTGCTCCACCGTCCGCGTTGCCGCCAGCACGGGCTGCCCCATCCGGTGACGCGCTGCCACTTCGTCGGCCACCGCCTCGATCTTGTCTTCGCGGGTCAGGAACACTCTGGGAAGCGGATTGGCCCGCTTCGGTGGGTTGACCGGCGGAACCACCGCCACCTCCAGCCCGTACTTGCGGCGGAACTCCCCGGCGGCGGGCGCGGCGGTGCCGGTGATGCCGGACACACGACCGTACAGGCTGACGTACCCGGAGACGGAAATCCAGGCCAGCGTCTCTGAGTCCGGGCGCACAGTCACACCCTCCTTGGCTTCCACAGCCGCCTGAAGGCCGTGCTGGTAGATGTTGTCAGGCTTGGGTCTCCCGGTGTGCGGGTCTATCAGCGCCACGGCGTCGCCGTCCACCAGGTAGTCCACGTCGCGCTTCAGCAGCAGGCGGGCGCGCAGGGACTGGAGCACCTGGTTGCCCATGCCGTAGCGGCGCGACAGAGTCCGGGCGACACGCCCGGCGCGTCGCCGCTGCTCCATCAGCGGCAGGCTGCGCTCCGGCAGAGTGGAACCCAGCTCGCCAGCATCATAGAACAGCCCCAATCGCTGCTCCAGGAACTCCCGCCCCTTCTCGGTCAAGGTGACGAAGCGACTGCCGGGGTGGATGGCGTAATACAGCCCGTCGGTCAGTTCCGGGTCGCGTTCTTCCGCCATACTCCATGCCCGTCTGATGCTGCGAGGGTTGGCGGAGAAGCGCTGTTGCAGCACGGGGTCGTCGGGCTGGGCCAGCAGGAGCCGTGCCAGCAAGTGGATTCCCGCGAAAGCGGGAATGACGGATGGGGCTGGAATGACGGATGGGTTGATACCGGCAGCCGATTCAAGTTCGGAGGCTAATTCACTGACCTTCCCTTGCTGCGCCCTTATCATCTCCGCCACGGCACGGTCAGCGCGGATGGCGGCTCGGCTGCTGCCCGCGGGGCTGCCGGATATGATCATCGGCGTGAAGGCTTCGTCTATCAGCGCGTGGTCTGTTTCGTCAACGATGGCGACGGCCCCGGACAAGCCGAACTCGCGCTGTACCCGCTGGGCTGGGTCGGACTTCAGGTTGTCTCGCAGGTAGTCGAACCCCAGCTCGCGCATCGCGCCGTACACGATGTCGCGCCGGTAGACGTGCCGCCGCTCCCCTTCCTCCGTGTGTTGCAGCACCGCGCCGATGCTGAGGCCGAAGGACTGGTAGACCGACGCGAGCAGCTTGGCGTCGCGGTCGGCGAGATAATCGTTGGCGGTGACGACGTGAACCGGATGGCCCATGAGGGCGTGAAGCACGGCGGGAAAGGCGGCAGCAATCGTCTTGCCTTCCCCGGCGTCCATCTGCACCACCCGACCCCGGAACAGGTGGATTCCGGCCAGCAGTTGCTCGCGGGTGGCCCGGAGTCCTAGCCGCCGGGCCACCGCCTCCGCGACGATGGCGAAGCATTCTGGCAGCAGGCTATCCGCTGCAACGTCCGCCGGCCGGGATTGCAGGCGTGAGAACTCGGCCCGCAGCCCGGAGTCGGGGTGTGACGTGAAGTCGTAAGCCCGGATGCGGGGCAGCAGGGCGGCGGGAGTCTGTCGGCGAGGTCTCATGCAGCAAGTTTATACCGTGGTTTAATACCCCGTCATTCCCGCCTTCGCGGAAGTCCATAGTTACTGCTCATAGAAAGTTGTTATCTGCCGAAAGGCCCTGGATTCCCGCCTTCGCGGGAATGACGGTGGAGTTTGATTACCACCAGCCCGGCATCGTGGCCCGGCCCGTCGCATTCGTCCAGGCGGGTCAGCAGGTGCTTGCGGGCGTCCAGGATGCGGCGGCTGACTCCCGGCTCGGCCTCGGCGAAGGCGCGGCCCAAGGGGGTGTCCAGCGTCCATTCCCCGGTGACGGAGTGTTCGAGGCCTCCCCGGCGACAGACTTCCAGGAACTCGTCGCGGTCGCGCTGGTACTCCCGCTCACTGCGGTAGGAGATGGGCGCGACGTAGTAGTCCGCCGACAGGTACAGCCCCAGCTCGTTGTCGAATACCTGCATCAGGTCGGAGAAGGGAATCCAGCCTTCCAGCGCGAAGAACAGGTTCTCCGGGATGTCCTGCGGCGTCTCGTGGTAGTAGAACTGCTCCTCGGATTCCACCATCCTGACCGGCAGGGGCGTCTTATCGCGGCAGCGCAGCAGGCGGCCGGCCTCGGCGTCTTGCAGGAACAGGAAGGGCACGTTGCCGTTGGTGGCGTCCACCAGCACCCGCGCGCCGTCGACCCGGTACAGCAGGGCGGTGTGCTGCCAGTAGCGCATATAACGCTTGGCGAGGCTGAAGTCGAAGGTGGTCAGCAGTTCGCGCAGCTTCTCCGCCGGGAACTGGCCGTCGGCGTCCTGCCCGGCCAGCACGTAATCCGACTCGAAGCCGTAGTGGTCGGTCAGGAACTTGAGCGCCTGCACCTTCTCCGAGCAGATGGCCCCGCCGCCGTCCAGTATGTTGTCTATGGTTTCGTCGCCCGACTTGTACACCAGGCTGCGCCCGACAAAGCGCGAGTAGTTTTCGAACTGGCTGTTCCAGATGCGCCACGCCAAGGAATTCAGGAACTTCAGCTTCTGCCCTGTCGAGCGCAGCTCCATCACATCGTCGGCCCCCGCCTCGCCGTGATCGGCGGCCAGCGTGTCGCGGACGAAGGAGGCGTAGCGTTCAGGGGCGTGCCGCCACCGGCGGGCGTGGAACCCGCGCCAGTTGCGGTCGTACTCGCAGGCGATGCGGTCTATGCCGATGTCCACCACCGCCACTTCCTGCCCGGACGCCTGCGCCATGTGTGCGGTGGGCGAGTCGTTCAGGCCGATGGGGCGCGCGCCGTCGGTGAAGGCGATGCCAGCGAACATATCCCGCAACCGCCCGCAATCATCGCTGGCGTATGCCAAATCCCCCAGCGCGTAAAGTGCATCGGAGGACGATTCGGTTATCCGCGATTCGGCCAGCAGTTGCTTGATGGGCGCGTGCTTGACGTATCGGGTCAGCAGCTCACGCAGGGGCAAGCCCAAGTCCTCCGGCTCAAGGCGCAAGGAGCACTGCCGTGTGGATACAGAGTCGTTGTGTTGGTGTTTCGAGAGCAACGATCTGGTACTCCTTCCTGGTTTCCGCCCTGTTGCAGGGGCGGGTTTGAAACCCGCCCCTACGCCGCGAGCATCGGCGACAGTCACAGGCCCCAGCGGGCGGCGTATTCAGCGTAGGACGGGCTGCTTTTCAAGACCAGCTCGTCGCCCGTTGTCAGCGCATATACCGCCGGCAAAGCCACGCCGTTGAAGGTATGGGCCTTGACCAGCGTGTATGATCCGGCGTTGCTGAACACCACCTTGTCGCCCACGGTCAGTGTCTCTGGGAAGCGGTATGCGCCGAACAGGTCACCGGCCAAGCAGGTGCAACCCGCCAGCAGGTACTCTTGGGGGGCGTCGTCGTCGTGGCCCATCACGTCGGGCTGGAAGCCGTACTCGAACACCTCCGGCATGTGGTTGACCGTGGTGTCCAGCACCGCCACCGTCGCACCTCCGCTCTGGAACAGGTCCAGCACCGAGGCGACGAAGTACCCGGCGGCTCGTATCAGGCCCGAACCCGGCTCGATGAACGTATCCACCCCGAACTGCGAGTGCAGAGAGTCAATGGCGTGGCACAGGTCGTCCAGGTTGCCGCACGGCTCGCCGTCCTCCTCGAACAGGTAGCCGCCGCCCAGGTTGACCCATTCCACCTGTCGCAGCAGGCCGGGGATTTGGACTTGCAGCTGTTCCACCGTCGCCCGCAGTTCCCTGAAGTCCGACGAGTCGCAGTTGGAGTGGACCAGCAGCCCGCGTACCCCGTCCAGACGAGACGGTCCATTCCCCAGCACGGCGGCCAGATCGTCCAGCGGCACGCCCAGCTTGGACTGCGGGCGACAGGGGTCGTAGCGGCAGTCGTCAGCGAAGGAAAGCTGCGGATTCACCCGCAGCCCGCAGTTGACGCGGCTCTGCAATCGCGCGGAGTGCATCTCCCACTGGCCTAGGGAGTTGAAGGCCAGGTAGTCGCACAGCAAGCCGATTTCGTCGGCCTCATTGCCCCGCAACCCCGGCGTCGTGATATGCACCGACCCCGTGTCGCCGATGACGCTCCGCGCCAGCCGCGCCTCGTACAGCGAACTGACCGCGAAGCCGTCCAGCCGTGACGCCATCGCCCGCAGCGCCGGGGCGAAGGAAAAGGACTTGACGGCGAAGAGCACCCGGCACCGGCCATCGTTTCGCAGCGGCGCGGTGTGATCGAGGAGGCGATGAATAGCCCGCTCGTCATAGACGAAGGCTGGCGTATCAATCCACTCGAATGTTGCAACATCCATTGGGCGATTCTAGCACAGCCCTATTTTTCAACGCAGAGGCCACAGAGGTAACGTCCCATATCATCCTTTGCGTCTTTGCGTCTTTGCGTCAAACCCCACCGACACCGGCGCAAGGGGCCTTCGCACCGACGCCGGGTTGACGCCCGCCTTCAACGCCGCCATGACGCCCGCTGCCTCCCAGTAGTTGGCGGCGCGGTGGAACTGCCCCTGCCGCCACGGCAGGGCCGACAGGTCGTTGCGCATCAGGTTGGCGTTCTCCGCCACCTCGATGACCGGGATGCCCTGTTCCAGCGCCGCCAGCGTCGGCAGGCCCAGGCAGCCCTCCGGCAGCACCAGGCACGACACGTCGCGGGCCGTCAGCACGTGCGGCTCCCGCATGGCGTCGCGGTCGGTTACGATGCGCGGGCTTCGCTGCAGCCCTTTCAACACCGACTGGAAGAAGGTCATAGAGACGGCTTCGGCGGCCATGCGAGGGTCAACCACGCCCACGTCCAGGTCGAGAACCTCCTGCGACTCCAGCATAGGCGAGTGGGCTGACGGCACGTCGTAGCGGCTGGAGATGGCATGGGTCAGCATCGCCTCAACGCCGCCCCACGGGTTGATCATGCTGCCGTCGCTGCCGAAGTAGTCGGCGTGATACTGGAAAGGGACGGAAATCACCGATGACAGCGCCACGGCGTCGAACTCGCCTCGCCGCGAGTCCAGCACGGCAAAGAGCCGGTCAATGTCCTCTACCCGCCCGGCAGCGCGGGTGGAGCTGGTGTAATCGGAGCGCATCACCAGCGGCGGCTCCAGCGCCACGACGCCGGGACACAGCAGGCCGTAGGAGGCGTGGGCCGCGTTGACGGCGTTGACCGCCAACTCGGTAAACAGCGGGTTAGGGTGCGAGTCCACCACCGCCAACACCCGGTTGGCCCGCACCGGCTGCAACCCGGCAGTCCCCATCAGCAGGCGGCAGACGACGCTGCCCTCGACGTACAGCGCGTTGGCGGGCATCTCGTTGATGTCCGATGCGTTGACCACGTTGGGGTGCGTAACCAGCGTATCGCAGACCGAGGCCAGCAGCCGCGCCACAGGCGTAGCGTCCCCGGCGTGCCCGCCAATGACCGCCCCGATGCCCGTAGGCACCAGCAGCACCGCGTTGAACTGCGCGGTGTTCTCCGACAGCCGGGGGCGGAACTCAAACATCCCCTCCCCTTCTGGAATCCCCTCTCCCTCTGGGAGAGGGTTAGGGTGAGGGCGTCCCCCAGCCAGCACCGTAACCTCGCAACGGTAGCCCCGGCCGTTCGTTTCCGTGACCACTAACCGCAGGGGTGTCTGGCCCGAAGTCAGCCTTTCCTCCATCTGCCGAGTCAGCCACTCCAACAGGCCGACGTCCGCCGAGGCCGGGGGTATGTCCAGTTCCGTTTCCGTCAGGTACACCAGGATTGTCTCTCCTGTACTTCAACACAGAGAATTTGGATTGACAGTATAATCTCTGAGTAGAAATTAAAGCACAGACGGAAGGATGAAATGCCCGAACACCGATTGCTGGCCTGCTTTGCCCACCCCGACGATGAGGCGTTCCCGGTAGGCGGAGCGCTGGCGGCCCACACCCGGCGGGGCGTGGACGTGCGCCTGCTCACCACCACGCTGGGGGAGGAGGGAGAAATCCGTCAGGAGGGGTCGGCCACGCGGGAGACGCTGGGGGAGATTCGCAAGGTCGAGCTGTCCTGCGCCGTCCGCGCCCTGCGGCTGGGCAGCAACGACGTCTGGGGCTACCGCGATTCAGGGATGCAGGGCTGGGAAGCAAACGAGCATCCCCGGGCCTTCATCAACGCCAGCACTGCCGAGGTGGTGGAACGCCTGGTGCTGGAGATGCGCCGTTTTCGCCCCCAGGTGGTGCTGACCTTCGGTCCCGACGGGCTGTACGGCCACCCTGACCACATTGCCATCTCCAACCACACCACCGAGGCCTTTGGGCTGGCCGCCGACCCGTCAGCCTTCCCGCAGCAGTTATCCGGCGGCTTGGAGCCATATCAGCCGCAGCGGTTGTTCTACAGCGTCCGACCCCGCGGTTTCCGACGCGAGTGGGCCGAGGCCCTGCGCGGCGAGGGCATCAACTGGCCCATGCCCAGCCCGGAGCAGGAGCTTCAGGGCGTGCCGGAAGAGGAACTGCACCTGGAGCTGGACGTGTCCGGCGACGGCGACATGGAGGCCAAGATAGCCTGCATCCTCTGCCACCGCACCCAGGTCGCCCCCGACTGGCCTTATCACCGTGTCCCCCGCCACGTAACCGCCCGCATCCTGGGCCGCGAGTTCTACGTCCGCGCCCACCCCACGGTAGCCGAGGGCGAGACCGTCACTGGCGACTTCTTCCAGGGGATCTGACCCTTAACTTCCTCTCCCTCCGGGAGAGGGTTGGGGTGAGGGCGTCCCCCAACCGAAGAATTTCGACCACCTGAAGAAACCCGTTCGTCCTTCGACAAGCTCAGGATGAACGGGTTTCGATACCTCAACGGTTCTATTAGCGAGGACTTCTCCGTCACCCTAACCCTCTCCCGCTGGGAGAGGGGATTATTGGGAAGTGGTTTTAGCTCGCCAGCACGACCTTCTCTTCGCCGGCGGCGGGACGCTGGATGATCTCGACGCTGACCTCGTCTGGCGCGACGATGAAGGCAACGGCGGAACCGGAGGGCATGACCCACGGCTCACAGTTGAAGTGGACGTTGTTGGACTTCAGCGTGGCGGCCAGGGTCATGATGTCGTCGGTCTGGAAGCCCAGGTGGTCCAGGCCATAGCGGGGCTCGGTTGAGCCGGCGACGGGGTCCTCGCCCTGCGCCCTGCCGGAAATGGTCATCAGGTAGGTGCCGTTCAGCGACAGCTCGATGGACTTGGTGTTGGACAGCGGCCGCTCCGCCACTATCTCGGCCCCGAAGTTGTCGCAGTAGAACTTGGCCGCGTCATCAGGGTCGGCGCTGCGGAAGTGCAGGTGATTGTAAAAGACGTTCACGGGTTCCCTCCTGTATTGTTTCAAATGCGGAAGTAGTGTAACCCAAAAGATGGAGTTTGGGGTATTCGCGCGTAGGGGCGGGTTTGAAACCTGCCCCTACACAGGCAGCGACGAAATCCTAGTTCAGGAAGTCCGCCGTCCACTGCTGGTAGGTGGACCGTCGGGTGTACTGGGCCATCATGCCGTCGCTGGCGATGCTGTCCCGCAGGTCGGCGGGCGGCACGCCGTCGCGCAGGGCCTTGAGGGTGTCGTAGACTGCCTTGACCGCCGCCGAGAAGGGCAGGTGTCCCTGCAACGCCACCTTCACGCCGTTGGCCCCCAGCCATTCCTTGTCCTGCAACTCGCCTGTCGTTCCGCCCAGCAGCAGCGGCACGTTCAACTCCGAGGCCACCGCCGCCACCTCGTCGCGGGTGTTGGCCCCCGCCAGGAAGATGGCGTCCACTCCTGCCGCTTCGTATGCCTTGGCCCGCTTGATGGTGTCCTCCACGCCGGTGACCCGCAGGGCGCTGGTGCGTCCGGCGATGGTCAGGGCCGGGTCGGTGCGGCCCTTTAGAGCAGCCTTCATTTTGCCCACGCCTTCCTCGACGGACAGCAGTTGCACGCCGTTTGCGCCGAAGCTGACGGGCAGCACCGTGTCCTCGATGGTCAGGGCCGAGACGCCGGCGGTCTCCAGTTCCTCCACCGTGCGCATCACGTTCAGGGCGTTGCCGTAGCCGTGGTCCGCATCCACCATCAGCGACAGGTCGCCGGCGCGGCAGATGCGGTGAATCTGCTGGGCGAACTCGGTCAGCGTCAGCACCACGATGTCGGGCGCGCCCAGCACCGTGAACGAGGCGATGGACCCGGCGAACATCCCCACCTCGAACCCCAAATCCTCGGCAATCCGCGCCGAAATCGGGTCGAACACCGACCCCGGATGCACGCACTTGTCCCCGGCCAGAATCCCCCGGTACCTAGCCCGCCGCGTCGTGAAGTCCATAAAGAGCCTCCAGTGAAGTTTTGCTGTATTCTAACCCAATGATAGTGGGTGTGGACTTCAGCGGGGCCAAGGCTGACAACGCAACCTGGGTTACCAGGGCAGAGCGGGAGGGAAGCGGCCTACGCATCCTGTCATGCCAGCCTATGAGACGAGCCGAACTGACGGAGTTGCTGGCATCTCTGTCCGGCGATACGGTGGCGGCCCTGGACTTCCCCTTCTCCGTTCCCCAAGAGTTTGCCCAGCACTGGGAGCCGTCGGCCCACGAAATGCCGTCGCTGTGGCGGGCGGCGTCGCAGATGGAATACGAGGAGTTTCTCGCCATTCGAGACGCCTTCTGCGCCGAGAGAGGCGAACCGATGCGGCGCGGCGACCTATATTTCCCCGAGTGCTATTCCTGCCTGCACAAGTTCAACCCCAACATGGTGCCCATGACTTTCCGCGGAATGCAGATGCTCCACCAACTCTGGAATGCCGGATGCCGAGTGCCGCCGCTGGATGATGCCGGACGGAGCGGCCCTCTGCTGCTGGAATCAATGCCCGGCGCAGTAATCAATTCCTTTGGCCTGCCCCACAAGGGCTACAAGAACGGCCAGCGGCAAAATCAACTGCGGGAAGAGGTGCTGGGCGGACTGTCGGAACGGTCGGGAGTCCCCATCGTCAACCTGTACGACTTTCGCCAGCAGTGCCTCGAAAGCCACGACTGCCTCGATTCGCTGGTGGCCGCCGTAGCCGCCGCGCTTTGGGCCAGAGGCCCGGCAGGGTTTCGCCGCCCCGGTGACACCCCGGACGGCCCGCCCACCGACAGGCGGCGCAAAGCATCCCCGGCAGCGATGGCCATGCCGGAACTGGAAGCGGCACGACTGGAAGGCTGGATTTACGCGCCATATCCCATCCACATATGACCTGCTGACACCCGCCGGTTGCCACGCGCCGCGCAGACGTTTAAGCTACGCCGCAGGAAGAAGCCACCACCCGGAGCAATAAACGCCGCATGGTAGCCACCGACCGCGTATCCACCATCTTCGCAGACGCCCGCGCCGTTCACGCCGACGCGCTACGGCTGCTGGCGGCGGGCGACATTCGCGATGCTGCGGAGAAGGCATGGTGCGCCACCAAGCGCGCCACCGACGCCCTGATTCTGGCGCGAACTGGAACGGAACCCGAAATATCCTCGGACACTTCTATCGGTCTGGCTATGTTGTCTGAAGAGGACAATGCCATCAGCCCTTTGGTCGGACGCTATTATTCGAGACAAGGCCAACTGCACGGAACCTGCTTTTACTTGGGCGTATGCCGACCCGTTGCCGAAATCGAGCGACGCATACGCGAAACCGCCGACTACATCCATGACGCCGAAAATCTGGCAGGAGTGAACTGATATGGGAGTCTACCGCCTCTACACCGGCGACGACGGCCAGAGCCACATCGAGGAGCTGGACCTGTCCGCCCGCGCCGACATCACCCAGGGCCTTGACGTGACCACCATCACCTTCACCGAGCGGGACTCGGGCAACTTCATAGACTGGCACCCGGCGCCGCGCCGCCAGTACGTCATCTGCATCGAGGGCGGCGTCGAGATTGGCCTGGGCGACGGCTCGGTGCACCAGTTCGGCCCCGGGGATGCCCGCTTGGTGGAGGACACCACCGGCCAGGGCCACACCACCCGAAGCACCGGTGGCGGCAAGTGCGTCACCGCCACCATCCCCTTGGCCAACCAGGGTTAATCGTCGTCTGAACTGTGATTTTCGTGATTCAGGGATTACCATGATTAAGCAGTAAGAAAATCAGGGTAATCATGAGAATCCCACGAATCACAGTTCAGACAATTTGGAGGACGTTATGAACATAGTCCGCGTCTATTCAGGCGACGACGGAGAGTCCCACTTCCAGGTGGTCACGCCCGAGGAGTTCGCCGAGGTCGCCAAGCGCCGGGGCAGCGGCGACATACAGCTAAACGAGCGCCCTTCGCCCTCCTTCTCCGACTACCACACCGCGCCCCGACGTCAGTACGTGGTGGGCCTCAGCGGACTGTCGGAGTTCGAGTGCGCCGACGGCACCAAGTACCAGATGGGCGCCGGCGACATTCTCATAGCTGAGGACCTGACCGGCCACGGCCACATCGCCCGCGGCCTGGGCGACGAGCCCCGCGTCCTGCTGGCCGTACCGCTGGCTGATTAGACAGGAGAGACGAAATGAAGATAATCCGCGTTTTCGCCGGCGACGACGGCGAATCACACTTCGAGGAAGTGCCCTTCGCAGAGATGCAGGGCATAGTGGACCGCGTCGGCCCCGGCGACATCAACGTCAACCGCCGCGAGGCCCCCAACTTCTCCGACTACCACCAGGCCCCTCGACGCCAGTACGTGGTCAACCTGGAGGGCATCGCCGAGTTCGAGTGCGCCGACGGCTCCAAGGTGCAGCTAGAGCCGGGCGATATCCTTGTCGCGGAAGACCTCAGTGGCCACGGCCACATCGCCCGCTCACCCTTCGCCGGGATGCGGACGTCCCTGGCCGTTCCGCTTGCCGAGCCGAACTAGGTAGTCGGAGGGCGCTCCACACCGTAGGGGCGGGTTTGAAACCCGCCCCTACGTGAACATGATTATCCGTTTTCTGTGTTCAACCACCACCCCGCAGCAGTGCCGCCAGGTGCAACAGGCCCTGTTGGCGTCGGGCGGTGTTAACCCCGGCTCGCCATGCCTCCGGGAACAGTTGCTCCGTCATCTCCCGCACTACCTCGTTCCCTTGCATCTTGGGGAAGCGTCGGTACAACGCAAGGTATGATGACTCTGCGCCGCCGTCCATGTCGTGCAGCAGTGGCAGGACGGCGTTCACTGCCAGATCCCGCGCCCGGCTCATGCCTATTGGGGCTGTGCCGCCGTCACGCCCGTCAACGGTCAGGGCGGCAGTAAGTTGAGAGGGAGACCCGGAGGCGTCCTCCAGCCCTACCAGCAATCCCCGCTCCAGGAATCGCGCACCCAACATCGCCGCCCCTTCAATTCGCATTGCCGGGTGGTTGGCCGGACGAACCCGGAACAGGTGCCACTCCTTGCGCTCCATGGCAGGCCCAAGCCCGGGCGGCAGGCGAGACGGGGATGCTGAAGTGTCGTCGGCCAGACCCGAAACGGCCAGCAGCCAGTGTCGCAGAGCCATCGGACGCTGCTCCGCCAGCACCGGCAACGCTGCCCGCCGCAGCGCGGCAGTGGGTGCGGCCTGCGCCAGCTTGACGAAGGGCTGCTGGTTGTGCCGGTAGCCCAGACATTCCAGCAACGCTTCGTACAGCGTCTGTTCCGGCCCCTGTTCGGCGGCGAACCTTCCCAGCAGTGCAGCCTTGCGCCGGAACCGTTCATCGCCGGCCCTGTCCAGCAGATCGCCAGCTTCCGCAGCGTTGATGGGGCGAGAGTAACCGCGAGGCGCCAGCAGCTTCCACAGGTCGGACGATACTTGAGTTTCGTCAAGATTGGCAGGCTCAGTGTTATCCGCCTCATCCAGCAGGCCGGACAGAGAGACGACCGGAGCGGCATTCCCACTGTGCAGGGCGGTTTCCGGGCTGTCCACTTCCAGCGCGGCGTGAAGGGCCACGCCGTTGTAGTTGGGGTCATCGCCGTGGCCGTGGGCGTCCCAGTCGCGCTGGCGCAGGTGGATTTCCACGTCGCCCCGCACCAGCCCGACGCCCTCGACATCCAGCAGCGCGTCGCGGAAGTCCGGCCCGGCGGCGGTTCCGGCGCGGCCGGGGTACAGCACGCGGACGCGCGTCCCCGCGCTGGTGCGGAACTCGTCCTGCCGGGCAGCGCGGCGTTTCCACAGCTTCCACAGCAGCCGCTCCGGTATCGCTGGCCGCTCGTCCTTTGACGGCTCACCGATGCCGCGAATGGCTGTTTCCTCGGTGCTTACTTTGGCGTAAGTTATCAAATCTGCCGCACTCTGTAGGGTCTGCCGCACTCCGTAGGGGCGGGTTTCAAACCCGCCCCTACGCCGTCAGTACCCTGCCGTCGCGGGAAAGCCCTACCCCGGTATCTCGTCGTAGTAGTGTTCCTCCGAGATGACGCGGTTCTGGCGGAACGCCTCCACCTGCTCCTCGCTGTAGTCCAAGATGCCGGACAGCACCTCCTCGTTGTGCTCCCCCACCTGCGGCGTCGTTCCCACATTCACCGGCGTCCGCGAGAAGTGCCAGTAGTCCCCGCTCACCGCTATCTCACCGGCCAGGAAGTCCGGCACCTCCACCATCGCCCTCCGCTCCCACGGGTGCGGGTCCTCCGCCGCCTGCGGTATCGTGTTCACCGGCGCCGCCACCACGTCGTGCTCCGTGAAGTGCGCTATCGCCTGCTCCATCGTCTTGTCCGCCAGAAGCTCGCGCACCGCCTCGTTCACCAGCGCCGCGTTGTTGAGGCGCTCGTGCCGCGTGTTGAACCGCGGGTCCTCCAGCCAGTCCGGCCGGCCCAAGGCGTTGCACACCCGGTGCCAGTGGTGCTGGTCCCCGGCCGACACCAAGACCCAGCCCTCCTTGCAGGGATAGATGCCCGACGGCGGCGCCGTGGTGTCGCCCCGCCTGGGGGGTATCTTCGTCCCGTGGTAGGCGGTGATGGGTATCTCCGTCATGGAGTAGCCCGTGTCCGCCAGGCAGACGTCCATGGCCTGCCCCTCGCCCGACACCTCCCGCTCGTTCAGCGCCGCCAGCGCGCCTATCGCCGCGTGCAATGCCGTGATGCGGTCTATGATCGGCACCCCCGTCCGTATCGGCGGCATACCCTCCTCCCCGGTGACCATGGTGATGCCGGACATGGTCTGCCCGATGGGGTCGTAGCCGATGTTGTCCCGGTAGGGCCCGAACTGCCCGTAGGCCGACACGTTCACCATGATGATGCGGGGGTTCAGTTCCTTGAGGGTCTGGTAGCCGAAGCCCATGTTCTCGATGGTGCCGGGGCGGAAGTTCTGCACCAGGATGTCGGAGACCTTGACCAGTTCCCGCAGCACCTCCTTGCCCTCCTCCTTGCGCAGGTCAATGGAGAGGGACTTCTTGCCCGAGTTGTACTGGACCCAGTAGCTCGACTGCTTCTTGACCCAGGGGCCGTGGTAGCGGGTTTCCTCGCCGCCGAGGCGCTCGACCTTGATGACCTCGGCGCCCATGCGGGCCAGCACCTGGGCGCAGCGGGGCCCGGCCTGGTGGCGCCCCAGGTCAATGACTCTGACGTTTTCCAGGGGATGGTTCAGTCCTGCCATGCTACTTCTCCCTTAGCCGGTGGCTTTGGGGCATTCTACGGCCCACCGGGGTCAAGGGCAAGGCGGAGAGCAGCGTTAAGGACCGATTTCAGGCGCGGACAGCGATTCAGGCGCAGGCTGGAACAGCCATACCTCGGTGCTGGACGGCAAGGCGGTTGACGTGAATTCGGCTTGACACGAATCTATACACCGCACCGTCTGCTGGCGTTCCAGCCACTGCTCCGGTGGCAGCAACTCGCATTCGGCGGAAGTAATGCCGGGGATGGCATAGTGCATCGGGACAACCACTCGGGGTTGCAGCCGGTCTACCAGCCCGTCCACCTCATCATAGGTCAGGAGGTGAATGGAGTCGTCCACGGTCACCATCAGCACGTCCACGTCGCCGACGGACCGGGCCACCTCCGGCGGCCAGTCCACTCGGTTGTCGCCGATGTGCAGGAAGCTGACGCCGTCCACTTCCAGCCGGAACATCACATTGGGGAAGTCGCTGAGGCGCGACGGGCCGGAATGAAAATCGCCGATTCCGCGAATCTGAAGGTCGGATACGGCAAACTCCCCCGGCATCCGCAGAACCGAAGCGGCCTCCGGCAGTCGGTCGGCGGCGTCGTGGTCGAAGTGAGCGTGGCTGATCAGCCCCAGGTCGCAGTGAACGTCGGGGAACAGCCGCGTGAACCAGTACCGGCCGGCCTGGTTGCGGTAGGGATCGGCCATGACGGTGACGCCGCCGGGCGTCTCCCAGCGGAAGGCGCAGTGACCGAAATAGGTGAGCTTCACTTTTGACCTCGTTCCTTCAGAACAGGAAATTGAACGGCCCGGCAAGAAAGCGCCAGAAGAATTCCAATTTACCTATGGGGAAGGCGACATCTTCAGTGAAGAAGTACATCAAGGTAAACAGGAGCCATATCCCCGATACGGGGATGCCAAAACAACCGGAGTTGTGCCTTGCGCTTCCCCTGTTGCTGTGTCCTGAATCGTCCATGCTCTTTCCCCGATTTGGATTTGCGCCGTCAGGATGTCGGTCCTACTCCCTCAAAAGCTGGCGGGCGATGGTCTGGCGCTGGATTTCCGACGTGCCTTCGTAGATGGTCAGGGCGCGGACTTCCCGGTAGAGGCGCTCGACCCGGTTGCCCTTCTCCAGCCCGGCGCCGCCGTGAATCTGCACCGCCTCGTTGACGATGCGGGACGCGGCCTCGGTGGCGAACAGCTTGGCGAAGGATGCTTCCTTGATGATGGTCTCGCGCCCCGAGTCCTTGAGCCAGGCGGCGCGATGGGCCAGCAGGCGGGCGGCGTCCAGCGACACGGCCATGTCGGCCAGCTTGAACTGCGTTGCCTGGAAGTCGCTGAGCTGCTGCCCGAACATACTGCGATTGCGGGCGTAGTCCAGCGCGGCTTCGTAGGCTGCCACGCCCATGCCGATAGCGGCGGCGGCCACCGTGGTGCGGAAGGTGTCGAGAGTGCCCAGGGCCAGCCGCAGCCCCTGTCCCCGCTCGCCGATGAGGTTGCCCTGCGGGATGCGGCAGTCGTCGAACACCGGCTCGCCGATGGGATGGGGAGCCAGCAGTTCCAGTCGTTTCGAGTCGTCGAAGCCGGGCGTGCCCCGCTCCACGATGAAGGCCGACAGGCTGCGGCTGCCCTGGCCGGGATCGGTCTTGGCGAAGACGGTGTAGGTGGAAGCGTCCCCAGCCTGGCTGATGAACTTCTTTCGCCCGTTCAGCACCCAGTCGTCGCCGTCGGGCACGCCCTCGGTGGTCATGCTGAGGACGTCGGAACCGGCGTGAGGCTCGGTCAGGGCAAAGGCGGCGATGGCCTCCCCCTGGGCCACGGGCGGCAGGTAGCGCTCCTTCTGCTCGTGGCTGCCGGCCAGTGTGATGGGGTAGCTGCCCAGCCCCTGCATGATGAAGTTCGTGTCCGCCTGCGCCGAGACCCGCGCCAGCTCCTCGCGGACGATGCACAGGTTCATCACCTTAACGCCGAAGCCGCCGTAGTCTTCCGGCACGGTGTAGCGCAGCAGTTCCGACTCGGCCAGTATGGCCATCAGCCCGCGATGCACTGTCCCCGACTCGTCCGCCTCCTCCGCGATGGGCGCAATGCGCTCCCCGGCCAGCCGCCGCGTGTTGTCCTTCAGGGCCTGTTGCTCGGGGGTGAATGCGAAGTCCATTTATGGTTCCTTATCCCAATATCGAGATTGTGAAATTCTTGCCCTCAATGAGCTTACTCTGTTATATTGTGTAGGTACCCCCACTGCTTAGTGTGGTGGCGCGGGGCACCGTGAGGCGCCCCTGTTTTTTTAGGGTACTCTTGCTTCCCCTATTCGTTTCGACGGTAAGGTCGGGGCCGCCCTTGAGGGCGGCTCCTGTTTTTTGTCCGCTACAACCCCAGCCGCCGCACCAGCTCCTCGGCGGTCACGATGGCACCCGTCAGCCCCCGGGCGTCCTGGCCCGCCAGGTATACGGTGGCCTTGGCCATGTCCTCCGGCGTTGCCCAGGTGGAGAAGTCGGCGTCAGGACGCTGGAAGCGGAATCCCTCCGTTGCCACCGGACGCAGGGGCTTCAGGGCATTCACCGCGATGTTGTGTGGGCCCAGCTCGGCGGCCAGCCCCCAGGTGAGCCGCTCCAGCGCCGCCTTCGACGCTCCGTAAGCCTGTCCGATGATGGCAATGCCCGCATCATGGTCTTCCCCCAGCGTGGACGAGAAGATGTTGGTGGCGGCGTGGGACGAGACGTTGACGATGCTCCCGCCGCCCTGCTCGATCATTATGGGCGCGACTGCCTGGCAGGCGATGAACGGCGCGCGCAGGTTGATGGCCATGTTCAGGTCCCACTCCCGTAGCGTCATTTGCAGGAAGGGCGCATAGCCTCCAATGCCAGCGTTGTTCACCAGCACGTCCACGGCGCCGAACTCGTCCAGCGTGCGGTTGACCATCTCGCGGATGCTCTCCTCCTCGCGGACGTTGCAGGTTACGGCCAGCGCGCGCCCTCCGGCGGTCTCGATTTCGGCCACCGTCTCGTGTATGGTGCCGGGGAGTGTCCCTCTCGGTTCGGCAGTCCGGGCCGCCACCACTACCGAGGCCCCGGCCTCCGCCAACCCCAGCGCCATCGCCTTGCCGATGCCCCGGCTCGCCCCGGTAACGATGGCGACTTTGTCTTGTAACGATGCTTCTGTCATTAACCATCCTTCGTTCTCATCAACTGGCTTGGGATTCTGTCAGATAGCGGCTAAGGCGTAAAGGGCAGTGTTCCGATTCAGGTTGTTTGCACTGTGTAGGGGCGGGTTTGAAACCCGCCCCTACGATGCGACGGGATTACCTTCCCGCACTCTACCATGAAAATCAGAACGCGGCCTGAGCAAGCCCCGGCTTGACAAACCCGGCCCATCATTCGATTATCGAAAGCAGTTATCAAGAGCACATTCGCAAATCTCAACGGCTTGCAGGAGGGCTTATGACCACCCTCATTCTGGGCGGGACCGGGTTCATAGGACGGCGCGCCGTGCCCCGGCTGGCCGCGCGCGGCGAGCGGGTGGCGGTGATGGACATCAACCCCAACGCCGCCAACTTCGACGAGTTCGGCGATCTGGTTACCGTGATGCGGGGCGACATCATGGATTTCGAGGACGTGGTCAAGGCGATTCTTGCCTCCAAACCCGACCGCATCATGAACCTGGCCTACCTGCTGGGCAGCGGCGACGACACGCCCCACTTCACCATGAAGTTGAACGTGCTGGGAATGGACAACTGCTTCGAGGCGGCCCGGGTCTGCGGCGTCAACCGGATTACCTACGCCAGCTCGGTGGCGGTCAGCGGGCAGCAGAGCGCCTTCGGCGATCGTATGATCAACGAAGACGACGCGATGCACGGCACCAGCCAGTACGCCATGCACAAGCGGTTCAACGAGTTCCAGGCCCAGCAGTTCAACAGCGTCTACGGCATGAACATCACCGGCATCCGACCCGCCAACGTCACCGGCCCGGACAAGGTGCGCGGCTCCACCGACCATGTGCAGTGTGTAGTGCTTCCGGCATCCGGTGAGCCGGTGAGCTTCCCCAAGAGCGGCTTCATGCGCCTGCCGGTCCATGTGGACGATGTGGCCGAGGCTTTTGCGCGGGTGACGATGTCCGACTCTTGCGCTCACCCGGTCTACAACACCGGCGGCATTCCCGTCAGCATGGGAGAGCTGGCCGACATCGTGCGGGGCTTCCTGCCCGACGCCGACATCTCCTTCGACGCCGATGGCGGCAAAGAGGACTCCGGCAACTACCTGGTGGACAACAGCCGTCTTCTGGGCGAGTTCGAGCTGGAATACCCGTCGCTGGAGACGTGGGTGCGCAGCATCATCAACGACGTCCGCCGCGACAACGGCCAGCCTCCGGTTTAATTGGACGCAACGGCGCAAAGACGCAAAGTTTTATGTTTTGCTTCGGCATAATTCCCTCCCCCTCAGGGGGAGGGTTAGGGTGGGGGTGGAGCCTTGCCGTCTTGACGCTCCTTGCGGTTCTGGCGCTATCGGCAGCACTGCCCTCTGGAACTGCCTCGGCCAACGGCGCGGTAAGGCTGGTGGTGATAGACGAAGTGGCCGGCCCCTACCTGCTGCGTGTCGGCGTCCTGCCCGGCGACCCGACGCTGGGGCCGCTCCACGTCAGCATCCTGATACAGGACGCAACGGGCGAGACGGCAGTGGACGATGCCACCGTAAGCGTGGCCGCCACTGGTCCCGGCGCGGCGTCGCAGACCGAGGCCGTCAACTCGCCGCAGGATCCTCAGCTATATGAAGGCAACCTCTATCTCGACGCGCTGGGCGATTGGTCGGTGACCCTGGACATCCAGAGTTCCCTGGGTGAGGCCAGACACATCTTCCCAATCCGGGCGAGGGAAGAACGCGGCTTCAACCTGATGTTCATCATCGTCGCCGTGGTCGCCGCGCTGATAGTGGTCTCGCTGGTGGCGTCGCAAGTCCAGCGTCGCCGCCGCCTGAGCCGGGGAGGATAGGCGAAGGCCCGGTCACTCCCCGAAGCACTCCCGCAGCTTGGCGTCGTACTCCGCCTGCGTGTACCGGTAGGTCTGGGTTCCGTTGACCTGGACGACGTAGTAGCCGCAAACTGCCCCCATCTCCACTGCCCGCTTGATGCCCAGTCCATGCGCCAGGCCCTTGATCAGCCCGCCCCGGAAGGCGTCGCCCGCCCCGGTGGGGTCAACCGCGTCGGCGGGAACCACCGGCACCCTCTCCGATGCGCCCCTGGAGTGAAACTCCGCGCCCTCAGCGCCCAGCGTCACCACCAGATGCTCCACCATTCCGGCCAGCTCCCCCTGCGAGAGTCCGGTGCTGTTGCTGATCATCCCTAGCTCGTACTCGTTGCAGATGAGCATATCGGACTGCCCGATGCAGCGGGAGAGGGCTTCCGGCTCCCATATCGGCAGCGACTGGCCGGGATCGAATATGCTGAAGATGCCCAGTTCATTGTTCCTGGCAGTGAACTCCATCATGTCGGCCAGGTTGCCCGGCCCCACGATGGCCATGGTGTCGGAAGCATTGACTCCGTCGTAGCTGAAACCGGCCTGGTGTTTCATGGCCCCCGGGTTGAAGCCGGTGAACTGGTTCGAGTTAAGGTCGGTGGTGATATACGCCCCAGCGGTCAGTTCGTCCTCCACGATGCGAATGTCGTCCGTGCTTATACCGCATCTGTCTAGCCACTCGAAGTACTGGTGATAGTCTCGCCCCATGGCGGCCAGGATTCGAGGCTTCTCACCCAGCAGGGACAGCGAATATGCGATGTTGCCCGCAGTGCCTCCGATGTGCTCCGTGAGGCTGTCCACCAGGAGGCTGATGCTGATGTTGTCCAGTTGATCGGGCAGGATGTGGTCGCTGAACCGCCCGTTGAAGTTCATTATGCGGTCATAGGCCATTGAGCCGGATACCAGAATATCCATTAGAAACGCACCTTGCTTTCGTATAATTCCCTCCCCTTGGGGGGAAGGGTCAGAGCCTGGCCCCCCCAAGGCCGGGGGGTGGGGGGGTGGGTTTTAAAAAAAAA
>VXOI01000045.1 GCA_009840175.1 Chloroflexota bacterium | reverse complement strand
GTAAGATCGTCGGCTGGGTAAGATGTTTATAACAGACATATGCACCTGTAGTCCTTCCGCCGTTGCCCGGTACCAGAAGAAAATCAGCGGCCCCCTGATGGACCGGGTGGACGTGTTCGTCGAGGTTCCCCCCGTCGAGTACGAGAAGCTGGTGGAAGACAGTCCCTCCGAAGAGTCCAGCCGCCCCAGGCAGCGAGTGGAACACGCCCGCGAGGTGCAGCGAGAGCGGTTCCAGGAAAACGGCTTCCTGTGCAACTCGGAAATGGGCCCGGCCCAAGTCTGGCAGCACTGCCAATTGGAAGACGGGGCAAGAAGCCTGCTCCAGACCGCCGCCCAACGGCTGAGCCTGTCGGCCCGGGCCTTCCACCGGGTGCTGAAAGTGTCCCGCACCATAGCCGACCTCGATGGCTCCGACGTAATCGGCGTATCGCATCTGGCCGAGGCTTTGCAGTATCGCGCACGGGTGGCTATGGGATAACGCCGGAGGACAGTGGCAAGGGCAGCCACGAGACATTGCAGACAGGCCCGCGCCGCCCTTGCCAGCGTGTTACAGGGCTACTATGATATAGCGCATGGAAGAGAAACAGGTTAAATACCCGCTGGGTCGGCTTTCCCAGGTCGAAGCGGTCACTTTCGGGCAGCCGGGGCGGCGCACCTTCCGGCTGGATTTGCACTCAGGTTCAGCCTTCTGCTCGCTGTGGCTGGAAAAAGAGCAACTGTTCCAGCTCGGCGTGTATCTACGGGACTACGTGGCCAGTTTGTCCGCCGAGGAGAAGGCGCGGGAAAGCAGCCCGCAGGAACCCGGCTGGCCCGGCGGCGAGACCACCCTGGACTTCAAGGCCGGGCAGATGTATCTCAGCCATGACAAGGAAACCAACTCCTTCTATATGCAGGCCCACGAGCGGGAGACTGACGAAGAGCCGGATAGGACTACGAGGGAGGAAGCCGAGTCGGTCAGCTTCTGGATGACGATGGCCCAGGCCAGCAATCTGGCCGAGGAATCCCTCCGCATTTGCGCTGCCGGTCGGCCCACCTGCTTCCTGTGCGGCCAGCCCATCAACCCCGAGGGCCATGTTTGCCCGCGGGCCAACGGTCACACAATCCTCGAAGCCGGCTGACGGCCACCGGCCAATTCCTGACATCCTTCGACAAGCTCAGGACTAACGGGTTTCGCCTTTGACCTCCGACACCACAGTCCAAGATGTGCTGCGTCACGGCGATATCCTCTCTTGCCAACTGACGCGCCTCGGTTCCAACTACACCTTCGTCGTCAACGTCGCGCTCGATGGGTATGAAGCGCTGGGCATCTACAAGCCAAGGGACGGCGAAGCTCCCCTATGGGACTTTCCCAACGGAACCCTCTACAAGCGCGAGTACGCCGCCTACCTGTTCAGCGACATCCTCGGCTGGGACTTGGTTCCCTTCACCATCATTCGTGACGGCCCCTATGGCATCGGTTCGGTGCAGGAATTCATCGTCCACGACCCCAAGGAGAACTACTACACCCTCGGCGGCGAATATGCCGACCAGTTGCGCGTCGTCTGTTGCTTCGACCTGGTGGCCAACAGCACCGACCGCAAGCCCAACCACCTCATCACCGGGGGCGACGGTAAGCTGTGGAGCATTGACCACGGCCTGACCTTTCACTCCGACGTGAAGATTCGCACAGTTATCTGGGACTTCGGCGGCGAGCCAATCCCGGAGCCGCTGCTGGACTCTCTGACAGAGTTCCAGGCCCGGCTCAGCGGCCCGGAGAAGAGTATGCCAAAGCGCCTGCGGGAATTGCTGGAACTGCTGACCCCGCCGGAAGTGGAGGCACTCAAGGGACGGTTGGACTGGGTGCTCACGGAGCGCACGTATCCGGGGTTGTCGCGCCCCCGCCGGCGGCGCGGCGGCTGACGCCAAGGCACGGGACGCACATGGCCGTAGAAAGCATTAGCGCGATCACGTTGGCCGTTACCGATATGGAACGGTCTGTAGTGTTCTATCGAGATTATGTCGGCCTGGAAATGCTGTACGGAGGCGAGCAAGCCCGCTTCACCAGCTTTCGCCTGGGCGGCAGCTTCGTCAACCTCATTCTCTCGGAAGACCAGCCCAAGTGGTGGGGGCGGCTGATTCTCTACGTTGACAATGTTGACGCCCACTACCAGCGGTTAACCGGCTTCGGCCTGACCCCCTCCACAGCTCCCGCCGATGCGCCGTGGGGCGAGCGCTATTTCCACATAGACGACCCCGACGGCCACGAACTCAGCTTCGCCAAGCCTCTGCCGGGTGGGCGTCCCTCGCATTAATCTTCCACCGGAAGAAGGGGAAGTCTTTAGACGTTCACCAGGAAGTTGATAACGTCCCCGTCCTTCACCGGATAGGTCTTGCCTTCAGAGCGCAGCACACCTTCCTTACGCCCCTGCGCCACGCTCCCGCAGCGCACCAGGTCGTCGTAGTGGATGACCTCGGCGCGAATGAACCCACGGGTGAAGTCGGTGTGTATCGTCCCAGCCGCGTCCAGAGCAGGTATCCCTTGAGGTACCGGCCAGGCCCGCACCTCGTCATCACCCACGGTCAGGAATGACACCAGCCCCACGGTGTCATAGCACACCTGCTTTACCCGTTCAATGGCGGATTCGGCGATGCCCAAAGCGTCGCGGAATTCCTCGGCTTCATCGTCGGACATCAACGCCAGGTCTTCCTCCAGCCGGGCGCACAACTGTACCTCGCCCAACCCTTCGGCCATATCCGCCGACAGCTCCAGGCCCGACAACGAAGGAGCGTCGCCGGATTCGCCTGTATTGAAGGCGATGATAATAGGCTTGTCGGTGAGCAACTGGTAGTCGGTCAAAGCTGCGCGTTCTGATACCGTCAAATCCTGCTGGCGCATTCGGACACCAGATTCCAACGCCCCCTTTGCCTTGTGAACTGCATCGGCCTGGGACTGAACAGCCGGACGCTCCGCTGGCCGGGTCTTCTTCAAGGCATCCGTGAAGCGAGCCTCAGCCCGTTCCAGCGTTTCCAAGTCGGCCAGAGCCAGCTCGTTCAGCATCTCCGACAGATCTCCCGCGACGTGGGCCTCTCCCTGCAAGTCATCCTCGAAAGCCCGAACCACCAGCAGCAGCGAATCGGCCCCTTGAAGGATGTTCCGATGACGTCCCGATAGCACCTGATTGCGCTGCGTTTTCTCTGCCGGAGCGGGCGGCAAGTCCCAGAACTTGATCTCGGCGTAAACCACCTTCCGCGGGTGGTACATCTGCCCGAGAACCGAGAGCCTTTGGTCTACGACCTTCACCACCCCCACCTGCACTGGCCCGGCGCTTCCCCCTTCTGTGGTGGCGTGCCCCGATGTAAGGGCGTTGAAGGTGGCAGTCTTGCCGCTCTGGGGAAGGCCAACGATAGCGATGTCCATGCTTGGGTTGCGCTCCTGACGTTGCTTATTGAAATGAGTGTTACCGACGCTTTGCTTTTCAGTCCTCTATAATGAATCCTCGTTCTTCCAGCAGCGCGCGGGCAAGGCTGGATAGTGCAGATGCTCGATCAACTTTCTCAGAGAGGTACTCCTCGTCGTCAGAGTCATCGGATTGCCTGTCAAGATGGTATTTGAGATCTATGAGCAACCGCCTGCGCCTTTTCAGATGATAGGAGGCATTGAGATTTATATCTCCAATCGTTTGGCGTGCCCTCTTCTCCTGGCTATCGGATAACTCCGACTTCGGCATCATCTCGCCCGTTCCCGTATGAAAGGTGAAGAACCGCTCCGGTCTTTCCGACTCTTCGCCTGCGCAGGGGTCAACGTAACCTCCCAGCGGCCACTTGCTCGACTTCTCCCTGTTACAGGTAGGACAGGCAAAGACCCAATTGGACCACTCATAAACCAAACTTGGAAACTTGCTGACGGGCCTGAAATGTTCAATCTCCCCTGTGGTTTCTTCCTCGCAGTAGCCGCACAATTCAGAAAACACACCTCTCAGGTCTCCGCGAAATTGCCGCCACCTCGGAGTTGGTCTATTTCCGACTCCATGCTGGTAATGATCGAGCCAAGCCTGAGTATATTGTGAACGCACGGCTGCGATTGCATTCGGTTCTGCGCCTCGGTTAACCCAGTGCATCGCTAGGAAGACCCATTCTCCTTCCTTCTCACCCGTGGCCTCGTCCTGCCGGAAGAGTCCGAGCCAGGTGCCTGTTTCGAATAGACTTCCTTGACAAACCGACGGAAAGACTCCACCTGAGAGGAAGGAGGCCCATCCAGCAATCCTTGCTCTACTCGACTGCGGATTCCTTCCAGTTCTGTTGCCTCATCGTCGGTAAGCGCTTCCTTGATGCTCAACTCCCCCATACGGTCGATATCGTATTCCGTATGCTAATGAAAAAAAACCATGAGTCACAGCGCGCGGGGGTAGGGG
>VXOI01000162.1 GCA_009840175.1 Chloroflexota bacterium | reverse complement strand
GTAGGGGCGGGTTTGAAACCCGCCCCTACATTGGTGTCCGTTGCCTGGTATTGCTGGCTACTTATCTGAAGTGGTGCTGACCTGGAGCACGGCGCGGACGATCTTGTCGTAGCCGGTGCAGCGGCAGAGGTTGCCAGCCAGCCAGTGGCGGATGCGGCCTTCGTCGGCGTCCGGTTCAGCATCCAGCAGGGCGCGGGAAGCCATCAGGAAGCCGGGGGTGCAGATGCCGCACTGCAACGCAGCGTTCTCCAGGAAGGACTGCTGCAACGGGTGCAATTCTCCGGGCGAGGCCATGCCTTCGATGGTGTGAACCTCGCGGCCTGCAATTTCCACACCCAGAACCAGGCAGGAGTCAACGATGCGGCCATCCAGCATGACGGTGCAGGCGCCGCAGTTGCCGTCGTTGCATCCTTCCTTGGTGCCGGTCATGCCGAGGACATCCCGCAGCACTTCCAGCAGGCTCTGGCGAGGCTCACACAGGAAGTTGGTGTCCTCGCCGTTTATCTTTGCCTGAACGTGAACAACTCCGGGCATTCTTTATCCTCCCCTGGCCCGCTCGACGGCGTTATTGAGAGTGCGGCGCGTCAGCACGCCGATAAGGTGAATGCGCTGGCGAATGGTGCCGCGCATATCGGTAATGGGCTTGGCATCGGCCATCGCCAACTCCGAAGCCTCGCGAATCGCTTCGTCGGATACCGGCTTGCCAGCCAGACTGTCCCCGGCTGCCTGGGAGAACACCGGGGTCGGGGCAACCGACGCCAGCGCAACGCGGCCGGACACGAAGTTCTGGCCCGAGGCGTCCAGCACCACGGAGCTGCCCACGCCAGCCACGGCGATGTCCATTTCGTTGCGGGGAATGAACCGCTGGTAGTTGGCGCCGGAATTGGCCGCCGGCGCGGGAAACTGTACGGATACCAGCATCTCGCCTTGCTGGAGGGCGTTCTGGCCTGGGGCCGTGCAGAAGTCTTCCGCCGGCAGGGTACGCCATCCGTTAGGGCCCGCGATGTGGCAGACTCCGCTTAACGCGATGACCGCCGGTATCGAATCGCCGCTGGGGGCGGCGTTGCAAAGGTTTCCGCCGATGCTGGCCCGGCCCTGAATCTGGATGCCGCCGATGAGCGTCGCCGAGTCAATCAGGCCCGGGTACGCCGCAGATATGGCTGCGTCCTGGTATAGCTGATAGCACGGCACTGCCGCGCCGAGGGTCAAACCGGCCTGCGGGGAATAAGACATCGCAGTAAGTTCGGGGATGTTCTTCACATCCACCACCACGTCAGCCAGACGCCGCCCGGCCCGCATCATTACCAGAATGTCGGTGCCACCGGCTATAATCCTGGCCCGGTCGCCATGCTGATTCAGTATCGAAACTGCTTCGTCGATACTCTTCGGAGATACAAAATCAAATGCTTCCAATTGCCCACCTCCTGCGGCGTGAATTATAGCACTACTCGACATAGGGTCAAGCTGTAAGTTACAGTCGAGGGCAATCTGCAAACCGGCACGGAAAGGGGGTCTCAGCAATGGCCGGTCAACCCCAGACCGCCGCCGCGTCCACGCCCTCGGCCCTGGAGCAGGCGCTCCGGCGAGACCGGGCCGTGGTCATCGCCGCCATTCTCATCATCGCCGCCATCGCCTGGGCCTACACCGTCTATCTGTCCGAGACCGGCATGGGCATGGGCGACGGAATGGGGATGGGGATGGCCATGGCGGATATGCGTTCCTGGAGCGCCGCCGACTTCGGGCTGATGTTCGTGATGTGGGCGGTGATGATGGTGGCGATGATGGCCCCCTCAGCCGCGCCCATGCTGCTGATGTTCGCCGCTCTGAACCGCAGGCGGCGGGACCAGGATGCGCCCTACGTCCCCACGGGCATCTTCCTCGCCGGGTACGTCATCGTCTGGACCGTGTTCGCGGCGGCGGCTACCGGAGGCAACTGGGGCCTGCACCAGGCCTCGCTGCTGTCCTCGATGATGGGCTCGTCTACCAGCGGCTACTTGGGCGGCGCGTTGCTGCTGGCCGCCGGAGCCTTCCAGTGGAGTCCGCTCAAGACCGCCTGCCTGAAGCAGTGCCGCACGCCCATGGGCTTCCTGATGACCTCATGGCGGGAGGGACACCGGGGCGCCCTGCGGATGGGACTGGAGCACGGCGCATACTGCCTGGGCTGTTGCTGGGCGTTGATGCTGTTGCTCTTCGTGCTGGGGATAATGAACCTGGTCTGGATTGCCGCCCTGGCCGCTTTCGTATTGGCCGAGAAGGTTGCGCCCATGAGCGAGTGGGTCAGCCGTGGCACTGGCGTCCTGCTGGCGGGCTGGGGCGTCTGGGCCATCGTTACCGCCGCGATTTAGATGTAGGCCGCGCGCGGATTGTGCGCCGCTACAACCCCACGCCCAGGTCCGCCTGAACGGCGGCCACCGTTTCGGAAAGCGGGCCTCGACGGAAGAGTCCCGCTTTTGCCCCCTCAACTCCATCAAGCGCCAACGCAGAATGCCTTGTCGTTGCGACGCGAATACGCTCCAGCGCGGCTCCCCAGGTTTGTGAGTCCTCCAGCTCGCCGTCCCTGTCGCCCTTGGGCAATTCCACGCAAACCACGTTCACTGCTACGTTGCCCATTGGGGCGATGGCCAGAAGCGGAACGCTGGCCTGTTCAAGTCCCACTTCCGCTAGGAACGCCACCTGGGTCGTGGAGACCCCGTGCTGGCCGAAGATGACCAGGTGGTGAAAGCCGCCCCCCAACTCTTCGAAGGCCGAGCGGTAACGCCGGAAGATGTCGTGGGAAGCGCGGTCTTCCGGCGACACCAGGAAAATGGCGCAGACAGGAAACGCTGCCGATGCACCGTCCGCAGCCGAGTCCAGCCCTTCCTTCCAGCGGGCCAGCTTGTCCAGGTCGTGGCGGTCGGCGTGGCTCATCTGTGACTGACTGGCATCGGGCATCGGTGCGGCCTCCCAACTTAATTGAACGGCGTTGACGGTTAACCGTGATCGTCGAACTGCACCAGTATGCCATCCGGGTCGTAGACAAAGATACTGCTCACCCGGCCGTCGGGGGCGGTGAAGCCTTCCAGCGGCGCGGCCAGCTCCACTCCCTTGCTTACCAGTTCGTCAGCCAGCGCCTTCACGTCGGGCACGGTGAAGGAGATGTGGCTGATTCCCACCTGGTCCAGCTTGATGGGTTCGCCGTCCGGGTCCTCGCCCGGATGGCAGGTCAGCACCAGCGACGGCGCGGTCTTGCCCGGCCCATAGCGGACGTGGGTGGTGCGCCGGGTCCTGCGGGAGTGCTTGTAGATGCTGGGCAGGCCGCCGCTGGTGGTGTCCTGTACCTGGTCGAAGTCCACTGTCATGCCGAGAATGTCGCGGTAAAAGCCCAGCGACTTCTCCACGTCCCGCACGCAAATGGCGATGTGAGATACCATGCTCGCTTCCATAGCCATAGCCTCCTTTTCGACTTGACCTCTGGGATGCTCTCCCTTGCCAGCTAATGCTAAGGGCGACAGAGGGCAGTGTCAAAAAGGGGGCTTTTATGAAACTCCACCCGCCAGCGGCTTCAGCATTGCATAGATGACGTCGTTGATGGGTGTGGGAACGCTACCAGCTCGGCCAGCGCGGACCACCGCCCCGTTCAGGGCCTCCAGCTCCAGCGGCCGGCCCGCCATAACGTCGGTGTGCATCGAGGCTTGCAGGTCGGCAAGATTGTTTTCGATATATGCCAGCGTCGTCTCGTATATGTCTGGCGGGAAGTTGACCCCGTTGGCCCGGCCAGCCGCCTCAATCTCCCGTAGGCAGCCCACCACCACCTCGCGCCATTCCGGGCGGGGCATCAACTCCGCCAGCGTCGCCCGCGCCATCGAAGTCACCCCGGCCATGGTGGCTATAAAGAGGAACTTCGACCACAGCCCGGTCCGAACGTCGTTGGTCAGTTCAGCCGGGACGCGGCTGCTGTTGAGGGCTTCGGCTATGGCACTCCCGCGCTCCGACAGCGAGCCGTCCGTTTCCCCGAACACCACGCGCACCACATCGCCAGCCTGCCGCGCCACGCCGGGGCCATCGCGCCCGGCTTCGATGTAAACCGCCCCGGCCATCACTCGCCCGGCTCCGAAAGCCTCCGCCGGTGTCAGGTAGCTGTCAATACCGTTCTGGAGGCAGAGAACGGTGGTGTCCGGCCCGACCATCGGGGCCATCGCGGGCACGGCGGCGGCGTTCTGGTATGTCTTGGTGGTCAGAAACGCCACGTCCACCTGCCCGACCTCTGCCGGATTGTCGGTGGCGGCGCAGCGGACGGTGAACTCCTCGTGGTCCCGCACGACGCGGAGGCCGTTCTCACGGATGGCCGCCAGGTGCGCCCCCCGCGCAATAAGCGACACGTCATGCCCGCCCCTTGCAAGCATCCCGCCCAGGTATCCGCCGACGCTGCCCGCCCCCATAACCGCGGATACCATAGAGTGATCCCA
>VXOI01000164.1 GCA_009840175.1 Chloroflexota bacterium | reverse complement strand
GCCCCGGATGGCGTCGGCCTGCGCCCCCAGGGGAGTGCGCAGCAGGTGGGGCAGCCTGGCCTCGTTTTCCGAGGGCCGGTACAGGGGCGGGTAGGACTCCACCACCCTTCGGGCGATGGCCTCTTTGAAGGTGTCGATGAACTCTCCCAGGTTCATGGGTAGTCTCCTTATGTTGGGGATGCGTTGGGGGACTGGAAAAAGCGAGGCCCCGCCCGGTTCCCGGTAGGGAAGGGCGGGGCCTTCGTGTGGCGGCTGGATTGCCAGCCGTCTAGCCGGTGGGGTGGACGGGCGCTCTGCCATCCGCGTCGCCGGGGCATCCGCCCTTGAGGTGCCAGGAGCGCGGCGTGGAAGCCACCACCCGGCCGCCGATGATGTCCACCGTGGCGGTCTGCTTCACCGGCTGACCGGGCAGGATGGGCTGCCCGCACCGGGCGCAGGCGTCCAGAGTCAGGATCATCTGCATGGCAACCTTCCTTGTATAAGTGGGGTTGTGTCTGCCGCGTCAGGCGGAGATGTCGGTGATGTCGCCGCTGTCCAGGTCGAGGGCCACCACGGTGGTCTTGAGCTTCTCCCGGTAGACCTCGGTGTTCTCGGTCTCCTCGGCCAGCACCTTCTCCTTGCCGGTGCGCCCCTTGACCAGGACCTGCCGCCCGTCGGCCTCCAGCGCCAGGTTGTCCAGGAAGCCCGCCGCCACCAGCATGGCCAGGTGGCCCCGGCGCAATGGCATCAGCGGCCGGGTCCGCTGGTCCCCCACCGGCCAGAGGGTGTCGGTCACGTCGGGGCTGGTCCACAGGCCGTTCCTCCGGGCCTCGGCCACCGCCGCCAGGGGGTCCACGGTGCGGGTGGCGAAGAGGATGTCCCCGCCAACGGCGCCCGGCGGATCATAGACCCGGTAGGCCCCGTGGTACAGTTCTTCCGGCTCCCCCTCGGCCCAGGCCCGCACCTGCCCCTCGGCCCGGGGATCGGGGCTGGGTTCGGCCTTGCGATAGCCCAGCAGCGCCACTTGGTCAAAGGCTTCCCGTTCCGGTTCCGGGAAGTACCAGCAGCGCAGGTCCCGGTAGTGGGAGGCCAGGTAGCGGGCCGAGACGGAGAGGCGCTGCCTGGGCACGATGAACACCAGCAGCCCGCCATCGGAGAGATACCGGGTGCAGTGGGTGAGAAAAGCGTGTTCCGTCCGCTTGTCCTCCGAATCGTAATCGTAGGGCGGGTTCAAGAGCAGCACGCCGAAGACGCCGTTGGCGATGGAGGTGGCGAACAGGTCGCAGGCCAGGGCGCGGTCCAGCAGTTCCTGGGCTTCCTCGGCCCGGTCCCGGTGCAGTTCCACCCCGTAGGTCTCCACAGGCAGGGTGTTGGCGCGGCGCAGGCCGTCGGCCAGTTGCGCCAAGGCGTCTCCGCCCCCGCAGCAGGGGTCCAGGACGCGGAGGGTCTGCCCCGGCCGGCCGTAGGCTGGGGGGCTGTCAATAAGTTCGGTGAGCAGGTCCACCACCCGCAGCGGGGTCGGGTAGTACCCGCCTTTTGCCTGAGCAGCTAGTCTCATGTCGTTTCTCCTTGTGAATTAGTCGCAGGTCTTCAGGCCCACCACCTCGCCTTTGGCCAGGGTGCGCTGGTAGCAGAGCACCTGGCTGGTGCCCTTGGCTTTGGCGCACTCGACGCAGAAGGCGGTGAGCAGTTCGGCGCGGTTGGCGACGACGATGCGCTTCACCAGCACCGAGTCGCCGCTGGGGAGATCGTGGCGGTAGAGCTTCTCGAAGGGGTCGCGGCGCTCCGCTTCGGTGGCGGGCCGGTAGAAATGGGGCTGACGGGAACTGGTCAGGTGGTCGGCGGCCCCGTGGGGGCAGAACCGGCAGGTTTCGCCGTCCGGGGAGTAGAGCTGCCAGGCTTTCCAGTTGCGCGCCCGGCGGCGCTTGTTGCCCCGCTTGACCGGGTTGAGCGTCCTATCCATAGTTCGCCATCTCCTTCTCGGTGACGTTGAGTTCCGCCTGGGGCAGGGTGAGCAGGCCCATGGCCACGGCGTCGGAGAGGTCGTCCCGCAGCCTTTCGGCGTCGGGGGCGCACCAGTAGGCAACGACGCCCATTGACTGAAGGGGCTTGATGCTTTCGTCCCGCAGGCCCTTGCGCCAGAGCCAGTTGGCCCAGGAGTGGTGCAGGGGCAGGGGGCTGCGCTTGTCCAGGAAGCGGTGGTAGAGGGCCGGGGCCTCCTCCTCGCTGGGCGCCAGCAGCAGGAAGGAGTCCCGCTCGAAGGCGAACTCCGCCATCCTGGTGTAGACCAGGGCGTGCCATCCGCCGGAGGTGGGCAGGCGGGCGATGCGGGTGGTCCAGGTGCCGATGGTGGGCGGCGGTACGACGCAGCGGCGGTAGCCGCCGCTGAAGGCCATGCCCTCGGTGCCCTGGATGAGGAAGGCCGGGTCCGGGGGCTGTTTGAGCAGGGAGGCCCAGATGGCCTTCAGCGCCGTCTGGGGTCCCACCATGGAGAGGAACCAGAGGCCCTCGGTGTCCGGGTCCCGGGCGAAGGCGTCGGCGGTGGCCGAGTAGCCGCCCGCCGTGACCGTGTACAGGTCGTCGGGGTTGATGGTGGCTTGGGTTGCCAGCATGGGTGGTCTCCTTTCATCGTGGGTTGAGGTTGCGGTGCGGGGATAGCGTCCCCGCGTGAGGACCGGCGACATATCGCCGGTCTCGGCGCTGTGGCGGCTAGTCGTCCATCAACTTCCTTTCCTTGAGGCTGACGTACTTGCTGCCGCCGATGACGATGTGGTCCAGCACGTCGATGCCCAGGAGCTTGCCGCCCTGCACCAGTTCGCGGGTGATCTTCACGTCCTCCGGGCTGGGGGTCGGGTCTTGGCTGGGATGGTTATGGCTGATGATGATGCTGGGCGCGGACTCGACGATGGCGGCGCGGAACACCTCGGCGGGGCGGACGATGGACGAGTTGACGTTGCCCTGGTAGACCACCCGCTGGCCCATCACCTCATTGCGGGTATTCAGCAGCAGCACCCTCAGTTGCTCCTGGGCCAGGGCCGACATCTCCGGCCCCAGCAGGCTGTAAACGTCCTGGGGGCAGTTGATGGCCGGGCGGTCGGCGGGGCGAACGGGCTGCAAGTCCACCTGGTAGCGGGCCGCCAGCTCGCCCAGGAGGGAGAGGTTGGAGCGCAGGGCCTCCAGCACGGCGTGGCCCTCCAGGGTGACGGCGGGGGTGTCGTCGGTCTTGGTCTGCTTCTTTCGGGGCATGGCTCACTTCCTTCACGGTGAGATTGGGAAACGACAACGGGGCCGCTCCCTGCCGATGGGGAGCGGCCCCGTGTTGCGTCCGCCGGTGGCGGGCGTCGCTATGTCGATGACCGGCTAGAAGGGAAGGTCGTCGGCAGGCTGTCCGGCGCCGGAATTGACCCCGTTGCTGTTTCCGGGATAGGCGTGGTTGCCGTTGTTGCCGCCGCCGTTGCCATTGCGGGAGGAGTCCAGGAACACCACGTCCTGGGCGTGAATCTCGGTGCGGTAGCGCCGCTGCCCGTCGTCGCCGGTCCAGGAGTTTTGAGCCAGACGGCCCGCGACGTAAATCCTCTGGCCTTTCTCCACGTACTGAGCCACCGCTTCCGCCAACTTGTCCCACACCACCACCTGGTGCCAGTCGGTCTCGTCGTCGCCGTCCCGGCGCAGCCGGTCCGTGGCCAGGCGCAGCTGGGTAACGGCGATGCCCGACGCCGTGTAGCGCATCTCAGGGTCGTTGCCGACCCGTCCCAACAGTTCCACCTTGTTGATGGTCTTCGCCATGATGGTTCCTCCAATAGGTTGTAAATTGGGGTTGTCGTGGCGGGGCCATTCCTCCCTTTAGAAGAGACCGGCCCCGTGCGCGCTCCGCAGGCCGGAGCGTCAGGGTTTCCGCGAGGGAGCGCCTAGCTGACCCGCAGGTAGTGGGAGACGTTCTCGGTGACGATGCCCGCCCTGGTCTCCGGGTCCAGCAGCGCGTTGAGGCGCTTGTGGTTGACGCTGTACTTGGTGTTCTTCACCATCCCCACGGTGCGGGTCTTCTCCCGGCCCTCCAACTTGGCTTTCTGTTCACCTCGCTGGCCCAGCCAGGTCCGCAGCATCCCCAGCGCCCACTGCTTGTCCTCTTCGATGGCCTTCAGCATCTCCTGGGCCTGCTCGTACTCCCGCAGGGCGGCTTGAGCCTCTTCGTCGGTCACCGGCTCGGCGTTCTCGGTGGGTTCATCTTCCGCTTCGTCCGAGACCGTCGCCGTTCCGGGCAGGCAGGCGTTCAGAAAGGGGCAGCGCTTACACTGCCAGTCGTCGGCGGTGAAGTCCCGCTCCGGCAGCACGTCCGGGTCCGGCCCGTTGACCAGGTGGTGGGCCGCCAGCTCCCCCAGCCGGGCGCAGGCTCGCTCGAAGGCCCGCTCCACCCGATGGGCCGGTATCACCTCGTAGTCCCAGACGCGGTTGCCGGTGTCCAGGGTGGCGAT
>VXOI01000060.1 GCA_009840175.1 Chloroflexota bacterium | reverse complement strand
GGACGCCATCGCGGACGACACATTCGACCGGGGGTACGCGATTGAATCGACGTGCCATGCGCCGGACAAGGCGGGCGCGTTCGCCGAGATCTACCGCGTGCTGAAACCCGGGGCCCTCTTCTGGGGCCAGGAAATGTGCATGACGAGCACGTTCGATCCCGGTGACGAGGGACACCGGGCTATCAAAAAAGAACTGATGCACGGTATCGCGCTCAAGGATATAGCGACGATGGACGAGGTGGACCGCGACCTCGAAACGGCGGGATTCCAGGTCATAGAGGGGTTGGATCGGGCCGTTGCGGAGAACGGTCCGACCACGCCGTGGTATCTGCCCATGGAAACCCGGCACGGCACGCTCGGCAACGCTCTTATCAGGATGCCGTTGGGCCGCAAGGCGCTTTTCGGGGCATCCAGGCTGGCCGAGGTGCTGGGGGTGTTCCCGACAGGCTCCGCCCGTGTGGTCAGGCTGCTGGATCGGACTGCCAACGCCTATGTCGCAGGCGGCCAGACCGGGATCTTCACGCCGCTGTACTGTTTCCTGGCTCGCAAACCGCTATAGGCGCTCGCGTTAGCAGTCTCTGGGAGCGCTCCCGTCGCGCGTTAGACGTTTGGCTTGCGCCGTCGCTCGGCGACGTGGAACCTTCAGTATCTTGCTCGGTTTCAACGACGGTATGGGGTCAAACCGGAACTTGAAGCTCGCAGAGGACACCTCAAGGGTGAAGTAGCGCGCGACCATTGCCGCAGCAAAGCGAATCGCAGGTTAGATTCAGGTATGGACTGCGGATCGCTCGCGCACAGGCTCAGATAGCTGTCCATGCCATAGAACCTCGTGCACTCTTGGCCCATCCGACCACAGCCGATAATTGCCACTCTCAACTTTTCGCCCGCCACAAAAGACCACCGCCCTGTCATCGTATCTACTGCTGCTCCCATCGCATCAAGTGTACCTATCCGGCCAGAACTGCCTTGGCTATGGCATGTGAAACACCATAGCTAAGAAGGGCGAACGGCGACTGGCGACCGGATGATACTGACGCATAGCAAGAGGGAACCGGACTGCGTCCGATTTGGTGGACCAGTCAGCCGTCGATGACCTTCATGTCTGGGTTCCGCTGAAGCCGCAGGTCCGCGCTCTCCGGCCCGCCAACGCAGGGATGGCCCGATGGGCCGTACACGAGGTCCCGGAAGGTGCGCAACCCACCGCCGGTGACACCGGAGTGCACTGGCCGTCGCGCGTATAGAATACCCTTGGCGTTTTGCCGCTGAGAGTGTTCCTGGCCAATTCCCTGGCCCCGGCGCCATGGCTACCAACCGGGCCCGAGGGCGCCATCTCTTGGTCCGGATCCCAGCAGGAGGCGCCTCTATCCCGCCGGTGACGACGGCTGAGGCGGATGCCGACTGTACGGTGGCGGCGATGCGATACGTATGGACTAGTACGTAATTTTCATGCGGATCAGACAATGAGTCGTGGCGTCCACTGTTTACAATGCTAACTCTATTTACAATGTTAACTCTGTTTACAATCGCTCGCGAAATTGGTACGCTCCATTAGCGGAGCAGGTCGTGTTAACAGGCCCCGTACCCGAAGGTGAGTTCAAGTATTGCGCCGACACCAGGACAACAGGGAGCCACCGACAGTGTTCAACCTTGCTGAGGAATTGCTGCTCCTGGTTATGGACGAGGACAACGGCGAAGCAACCAGCGTACCGGCGCGCACCCTGGGCTATGCGCTTGCCGGGGCGGTGCTGTTGGAACTAGCCCTCCAGGGCCGCACCGATACCGGCCTTGAGACCCTGGAAGTGATCGACCCGACTCCGCTGGGCGATGACCTGCTGGACCCGGTTCTATCCGACATCGTGGAGGTATCGAAAGGCGGACCGCGCAACCCTGAGTTTTGGGTCCGGCGGGTGGCCGAACGATCGGAAGAACTGCGTACCCAGACGCTGGAACGGCTGGCGGCGGCCGGTGTGGTTGAGGCCGACGACACAGGGTTTTTCTCGCTCTCTCGGCTGGTGGCCCGGTCCCGGCGCTACCCTGCTACCGACAGCCAGCGGGATAAGGAGGTGTGGCTCCGGGTATTGCACGCCATCTTCAGCGACGACATTCCCGACACCCGGGACATCGTCATCATCAGTTTGGCCAATGCCTGCGATGTATTCCAGCAGATGCTGTTGCCTGAGGAGTACGCTGAAAGACGCGAGCGGATTGAGCTGATTTCCCAACTGGAGCTGATAAGCCGGTCGGTCACGGACGGGATCCGGAACCTGACGCTGGCGGAAGCCCACGCCCGGCGCCGGGGCATACAGGAAAAAGGCGGCGGCTGGCCCCGGGCGTCGGGACACTTGCCCCTCATCGGCCACGCGCTTCAATTCCGCAATACCATCAATGGCTTCTTGGCGGAACAGTACCAAAATCTGGGGCCGGTATTTGAAATTTCCTTACTAGGCAAGAAGTGGCTGGTGCTGGCGGGGCCGGAAGCCAATCACTTCCTGATGCGGGAAGGCAAAGACTATCTGCATACCGATCATGTGGCGTGGCAGGGATTTGCCCAGCAATTCGGCGGAACCAGGGCCCTCGCCGGGATGGACGGCGCCGAGCACCTTCGCCTGCGGCGCGCCATGCGGGAAGGCTATTCGCGCAGGCAACTGTTTAAGGATTTGCCCCATGCGGTTTCCATCGTAGACAGCGAGATGCGGGAGTGGCCGGAAGACCGTCCGGTTTCGGTTTTCCCCACCGTGCAGCGCATGGTGGTCACTCAACTGGGGACGCTGATGTCCGGTGCCTCGCCCCGGGAGTTTGTTGACGACATTCTGACCTTTATCCACGCGCTGGAAATGGTCTACATGGCCAGAATGTACCCCAGGTTCATGGCGCATACGCCGAAGGTGCGCCGCGCCCGCCGCCGTGTCGAAGAACTCTTCGAGCGGGTGCTGGCAGCCCACGAGCCGTCGCTGCGCGTCGGGGAAACGCCGAACCTTTCGGACACCCTGATGGATATGCGGCGCTCTTCCCCGGACTTCATCTCGGATGCGAGCCTGTTCGTTGACTCCATGGGGCCATTTCTGGCCGGTGCGGACACGTCATCCGCAGCGACTTCCTTCATGCTCTACTCGCTGCTGAAGCATCCCGACATCCTGGAGCAGGTGCGTGACGAGGCCGATGAGTTGTTTGCCACCGGCGCGCCAACGGAGGCAGGGATAAACGACATGCCGGTCACGCAGCGGGCCATCCTGGAAACGCTGCGGCTGCATCCCATCGTGCCGGTAATGGTGCGTTCGGTGGCGAACTCTTTCGAATTCGCCGGCTACTGGATTCCCGCCGGCACCGCGGTGTGGGTGGCCATGCCGGTATCGCATCATCTCCCGGAGATCTACCCAGATCCGCACCGTTTCGATATTGACCGCTTTTTACCGGAACGCCGGGAGCACGGACGGCCCGGGGCATACATGCCCTTCGGTTTCGGGCCGCACAGTTGCCTGGGACAGGGGGCGGCGAAGGTCCAGATGGCCCTCCTCAACGCGACGATCCTGCACCGGGCGGAAATTGCGCTGGACCCGCCGGACTACCGGTTGAAACTGGATTCCATACCCGTGCCCACTCCGAACCGGAGCTTCAAGATCCGGGTGACGCGATGGCGGCAATAGTGAGGGAAGAATCATGAATGACGCCCCGCAACCTGCTCCACGGTACCATGACCTGGACGCGCTGCGCGCCGTGGCCACCTTGCTCGGCATCGCGCTGCACGCGGCATTCTTCGTGCTGCCCGAGTTGATATATCCCTGGCCGGTCCACGATAAGACCGTCGGTAACGACCCAACCTACCACATCATTCTCGACATCACGCATGGCCTTCGGACCCCGGTGTTCTACCTGCTCAGCGGCCTGTTTACCGTATTGCTGTGGGAACGTCGGGGGCTCCGTGCCCTGGGAATGCATCGCCTCAAACGCATCGGGCTTCCGCTGGCCGTCGGGTGCTTTACCATCGTACCGCTCACCGCCGTGGCCATGGCCCTGACCTCGGGCCGGGAGCATCCCTATGACTTCCCCTTCTGGGTCCTGCCGATACTCTGGGTATTCGCCACGATGCACCTGTGGTTCCTCTGGAACCTGCTGCTGATGCTTGTCCCATTCATCATCATGGTCCGAATGGGGGTGGAGTTCCGCAACCCGAAGGTCTGGCTGCTGGTCATTCCTATCTCGTTGGTGGCCGCTTTGCTGATGCAGGAGCCGGTCTTCGGGGCGGACTCCATGCAGAGCATAGTGCCCAAGCCGGCGACTCTCGTCTTCTACTCCTGCTTCTACTTCTTTGGGGCGTTCTTCTACCAGCAGGGCGTTGCGGTGCGCCGCTGGTGGACCATCGCCCTGCTGCCCGCGGCCGTCACCTTCTGCATCGGGTTCCTCCTGCTGCGGGAATATGCGGCCTGTGGCGTTTACACCTCGCCGAGCCCACCAGACGTAGGGGAATGGGGGTGGGCGGGGGT
>VXOI01000009.1:34303-35920 GCA_009840175.1 Chloroflexota bacterium | reverse complement strand
CCCCCCCCCCCGCCCCCGCCCCCGCCCCCCCCGCCCCCCCCCCCCCCCACCCACCCCGCCCCCCCCCCCCCCGGCCCCCCCCCCCCAACCCCCCCCCCCCCCCCCCGGGGGGGGGGGGGCTGAAACTGGTATTCTTACAGAGTGCGGATGGCACGGACGCCCTCGAAAGGCGACGCGGGCGGGTCATCTTCGCTCTACCGCTGAACATGGTTGCAAGGTGCTCCTTATAATGGCGTTTCTCCGTCGGCCATTGGGAATGCCACGGGGTTCGCCGGGTCCTCAAGGCAGGGTTCCCGTGGAAAAAATTCCACAGGCGCCGGGCAAATATTTTAGGGATTTGCAGATGAAGTAGGGGTGAAGTTATCCCTCAATTCAGTGAGCTCATGGTGAACTTTGGCCCAATTTGCTAGAATTGGCCCAATCAAGCCCCTCTCGGGCCGGCTACCCCAGAACCCCCTGGGAGGTCGCAAGTTGGAGAACGACGACCAGCCGGTCCGGGGAACGGAGCCGCCGGGAGGCCGCCTCTCCCGCCTGAGCGCCGCCAGTCTCCGCATCAACGAGAGCCTGGACGTGGATACGGCGCTGCGGGCCGTGATGGACAGCGCCCGGTCCCTGACCGACGCGCCCTACGGCGTGATGTCCCTGTTGGACGATGGGGTCTGGTGCAGGACTTCCTGTCGTCAGGGCTGACGGAGGAGGAACGGGAGGAGGGGCAGGTGGCCGAGGACCTGCTGGAGGCGCTGACCTGCGTGCGGAGCGACGGACGGGAGCTATCCCTGCGGGAGTCCCCTGGCGTAACTGCTCAGCGCCGGGTAGACGGTGCGGGCCGATTTACGGGGAGGACGGGCCGGTGGCGTCCTTCGTGGTGACCCTGCAGGACCTGACGCCCCTAGAGGAGCAGGAGCGGCTGCGGGCCGATTTCCTGGCCATGGTCAGCCACGAGTTCAGGGTACCCCTGGCGGCGGTCAAGGGTTCAATCACCACGCTGCTGGAGGCCGCCGGCGAGCTGGACCCTGCCGAGACGGCGGCGGGTCTGTGACTTCGCTGAAACTCACCCTCAGCCAACGCAGGCTTCCGGCCGGCTTTCTAGCGTTACAACGACGGTTACCAAGCCGAGCCGGGGACGCTACTCCGCGTTGAGCACAGGAAATGCGACGCGAAGGGGCATCGTGCGCTGGCAACCAACCGGTATCCAGCACGATTTCTCGAAGCCGTCATTGCAATACCAGGCGTTGTCTTTACCCGTCTATCGTCCCGCCGCCTCCTTCGTTGGTTTCACCGGAAACAATCACCTTGTGTTCCCCTTGGTGGGGCATTGCATCATGCCTAAGGTCCGCTTCATTCCCGCGATAGTCCTGAATGAACGCGTCGTGCAAGGTGAGGTTGTTCTGCCCGATGGAAATCCCGTCTGCGTCATAGTAGCTCGACCGGACTCGGTGAGCGCAGTTGAGGGCGTTGTCCGACGATTGGTCGACGCCGCACCGGAAGGCGGTCTCAGTAGCTCCAATCAGGACTTCAAGCTCGGCAACATGGCTCAGGTCATCGTCGAAGGAGAATACGTCAACCGGCTCGCTGAACATCACCCTGACCTGAATGATGTCGTCGTTGTCGTACGCG
>VXOI01000009.1:0-34293 GCA_009840175.1 Chloroflexota bacterium | reverse complement strand
CACCCCCCCGCCCGATTTTTTTTTTAATGATACGGCGACGACCGAGATATACACGGGTAAGATCGTCGGCAGCGTCAGATGTGTATAAGTTTCTGGTTCGTTATTGTATCGACGGTCGGTGGCGTCGTGTCTTCCGGCCAGCCCACCCATTCGTTGGATATGGCGTTGGCGTAATCGCGTGACCCTTCTTGCACTTGAAAAGCGTAACCGGTGCCGTTGGATAGACCTTCGATACGACGCTTGCGCGGGTCCAACGATTTCCACCCTTCAGGGTACGTGCTGGTGGCGCCGGTCCTGACCCGGTACCAGAAAACAGCGCCATCCCGGTCCGGCTCATATTGTGAATCCCCGGTCCAATCCAGCACAACGTGACCGTCGCCAGCCACGCCTGTCAAATTTAGGACATCTGGAATGTCCACGTATATGTCGTCCGACTGATGTCCTACCAGTTTGCCGGACTCATCCACCGCCCGCAATTTGAACGAGTAATTACTTCTGGGATTCAGACCCTGTACCTTGTAGACGGTACTGTAACGGTTGCTGTTGGGTATGTCGGTCCAGCCACGGGCGTGGTTCGGATTATGGTATCTGTACTGGAAGCCAGCGATATCGGTGTGTTTGCTCAGGTCGTTCCAGGTGAGAAGGGCGCTCTCGTATCCTTGCTCTACCTCTAGGTTCACAACGATGGCGTTATTGGCGCTTGAATGGTTGCCGGGAACCCATAGAACGGCGGCCATGAGCGCCACCATAAACGCGGCCAGAGTCAAGGTCCTACCCTTGAAGTTGAAAGCCGGTGCGTGAGATTTGATCGATGTCATCAGAGCCCTTCCTTGTTCGAGTTTCCGGTGCGTTCGCGTGCCTTGGTGCGGTGTGCCAGGCGCCTTCTTTCTGACCCGGTTTCGGTTCATCTCCGGTGTTTACGCTAAAGCCAACCACACCGTGTCCGATCTGGTCCCGGATCCCGCTATGTCTGCAGTCAATGTCGTTTCCGTTGTGGTCGTGTGATAATGCTGTTGTACGGGGAGAGTTTGTTTCTGTTGATGCGGCGGCCACAGCAGGGCAGCGGCCAGGGCCGGCAGCAGGCGAGCGGGGAGCCGTCGCCACGACGCGGCCAGCATCAGAGTTGAACCCCCAACGTCGGGGGGCCTGACAGGAGAGTAACGGGCATAGCCACCCTCGACGGGCGGCGCGGGTGGGTCATCTTCCCTCTACCGCTGAACATGGTTGCCGGATCCTCCTTGTAATGGCGTTTCTCCGTCGGCCATTGGGAATGCCACGGGGTTCGCCGGGTCCTCGAAGACCAAGTACCCGTGGACAAAAAGTTCCATAGGCGTCGTGCAAAGATTTTAGGGATTTATGCATGAACTAGGGGTGAAGTTAGCTCCCATTTCAGTGAGCTCATGGTGAACTTTGGCCCAATTTGCTAGAATTGGCCCAATCAAGCCCTCTCGGGCCAGCCACCCCAGAACCCCCAGGGAGGTCGCAAGTTGGAGAATGAGGGCCAGCCGTATCGGGGAACGGAGCCGCCGGGAGACCGCCTCTCCCGCCTGAGCGCGGCCAGTCTCCGCATCAACGAGAGCCTGGACGTGGACACGGCGCTGCGAGCCGTGATGGACAGCGCCCGGTCCCTGACCGACGCGCCCTACGCCGCCATCATCACCCTGGACGATGCGGGCCGGGTGGAGGACCACCTGGTCCTGGGCTTCGAACCCGGCGACGTGGAGCGGCTGTGGCAGACCCCCCAGGGCCAGGTGTTCTTCGAGTACCTGAACGCCCTTACGGGACCGCTGCGGTGGGGCCGGCTGGAGGAGTTCACCGGGTCCATCGGCCTTGCGGAGTTCCGATCCCCCGTAACCATCACCGCCTTCATCGCGGCCCCAATACTGCACCAGGGCGCGCGGTCAGGCACCATCCTGGTGGGCAGCGACGAACCGGGCCGGGAGTTCACTCAGGAAGACGAGGAGACCATGGTGATGTTCGCCTCCCAGGCGGCCCTGGTCATCGCCAACACCCGCCGGCACCGGGAGGAGCAGCGTGCCCGGGCGGGCCTGGAGACCCTCATCGACATCTCCCCGGTGGGCGTGGTGGTCTTCGACGTGAAGACCGGGGCCTCGGTGTCCTTCAACCGGGAGGCCCGCCGGATCGTCGACGGCCTGTGCGACCCCGGCCAGCAGCCCGAGGACCTGCTGGGGCTGATCACCGTGCGCCGCGCCGACGGCAGCGAGTTCTCCTTGGCGGAGTTCCCCATCGCGCGGTTGCTGGGTTCCACCGAGGCGGTGCGGGCCGAGGAGATCGTCATGGCGGCCCCCGACGGAAGGAGCGTGAGAGTGCTGCTCAACGCCACGCCCATCCGCACCGGCGCTCCGTCCGGGGAAGGGGAAGTGGAAACTGTGGTGGTCACCATGCAGGACCTGACTCCCCTGGAGGAGCAGGAGCGGCTGCGGGCCGAGTTCCTGGCCATGGTCAGCCACGAGCTGCGGATGCCCCTGGCCGCGGTCAAGGGCTCCATCGCCACCTTGCTGGAGTCGGCCGGCGGGCTGGACCCGGCCGAGATGCGCCAGTTCTTCCGGATCATCGCCGACCGGACCGACCACATGCGGGAGCTCATCGGCGACCTGTTGGACGTGGCCCGCATCGAGACGGGCACGCTGCCGGTGGACCCGGAGCCGGCGGAGGTGGCCACGCTGGTGGACCGGGCCCGGAACGTCTTCGCCAGCTCCGGCGGCCGGAACCATCTGGCTATGGAGTTGGAGCCGGACCTGCCTCTGGTGCTGGCCGACCGGCAGCGCATCGTCCAGGTCATCGGCAACCTGCTGTCCAACGCGGCCCGGCACTCCCCGGGGGACTCGGTCATCCGGGTGTCCGCCGTGCGGGAGGCCGGCCACGTCGAGGTCTCGGTGGCCGACCGGGGCCGGGGAATACCCGCCGAGGACCTGCCCCACCTGTTCCGCAGGTTCTCCGGCACAGAGATGGACGGTTCCGGTTCGGGTGGCAACACGGGCTTGGGGTTGGCCATCTGCAAGGGCATCGTGGAGGCCCACGGGGGCCGCATCCGGGCCGAGAGCGACGGGCCGGGCCTGGGGGCCAGGTTCGCCTTCACCCTGCCGGTGGTCCCGGAGACGGAACCGGCCCGTCGCGCCGCCCGCTCCCCGGGAGACGGTCAATGCGCCGGAACGGTCCTGGTGGTGGACGACGATCCTCTGGCGCTCAGGTCCGTGCGGGACGCCCTCTCCACCGCCGGCTTCCGGCCGGTGGTGACCGCAGACCCGGAGGAGGCGCTGGCGCTGATGGCGGAACACTGCCCCCGCCTGGCCCTGCTGGACCTGATGCTGCCGGAGCGCGATGGGGAGGAGCTGATGGGGGACCTTTTTGCCGTCTCCCGCATCCCGGTGATCTTCCTGTCGGCCTACGGCCGGGACGAGGTGGTCGCCAGGCTCCTGGAGCAGGGGGCCGCCGACTACATCGCCAAGCCCTTCTCGCCCACGGAGCTGGTGGCCCGGGTGCGGGCGGCCCTGCGTCGGGTCGGGGAACCCGAGTTCCCGGCGCCGGCGGAGCCCTTCGCGCTGGGCGACCTGACCATCGACTACGCCGCTCGCAGCGTGACGGTCTCGGGACGCCCGGCGGCGCTGACCCCCATCGAGTTCGACCTGCTGGCGGCGCTGGCCGTGGAGGCCGGGCGGGTGGTGACCCATGACCGGCTGCTCAGGCGGGTGTGGAGTCCGGGCAAGCCGGGGAGCCTGCGGGCGCTGCGCACCCACCTGAAGCACCTGCGGCGCAAGCTGGGGGACGACGCCGCCAACCCCACCTACATCTTCGCCGAGCCACGGGTGGGGTACCGGATGGAAAAGCCGGATGCGCCGGAAGGGGGACAGAGAACTGGGTGAACAGACTTGTTTCGTGGGTTCGCGTCGCTCCAATCCGGTTGGCAGCTCACACACCTGAAGAAAAAACGCCCGCTGTTGTCGGCGAGGGCCTGACCAATAAGCGATATTGGCCGGTGAACGGCCGATGACACCCTCACCGGGATTCTGATGTGACGGGTCCTTGATGTTTCCAGTTTGGTGGACTTTCCGGTGGGCGACTCGTTCAACGTCGAGCAGTTGTCCACTCTGTTCCCCGAGACAACCAGAAATGGGGAAAGCCGGGTGCCGATGCCTATGTTTGACACGTCATGGGGCTGCATCGGTTTATTGACCGGATCGAGAAAGCGTCGGATACAGGGCAGAAGCTGACGGTTGGCTGAGAGCCATTTTGTTATCATAGGGTGGGATAGTGCTTCCTCATGTGAGGGTTGCCATGACGCCTGAGTTCTCAGAGTTCTCTTACGGACTCGCTTTTACCCACGAATACATCAACCGCCACCCGGGCCTAGGTGCTGCTCCTGAGTTGCCGAGCTTAGTAAAGGAGGGAACAGAGGGCGGGGGGTGGGATCTCAAATTGGGCTATCAAGGCCATCCAAAATTCTTTCAGTTCAAATTGTCTGAGTTTATGCGGGGTAGCCGTGCTCTACATTGGGGGCAGTACGGTACACCACACTATCGTTTCCGAGTGACGCCTCAGAATCAGTCCGATCAGCATAATCTGCTCAAGGACTTGGCTGAGGACTACGAAGACGTAATTTACGCGGCGCCCAGGTTCCACAAGCAAGGACAGTTTGACGAGCTGTTTCTCCAGAAGCGCGTAACTGATAACAGCATTTGGGTACCTGTAAGGGACCTTCCCAGGATCCACCACGACGAGCGCCACTACTTGACATTTACCTCGGAAGAGCGAGTAGCCCAGTGGCAATCTGAGCCCATAAGACTTGAGGGTAAGTTCTCCGCCGAAGATCATTACGCGACCGTCAACGAAAGACGGACCATTGACGAGGAATTTTTCCGCGAACTGCGACAAAACTTGATCAGGCGACTACGTGAATCAAGGGGGCCAGTTTTCCAAGAACCAGATCAAGTAGACGAAATCGAAACGGTATTGAACGAAACACACCGTCTCCTGACGACGCAGTTCGGCCTGCAAATGGTGGTCCTTGTAGAAGGTGGCGGATGAGCGTTGTATGGTCAGATTCATGAGCGTAAGGGATGACGGGATCGTGTTAGGTTTTGCTCTAGGTTCGATACCCGTCTGCCTGGTACATCAAAACGTTGCACCCTGTTCTACACAGCAAGAGAACGTCGATCAAATGAAATTTTCTGAAGTCGAAAAGCAGCTCACTGAGCTGTCGGAGTCCCACGCGACGTACACCCAGGTCCTATACGAACTGGTAGCTGTTTCCGAGGGGAATGAAGTGCCGCTGTATGATGCGCTGATTTACGCGACCAGTCGTCGTGCGTGTGCCATAGTCGAAGCTTTCTGCGATATGGTGAGGGCGGACAACCACTTCGTAGCTCCGGCCCTGATCAGGATGCACGTGGACCATCTGCTCACGCTATACGCTGCCCTTGAATACGAAGGAGGGCCGAATCAATACGTCGAGAGGCGGTTCGAAGGCCATTCCACCAGAAGCATGAAAAACAAACATGGCAAGAGAATGTTCGACACCGTGCTGGTGGGATCAATCGTTGATCGCACCGGCACGGAATGGATTCGGGAATTGCACCAGGGGTATTCCGACTTCGTTCATTTCGGAGCTGCTAGCCTGTACAGCATTTTCGAGACCACCGACGCCCAACAGGCAACTGCGACCATGGTCCTGACGGGTCAATCCAGCATCTCCTCTGTGACTGCCAACCACGTGCGGGACTGGATCAGTAATATGCAGGACATCAACCGCATCATCTGGGCGATCATCCAGGATTACACCGCTCGTTGGGTTGAACATACCGCCGGCCGTAGTTAATCATGGCTTCTCTCCGAAGACATCCTAGACAAAATTTTGCAAGAGTCGTGGCCTAGCGGGCAACCCAAAACCAACCGTTAGGGCTCATTGATATCAGGGACCGAATTGAGCGACGGGTGCGTCCTTTCTATAATTGATAAGGGTCTGTTTCAAGCACAGGCTTTGAAGTGCTCCACGCGGATTGCCGACCAGGTGGGGTGGCGGCGGGACGCACTGACGGAAGCTCGCCGGGAGTCGGTCCGGGCCAAACGGACCCGATTGCTGCGGCGCATGGCCACGCTGGGCTGTGGCGCAGTTGAGAACGATAGAACCGTGGAAAACGAAGCCCATTCAGGCCGAACATACGAGGACAGGATCATGAATAACGAGACCAGGGCCCAAGCGTTGCTGAATTCTCCGGTGGGATGCGCTCTCGTCCTCGACGTGTCCGAAAACCGTCATCTGCCCTTGGAGCATTTCGCTGAGCCGAAGGTGAGTTTCTGGCTGGTGGCATCGGCGATGGACCTCATGGACCCGTATACCGACGGTGATGGTGACATGAACCAGAGGATGGCGTTCAACGACGCCCGGGCACAAGAAGACTTGGCCCTGCGCATAGTCAGCCATCCGGCCTTTGCGTAGTGGTGGGAACCCGTTGATCTGGCTAACCAAGTTTGGTCGTCCCCTCGGATGCCTGGTGGAAACCTGAATGCCGATCACAACCCAAACCAAGACCCACTGAAACCCTTTGATGCCGACAGCTGGAGGCAGCCAGGCGGCCCCCTCGGAGGAGCGAGACCTCGACCCGGTTCCGACCTCATGGCAGCTGACTTCGACGCTCAGAAGCGGAACCACGCCCGAAGTTACTGCCTTCGCCATCACGTCGGCGGACCACATCTCAGCTTTCCCTCTGGCAATGTGGAAGGTCGAATTCCAACAGGACGTGAGGGTGCGGGAGATCAATCACCCAGCGAACTGGCACGAAATCTGCCTGGAGTTCCCGCGCATGGATCCCGATGGCAGGTTGGGGCCCGATTGGCCGCGGCGGCGGATCAGTAGGACGGCGTCCATCTGACCCTGGGTGGGATGCTCTCGTGCGAGCAGGCCGCGTACCAGCAGGACGGACGATGGTCGATGTTGCAAGACTGGCATGCTGAACAGACGCACTGGCTGAGGAAAGTGAGCGTTGCCGCCGCGCGCCTACCGGACGCCCGGCGCAGCGACCGTTGGCAGCAACTCAGGCATTATCCGTACGCGGGATATGATCCGCGTACGGGGAAACCACTGGCACCGGGCTGACGGCAGTCATGCCGGGCGCGCCAGGATGGTGTATGTACAGGCCCCGGTCATCGTGTCGCTCGCTGTTAGCGCATTGACCTAACGAGGCAGGAAGCCTATCTTTAGAGTCAATAGTGGCCTCGACAGGGTACGGTGCCTTTTCAAGGTTCCTGGCCCGGTATAGATAAGGGCCTGGAGCGGAACAGTCATAAAGGGGGGCGGACAGGTGGCGTCCCGAAGACAGATGCGGGAGTGAAACAAGGTGACGACGGCAAGAAGGAAACGGAATAGCGGCGGTCCAATGGCTGCTTCGGGCGGCGATGCGGTTGCGGACTACCGCGCTGAACTTTGGCGAATGGCCGATGCCCTCCGGGGCAGCATGGACGCTGCCGAATACAAGCACGTCGTCCTGGGCCTCATCTTCCTCAAGTACATCTCTGACGCCTTCGAGGAAGCCTACGCCAAGCTAGAGGACGAGCGAGACCAGGGCGCCGACCCGGAGGATCCCGACGAATACCGCGCCCAAAGCATATTCTGGGTACCGCCCGAGGCACGCTGGCAACACCTGAAAAACCAAGCTCGACAGCCCACCATAGGCAGAATGGTGGACGATGCCATGACCGCAGTGGAGCGGGACAACCCCGCGCTCAAGGACGTATTGCCCAAGGAGTATGGCAGGGATGCCCTCGACAAACAGAGACTAGGCCAGGTGGTGGACCTAGTAAGCAATATCAGAGTCGGTGGCGCCGAGACTCAGGCCACCGACGTGCTGGGCCGAGTGTACGAATACTTCCTGGAACAGTTCGCATTGGCCGAAGGGCGCAAGGGCGGCGAATTCTACACCCCCCGCGCGGTGGTACGGCTGCTAGTGGAGATGTTGGAGCCGTACCATGGCCGGGTCTACGACCCCTGCTGCGGCTCCTCCGGGATGTTCGTTCAATCCGTTGACTTCATACGCGCCCACGCCACCGGGAACGGCAACGGCGGAAGGGCCAGAGGGGACCTTTCCATCTATGGACAGGAATCCAACTACACGACTTGGCGGTTGGCCCGGATGAATCTAGCCATTCGAGGTATCGAAGGGCAGATTGCCTTTGGCGACAGCTTCCACAACGATCGCCACCCCGACCTGCGGGCCGACTACATCCTGGCCAACCCACCCTTTAACGTCTCCGATTGGGGGGGAGAACGATTGCGGGACGACCAGCGGTGGCAGTATGGCGTCCCGCCAGCAGGAAACGCCAACTTCGCCTGGGTACAGCACTTCCTGTACCACCTGGCGCCCCGGGGCATCGCTGGGTTTGTGCTGGCTAACGGCTCCATGTCGTCCAATCAGTCGGGTGAGGGTGAAATCCGTAAGGGCATTGTTGAGGCGGGCCTGGTGGACTGCATCATCTCCCTACCGGGGCAACTATTCCGCTCCACCCAGATACCTGCCTGCCTCTGGTTCCTCCGCAAGGGCCGCATCGCGGGGGAAACGCGCACCGGGGAGACGCTGTTCATTGACGCCCGGAAGCTGGGTTACATGGTGGACCGCACCCACCGGGACTTGTCCGCCGAGGATATAACCCGTATCGCAGGTACCTACCGCGCTTGGCGGAATAATGACTGCGATACGGAATACGCAGACGTACCCGGCTTCTGCAGGAGCGCATCACAGGAGGAAATCGGCAAGCATGGCCACGTCCTCACACCGGGCCGCTACGTGGGCGCTGAGCCGCAGCCTGACGACGGCGAACCCTTCCAGGAGAAGATGGCGCGCCTCGCCGCCCAATGGCGTGAGCAGCAGAACGACGCCAATCGTCTGGACACTGCCATCGCCGAGAACCTGGAACGGCTGGGGTTCGGCGATGAATAAGTTAGGGTCTCTTTTCTTGATTCAACCCGATGCGGAAGGAGGCGAAAGGGAACTCACGCTTCCCGAATGTACCAGTCGGTTTTTGGCGGAACTCGAGGACTTATTCGGTCCTAGAGACCGCTCATATTGCGTCACCGGAATTGACATCGACCCGGCGCCGGATAGGCCTCCTCATCTTTGGTATCCTGGCGATGGTAACGGAAGACTCGGACACATCATCATCCGCCTGAGCGGAAATGCGTTGACGGACCCAGCCCGAGCCCGTTGGCAACTTGCCCACGAATGCGTTCACTTGCTGGACCCCTGGGAGCCTGCTACCGCCGGACGTAACACCAACTGGCTTGAAGAGGGTCTTGCCTCGTGGTACCAGAACTCTCGTGTACCCGAAGTTGAACATCGCCAAGGAGCATATGGAGAAGCGCAATCACTACTGGAACCGTTTATCGCAGGTTTGATTCCAGCGGTAAAGCACATCCGTTGCCGTTTGGGGCTTCGCATTGGCGAAGTCGAGCCAGTGGTATTGCGAGACCATTTCCCTGACCTACCCGAAGAAGTAGCTCAAAAGCTGGGCCAGCCTTTCCAGCAACGCGAGGTGGGATGATCATGACGTTCGATAACGACGAAATCATCTCTCGTTTGCAGCTTGGTGAAGACAGCAATTGGGAGTTCAAGGCGATAGAATTCGCTGGAAATCGCCCGACAGGGCCGAGCCGCAGCGACTGGTCTGACGAAATAGCGGCTTTCGCCAATGCTGACGGCGGTATGCTGCTTTGTGGCGTAACCGATGAAGGTGAAGTGCAGGGTATGTCACGTGAGCAGATGGTGGCATTGGACTCCCTGCTGGTTGAGGTAAGCACCGACACCATCAAGCCGGCGGTTCGCATCCGGACCTATCACCGGGAGGTCGATGGTAAGCGGTTGCTATTGGTAGAGGTCACGCAGGGCGACACGCAGTATGACAGCTCCGGTGGCAGCTATATTCGAGTGGGCGGTACAAAGCGCAGAATGACCAGCGATGAGCGCCTGCGCCTTGCTCAACGGAGAGGCCAGGGGCGGTTTTCTTCCTACGACGAGCAGACAATTCCCGGAACCGGTTTTAATACCTTGGACGAGATGCTCTGGAGACCCTTGTTGAGCGTGGAAGGAGCGGCTGAACCCGAGGCAGGATTGACGAAGCTGGCCATGTTGGCCAACGACGATGCCGGGATTCTACGCGCCACCGTGGCCGGTGTGCTGCTGTGCACTCGGCATCCCGAACAATGGCTTGCCAACGCCGGCATCACGGCAACTCGCTACAGAGGGTTGGACCGGGCATCCGGCCAAATTGACGCACAGGAGATAGTCGGACCGATTAACCAGCAAATTGGTGAAGCCGTCGCCTTTGCCTTGAGAAATATACGGGTGGCGTCCCGAAAAGACCCTGCCCGCGTGAATCTGCCGCAATACAGTGAGAGGGTACTTTTCGAGGCTATAGTCAACGCTGTTGTCCATCGCGACTATTCAATACGCTCCAGCAAGATACGCTTGTCAATTTTTGAAGACCGCGTGGAGATCCAGTCGCCCGGTTCGCTCCCAAACAATTTGACCCTTGACAGTATGACTGACCGTCAGGCGACCCGTAACGAAGCATTGACCTCCGTGCTGACGCGTATGCCAGTGGGTGGCATCGGTGGTGCGGAGGATAGACAGTATATTATGGAACGGCGGGGAGACGGCGTTCAGATCATTTTGCGCGAAACCCGTGAACTGTCCGGCAAAATACCTGACTATCAACTCATTGACGGTTCGGAAGTCCGCCTCACCGTTCCGGCAGCAGTCCTGGACCAAAGCCCCGCCCGAGCTATTATTGCTGTGCGCTCCGGCGGTCAACCCCTGCCAGGGGCCGCCGTGCTTGCTCTATTCCCGAACAAGACTTGGAAGGATGCAGCCACGGACGAAAACGGCGAAGCTTCCGTGGACTTGTACACTACCCATCTCCCCATGACGGTGTTTGCCGCCGCCACAGGCTGCTGCGGATACGTGGAGCGAGAGTGGGTCCCTAGTCACGGGTCTTTATCCATCGACCTGCAACCTCTCCGCGGAGGTGGAAGTGTTATCTTCGCCGAGGGAACGGGTTACCTGCCTGTTGTCAAGGGCAGATTGAACCCCATCCGCGACACTCATGACCGGACCTACCTGTACGCTTCCAACATCGCGATTAACCAAGGAAAGCAGCAGCCCGTTTCGTTCACCTTTGCAGAGCGCCTGCGGATGACCGATGCGGACGGGCGGGAGGCAACTATCCGAATTCTTGACGTAATAGGCAGATCATCTCTGCTGGAATACCAGTCAGAGAACTAGCGGAGTGCGATGATGACTGACCGCTTGGACTTCCTCCTCCGCTACCGGGAACAACTCGATGCGCTAGTGCACGAGTACGTGCCCGACGCCGAAGTGTGGGCCTGCGCCAGCCGCGTTAGCGGCCGGAGCCACGACGGCAGCGACCTGGATCTGGTGTTGCGCGGCCCTACCCTGGAACCCTTGGGCAACGAATACGTCGAACTCGTCGAGGCATTAGAGCAGTCCAACATCCCTATCTCGATTCAGGTCCACGACTGGGCAAGGTTGCCGGAGAGTTTTCAACGGGCGATTGAACGCAGTTACGTGGTCGTGCAGGACATGCGGCTCAAATCGACGTCAAAGGGTTACGGTGGGTGGGCCCAGGTGTCTATCGGAGACCTGGTTGATATAAAGCACGGGTTCGCTTTCAAGGGTGAAAACATCCACGACGAACCCCGAGGAGATGTGCTGCTTACGCCTGGTAACTTTGCCGTAGGCGGAGGGTTTAAGGGTGAGAAGTTCAAATTTTACGATGGGTATGTTCCCGAAGAGTTTGTCCTCAGCACAGGTGATTTGCTGGTCACGATGACCGACCTCAGCAAACTTTCGGACACTCTTGGTTACCCGGCACTCGTACCCGAAGGCCCAGAGGGACTTCGCTATTTGCACAACCAACGTCTTGGAAAGGTTTCCCTCAAGGGAACCGATGCCGTTGATACGAGATTCCTCTACTACGTCATGTGCACCGCAGACTATCGCCACGAGATCCTCGCGAGTGCGACCGGAACGACGGTGAAACATACGTCCCCGGATCGGATCAAGCAGTTTATGTTCATGCTCCCGCCCTTACCTGAACAACGCTCAATCGCTCACATCCTCGGTACGCTGGACGACAAGATTGAGCTCAACCGGCGGATGAACGAAACGCTGGAAGCCATGGCCCGTGCCATCTTTGAGGACTGGTTCGTGGACTTCGGCCCGGTCCGCGCCAAGCTGGAAGGACGGGAACCGTACCTCCCGCCGGAGCTGTGGGACCTGTTTCCTGACCGGCTCGTGGACTCGGAGTTGGGCGAGATACCGGAAGGGTGGGAGGTGAAGTCGCTAGGGGATTGCTTTAATCTCACGATGGGGCAATCACCACCGGGAAACACTTACAATGACCATGGCGAAGGACTGCCGTTCTTTCAAGGTAGCACCGACTTTGGGGCGCGATTTCCCAGCAACCGAAAATATTGCTCGTCACCTAATCGAATTGCCGAAGGAGGCGATACATTGGTCAGTGTTAGAGCACCCGTTGGTGCCCTGAACATGGCTTGGGAGAAATGCTGCATCGGCAGAGGAGTAGCCGCATTGCGACACAAATCGGAGTCCGGTGCATTCACCTACTATTCAGCCTGGGCTATGCAGTCCGAGTTTGAGCGGTACGAGCAAACAGGTACGGTTTTCGGCGCGATTACCAGAAAGCAGTTCGAGACCCTGTCGGTAATATCCCCAACGGACGAACTAGTCGGCAGGTTCGCTAAATGGGTGCTACCGTTGGAACAGAAGCTCAGGACCAACGAATTCGGCTCTCGCTCTTTGGCCGCTCAGCGGGATGTGCTGCTGCCGAGACTGGTGTCGGGAGGGTTAGAGGTAAGGCAACCGAAATGTTTGCTAACTGAGGAAGCACCATGACCTCTCTCCCCCCATGGGCCATTGGTCCGTTCGAGTTGATGGTTCATGCGGAAAGTCACCTGCGCGAAGCAGACGATTTCGGTCGCAGCATTGCACTCATCAGCTTCGATAATGCCATTGAGGTGGCAATCACGACCTACCTTACGCTGCATCCGGTCCAACGAGGAGGGCGCCAGTACAAAAGGGATGATGTCAACCAATGGATGCAAGACTATCTCACCAAGCTTGGGTTCTTCGAGAAGGAACTGGAGAAAAGAAGCCTTACTTGGTCAATAGAAAAATCGCACATCATTTGGGCGCACCGTCAACGGAACGAGCAGTATCACGGTGGTCAGAAGGGAATACCCGACATAATCACCCTTCAGATCGCTCGAAACGCTGCACTTTGGATATTCTCGGTCCTCTTTGAGGTTGGCGACCCCGAAGCTGCGCTCGAACAAGCGATACTTGATCGAACTCCACAGCAGCCTCCGGCTCAAGAAAGGGATTTCGATATGGCTATTGACGCGCAGTACGGTATCATCACCGTAGGTGAGCAGGATTACTATGCTAGCGAGTTGTTGTTTGCTGTCGACCACCCAGCCTATCGAGATCTCGGTGGGAAATTGATAGGTACCTTTGGGGAAGAAGCCATGGAAGAGGTGGAGCCATGAACAGAGCTCTACTCTCAGAGTATGTTGTCGAACAGGCAGCACTCGCTTGGCTGGAGGGTCTTAGTTGGCGCGTGATGTACGGCCCTGACATCGCTCCTGAGACGCCTAACTTCGAACGTAACGATTACAGTCAGGTGATCATAGAGCATCGGTTGCGAAATACCCTCGCCCAGATTAACCGCGGCCTGCCCGCTGATGCTCTGGAGGACATCTTCCGCAAGCTAACCCACCCTGAGGGGGCGACGTTGGAGGCCCGCAATCGCTCCTTTCACCGGATGCTGGTCAACGGCGTCAACGTGGAGTATCGCTCTGCCGACGGCAACATGCGGGGCGAGCCGGCCAAGGTCATCGACTTCGACGATTGGGCGGCCAATGATTGGCTGGTGGTCAACCAATTTAGCTTAACCGACACGGTGGGCGGGAACCGGAACACCCGCCGCCCCGACGTCGTCCTGTTTGTGAATGGCCTGCCCTTAGGCATTATAGAATTGAAGAACCCCTCCGACGAGGACGCTACCATCTGGAGCGCCTGGCAACAGATTCAGACTTACCAGTCGGAACTGCCCTCCTTGTTCTCCATGAACGAAATGCTGATGGTTTCCGACGGCCTTGAAGCCCGGATCGGCGCCTTGGGGGCCGGGCGTGAGTGGTTCAAGCCCTGGCGCACTACTACGGGCGAGACCCTGGCCGGTCCTGACCTGACTGAGTTGCAAGTGATGCTGGAGGGTGCCTGCCACCCAGAGCGATGTCTGGCGCTGCTGCGAGATTTCGTAGTTTTTGATGACGACGGCAGCGGGCGGCTGGTCAAGAAGATGGCCGGCTACCACCAGTTTCACGCCGTTCGCGCCGCCGTGAGTGAGACCCTGCGGGCAGCGGATCTACAGCGGGAAGGGCAGAGGATTGCATCGCGACCCATTCGGGGCAGGTATGAAACAGGACGAAGGTCAGGAGGAGAACCGGGCGACCGCCGAATCGGGGTAGTCTGGCACACCCAAGGTTCGGGAAAAAGCTTGACCATGGCCTTCTACGCCGGCGCCATCGTCCGCGAGCAGGCTATGGAGAATCCCACCATCGTGGTTCTCACCGACCGCAATGACTTGGACGACCAGCTCTTCACCACATTTTCCCGCTGCCAGGACCTGTTGCGCCAGCCTCCGGTGCAGGCGGAAAGCCGGGCCGACCTGCGGGAAAAACTGTCTGTAAACGCGGGGGGTGTGGTGTTCACCACCATCCAGAAGTTCTTCCCCGAGGAGCGAGGCGACACCTATCCCACTCTATCGGAGCGGCGTAACATCGTCGTCATCGCCGACGAGGCCCACCGCAGCCAGTACGACTTCATCGACGGCTACGCCCGGCACATGAGGGACGCCCTGCCCAGCGCTTCTTTCGTTGGCTTCACCGGCACGCCCATCGAGTTGCATGACGCCAACACCCGGGCGGTGTTCGGCGACTACATCAGCATCTACGATATCCAGCGTTCGGTTGAGGATGGGGCCACGGTGCCCATCCACTACGAAAGCCGCCTGGCCCGGTTGGAACTGGATGAAAGCGAGCGGCCCACTATTGACCCTGACTTTGAGGAGGCAACCGAGGGCGAGGAAATCGAGCGCAAGGAGCGGCTGAAGACCAAGTGGGCGCAGTTGGAGGCCGTCGTCGGCGCCGAAAACCGGGTCAAGCAGATTGCCCAGGACATTGTGGACCACTTCGAGCAGCGTCTGGAAGTACTGGAAGGGAAGGCGATGGTGGTGTGCATGAGCCGGCGCATCTGCGTTGACCTCTACAACGAGCTGGCTCGTCTACGCCCGGAGTGGCACGATGATGATGACGCCAAGGGCAACATCAAGGTGGTGATGACCGGTTCGGCATCGGACCCGCCGGAGTGGCAGAAGCACGTGAGAAACAAGGCCCGGCGGGAGGCGCTGGGCAACCGCTTCCGGGACCCTGACGACCCCTTCCGCATCGTGCTGGTGCGGGATATGTGGCTGACCGGCTTCGACGCGCCCAGCCTGCACACCATGTACCTGGACAAACCGATGCGTGGCCATGGGCTGATGCAGGCCATCGCTCGGGTGAACCGGGTGTTCAAGGACAAGCCGGGCGGGCTGGTGGTGGACTACCTTGGGCTGGCTAACGATCTGCGGCAAGCATTGGTCACTTACACCGAGAGCGGAGGAACGGGGCGCACCGCCATCGACAAGGAAGAGGCAGTAGCCGCGATGCTGGAAAAGTACGACGTATGCTGTGCGCTGTTTCACGGCTTCGACTGGTCCAAATGGACTACTGGCGCACCAGCGGAGCGTTTGGGTTTGCTTCCTCCCGCACAAGAGCACATCCTGGCCCAGGAAAGCGGCAAGGATCGTTGTATGGCTGCAGTCCGTGAACTCTCACAAGCCTTTGCCCTGGCTGTGCCGCACGTAGAAACCTTCCGCATCCGCGACGATGTGGGGTTCTTCCAGGCAGTGCGAGCGGCATTGTCCAAGCGAGCGGCGGGGGAGGCGCGCCCGGAGGAAGACTTGGACTTGGCGGTACGGCAGATAGTTTCCCGTGCGGTGGCGTCCGAAGGCATGATTGACGTCTTCGCCGCCGCCGGCTTGGACAAACCCGACATCTCGGTGCTGTCCGACGAATTTCTGGCCGAGGTTCAGGGGATGCCTGAGCGCAACTTGGCGGTGGAGTTGCTGCAAAAGCTGCTCCGGGGCGAAGTGGCAAGTCGTCGGCGCACCAACGTGGTTCAAGCCCGCTCCTTCGCCGGGATGTTGGAACAGACCCTCCGCCGCTATCAAAACCGCGCAATTGAAGCTGCGCAGGTGATTGAAGAACTGATCCAACTGGCCCGCGAGATGCGGGAAGCCAGCGCTAGGGGTGAAAAGCTTGGCCTGACGCATGATGAGCTAGCTTTCTACGATGCCCTGGGAACCAACGACAGCGCCGTTCAGATGCTGCGTGACGAGACACTCCGCGCCATCGCCCGCGAGCTGGTGGAAACCGTCCGTAGCAACGTCACCATCGACTGGACGCTGCGAGAGAACGTCCGAGCGCAGCTCCGTGTCTTGGTCCGGCGTATCCTGCGCAAACATGGCTATCCTCCCGACAAGCAAGAAAAGGCTATTCTAACCGTGCTGGAACAAGCGGAGGTGCTGTCGGACGGTTGGGCGCTGGCCTGAGAGATATCATTGCCCCCTTGTGTTGCTGCGAGGCAACCTATAGGCTTGACGGACCGAATTCTGTCAAATCCAAAATCGGTAGCCGGATTCCGGCCCTACTCAACGAGATTACGATGACAATGGCAGGCATCGACACGCCTACAGGTGCATAAGGAAATTGCCATGGAATGGTCTCAGACTCATTATAATTTGATCGTATATGCAGCCACCGACCACCCGGTCTTTCGCAGCCTGTCCGGATGGGGTTACTTCCCTGCGGGTAGAATGCTTGAAGGCACCGATGGTGGCTTGAAATCCAAATTCAGTGACAACTTGAAAGATCTGAGCGATCTTCCCACTCTGGTGGTAGCCGAGCGCCACCCTGATAATCTCGGTCAGCCGGCCTTCGTAAGCCGCATCGACCAAATCGAAAATCAGGGAACGAATATACGTTTTCGCTTCGACCATCTGTTCGGCAGGTTCACCTCAGAGGAAGTCTTCAACAGCGGCCTCTTCGATATTTTCCTCAGCAGTAGCGGGATCGACGAAACACGACGTACTCATTGGGCTGTAAAGAATGGCAATCTCATGGAAAGCGTCCTGCAACTGCTCAATCAGCAACCTATTGAAAAATGCCCAAAAGCGTTCAGTGTGGAGCCGTGGCCCTTGGCACACCTCGGACACGTCGCGGTAATGATGCCTTTCGATACAGCTTTTAATCCTGTTTACGAGGCGGTGAGGGAGACGTGCCAAGGGCTACGCCTCAAGCCGCTGCGAGTTGACGAGATATACGGTCCTACGCACATCATCGACGACGTCTTCAGAACCATAGAACAGAGCAAGCTGGTGGTCAGTGACCTTACGGGGCGAAATCCCAACGTATTGTATGAAACGGGACTCGCCCATGCGCGAAACCGCGATGTAATTATGATCGTGCAAAACGACGAGGATGTACCATTCGATCTTCGGCACATCAGATACGTCAGATATTTGCCGAACGCGCAGGGACTTGAGGAATTGACAGTTGAGTTAACCGAGACTATCCGCGCGATTCAAGGCCAATAGGCATGGTGCTGCTCACCAGGCGCGGGATGGCATCTGGCGACCTCTTCCAGGGAAGACACTTTTCTAGCAGTTGCAACGTCAGGCGACAATGCTCTCGCTTAGTACGCGATTGGGCCAGCGCCGGTACGAACCTTGGGCATCCGAAATCCTGTACGGTGGTTACAATCCCATCCACATCTCGAAGGTGCTACTGCCTATCGTCAAGTCAGGCCCGCCCCAATGGGCTCAGACTAGCTTTGAGGCTTCGGTGTTATGGTCACAGGGTTCTCAGCCACATCTCAAAGACGGTTCAGCCTATCGTCAAAATATGCCCACCAGGCAATCGTACTTCCCTTTGCGTATGGAACGTGATGACGGGTCATCGTCGCTCAAGGCCTTGTACATCCGCAGAAATTGCCTCACCCGGCTCTGGGGTTGCCACCGGCGCGGCGTGGGTGCATAATCTGGGTGTGAATTGGCGGTGGCGGCGCGCCAGGGGGCGTTTCTAAGGCCCCCGGATCCACCGAGGGATTACGGTTGCCTTCACGGTGCAGCCAGCTCAGCGTCCCTGGTTACTTTAGAGGGAGACCTCCCACCGGAAAGTTCGCATCACGGTACTCTTAGGGGTACCAGAACAGATGTTGCATCACTGGATCGACCAACAATAGAGCCTCCTAAAGATCCAGTGGTCACTGGGCGCTAGGCCGCCACAGAAAGTGGAAAGGAGTCGCCTAGCGACTCCCTCCCCTACCGGCGGTATGTGCGGTGATTTTAGCGTTTCAGGCTCCCGCGGTCGTACCGCTCGCCTGTACCCGCATTTTCGTTGTACTCCTAGTAGGTTAAGGCAAGCACGGTTAACGGGGTAGTAGCAAACCGGCTTTGCGTGTATTGCCGTTTCGCAGGTCTCTATTTGCCGAGCAGATCCACAGCAGCGACCTTTGATTCCCTGAAAGGCTGCCACTCAGCACAGCAGGACAACCAGGGACGGTTGCCGATATTCAAGACAAACTTTGACCGCCGAATTGCTGGTTTAATCTGAACATCACGGAATCCACATCTAGGTCCGGTGTTCCCAATCTACCGAAATACCGGGCGAAGCGTGCTAGGAATGCTTCGGCGAAGGGGCTATCGAGGGACGCTCTCCGCTCCAGACCATTCGCTGTGCCTCGTGGCAGGGTCACTAACTGCTGGAAATCCACCACCAAATTGGGCAGGGTGAGAGCTCCTGGAAGGAAGTAGAACCTCTCGGGTTGGCCACCCTGTCGGTTGTTTCCAAGCAGGAACTCCAACCTTCGCTTCACATTGTTGGACGGTTCTGGGAGTCCTGCCTTCCAGGCTGCAAATTCCGGTTGCTCCGCAAGATGAAGGCAGCGAGCAAAGAGCATGAAGTCCGCCTTCTCTCTTCCAGCCACCATATCGCAGGATGGGGTAATCAGAATACAATATCCGGCCTGCTCACCGATGGCACCATAATACAGGTCACCCGCAAGGGGTGCTGGCTCCACCGGTGGCAGCAGGTAGTACAGCATCGGATGAACCCTTTCATCCGATGTGAATGCACCCGTGGTATCACCCATGTCCTGCGCCAACTGTTGAATGCCCGGCCCGGATAATGAGATTGCCAAACGCTTCGCCAACAGGTAGGCCAATTCCCTGCGGTCTGCGCCCCCGGCAAAACTGTTCCAATTCTCCGCAACGAAGCCCCACATATAATCACGTTGCACCGCTTCCAAATGATGGACCAATGCACGATTGGTCTGTGGCAACGCGGTATCGAAGATTTCCCTGATGGTTAGCAGCAGTTTCGGCAGACCTTCCGTCTTTTCCACTATCCGCACTACCGGCGATTCCATTGCTCGAACCTTGTAATCAAGGCCCGTATAGAACACCACGGGCACAAATCGCCTCGCACGAACGGCAGCTATAATTCTGATACCCTCTTCTTCCACCAGGCTCTCTGCGTCTTCTGTGTTCCCATCATCTTGGTGTTCCTGATCATGGGGACCTACCCTGACGTCCAGTATCAGAAGGTCAATGCGTCGGGTTTCCAGTTCACTCAGGGCACTGTTGAAATCACTGATGGCCTGCACCCGGAGGACATGATCCGAACCGCCGACAAGTTCCCCGTCAAGATATTCCTCGACCTGACGGCACAGGTCGGGGTCATCATCAACGAACAACGCCTGCCACTCAGTTCCCGCCATAATCACACCCGGCGACGCAGGACAATTCGGAACGTCGCTCCGGCAAGGGGACCATTTTCCAGCAATTCGAGGTCCCCTGCGTAGTAGTCATTCACTATCTCCCCGGCGATTGTCAATCCAAGTCCCACTCCGTCCGGTTTGGTGGAGAAATACGGGTCGAAAATTCGATCCCTGAAATCGGGACTCACACCGGGCCCGCTATCTGAGAATACGACCTCCACCTCATCCGGCTCTCTTCGCCGCACGTGAACGGAGATTTGTCGGGTGTCCTGGGGCACATGACGCAGCCAGTGCAGACTGTTTTGTAGGAGATTGATGACAACCTGCTGAATCTCTGCTTGGTCCACCGTGACCTGGGTCTTGGTATCCGGCAGGCTTATCTCCACTCCGACTTCCGCAATCTCGGTGTCGAGAACGGAAAAGGCATTCGCTATCACTTCCTCTAACGAGACCAATCCCGGTCTCCCCCGCTTCCTTCCGCCAAATGGCTCGATTTTTCTGAAGATGGTTGCCAGTGCGTCGGACTGGGTCACGATACCTCTGAATCTGTCCCCAAGTTTCACGATAGCGGCCATACTGCCCTGTCCCGAACGGTCTACGTCCCGCAGTCCCAGGACAGCCTCATTGTTTATTTTTGCCAGAGGCGCTCTGCCGTCATGCAGAACAACATCTATCAGCTGTCCGAGAGCAGCCAGACGGTGGTAGCGGGAAAGAACTTCCTGAATTCCCTGGGCGCGGGTTTCCAGTTCCCTTTCCGCATTCCCAACCAATTGCCTTAGATGATGGTCATCCGGGTGTTGGCGTTGCACATAATCGCGGACAGTCGCCAGGTCGAGGTCGGCAAAGAGGCCCCCGGCTTGCCGCCGCCGGGGTTGGGGAGTTGGATGACGGAGCTTGTACCTCCGAACCTCAAGTTCATGGAGGGTCATCTTGACCAACTCTCTGAGGCCGTCCAGAGGGGGGCCCTCGATGAGACCCTCCCGATTGCTCTGGTCCCTGAGATTCGGGTTTCCCTCGGATGAGATTAACACGTAGCCCAAGACCTGGTTGTTTGACAGTCGAAGTGTGGGGTTCTGCACACGACGCATATCCAGCCGCAACCAGTCATCGTCCGGTTCGCCGTAGGGCAGCACTCTGAACCCGTCCCGATAGATACTGATGCCGGCGCCATTGTCCAACATCCCCCTGACCTGGGAAACCGATTGGAACGAATGACGCTCCACCAGTTCGGCCATGGAAGTTGGGTCCCGGTCCCAAACCCGCAGTTCGACTCCTATGGGACCACATTCCGGTTCATGGCTTTTGGGGTTGAATTCGCCCTGAATTGACTCCTCGCTGCCTCCATCCCGCAGACCGATGTCAAAGTCATAGCGACCGTCCGCATTTATCGTGCCCTTCAATACGTAATGAGGACTACGGAGCAGTTCGGGAGGTTCGACGATACCGGACTGCTGTTCGAACGGCGGAGGAAGGTCAAGACACAGCTCGAATTGGTCATTCCTTGCTGACAGCTCGTCTCCAAAGAAGGGCGATACCAGGCGCGACAATCTGGTCCGCAGATCCTCAAATTCAGACCCGCTCCAGTTGCTCCGCAACTGCTCCATTCGGAGGATTGTGCCGTGGGTCAGATCGTCCAGATTCGGCTCTCCACCGGAGTCCCACAGTCGTTCGACGATACCACCCGGTGCGAGTTCCGTGGGGTCTTCCTCCTCCCACAGAACCTCAACCTCGTCCAGGTATTTCCCCTCGTTGTCAAATTGCGCCCAGTCGAAATAGACTCGGGTTTCCTGCTCTGACTCCGCCCGACGGGTCACCACTTCAAGGAAGTTGGCCAAGCGTGAGGTGGCGAATCGCCCAATCCCTTTTTCTCCCAGAACGCGACGACCCAATCGTTGGCTTCTCCGCTCCCGTTTCCTGGAGAGGGTGGCCGGCTCCATCCAGGTTGTCTGGATGGTTTCCAGCGACATTCCATGACCGTTGTCAATGACCTCGACCTTCCCTTTCCCGATTTCGAGAGGCCCGTGAAATCTCACCAGTACCCTGGTGGCGTCGGCATCGTAGGAGTTCTTGACGAGCTCCATCAGCGCGACGGCTTCGCTGCTGATCAGTTCGTCGCCAAGAGTGCGAAGAATGCGGGCCCTCGGGCGAAGCGTGCTGGTCCCCGATGTGGAATTCGCTGTATCTGTCATCTCAATGCCCATCCTTGGGGCAAGGCCATTCGTCCATGACCCTGGAGTTTCTACTCCATACGTAATATCCCCTCACCGGTCTATCCCTGCGGACTGGAGCCCAACTCTTCAGGGAAGCCCTGCTGATTCGAGCGTCAAATCATTGCCCTGGACTGACCGCGAAGCGGTGGGGACCCCGTCAGGGATCGTGGTTTTTGGCTTGAGCCGCAAGGCATACCGAACACATCTGGATTGGCGTGAGCAGCCCGGGAGTCTGCTCCTCAGCACCGAGGGCCGTGACCAAATTGGGACCGCCGTAATGCCCGCAGATGGAACGTGTTATTCCGTGGTCAGGGTCCTTGATGTGGTAGAGCCAATCCTGCAGGTAGAGTATCACCCGCTCTTGGATGTATTCATCGGGCGTCTGACCGTCGCACTCCGCCATGAAGTCCAAGGCTTCGGCCAAGTGGTCCGGGACATTGATCTCCGCTTTCATCGCGCTACTCTCCGTGACTTGATGCCGCTTGGGGTTGGGCGGGCAACCCTGCCATAACTACGAGGGTTCAGATTGATACTGCCCCGGTGGGATACCCTTAAGGACCACCTGACCCGCTTGGAAATGATGATCCCTGCTTTCCACCAGCATACCATACGGCTCTGTGATGCTTCATCGCCCCCAGGTCACTTCTTGCTGGGAGGTTGGAGAGCAACGGTCTGCATTCGGTAGCTCGCAGACGGATGCAACAGCATCGGGGCCGGTGAGGGATGTTAGAATGTGCCCCTGAATGGCTTTCAGAGCTTAATGGATGGGCGAGTTCAGCATCTCCGGTTCGGTGGACTTGCCGGGAGGCCTGCCCTGCCCTCTTGAGTGGATACCTCCATCCTCGCGGAGTCGCTGAGGGCAGCCGGACATTCTCTTCCGGCTGAGGATTTACTGAACGATGGATAATCCTTCCGAAACTGCCCAAAAACCTTCGTCCTACAGACTGCCCACCCACCGGGGGGAACGGATAAAACTAGTCCCTCACCAGATGTCGCCGGACCCGAACGACGGGGATGCCGTACGCACGTGGTTGGAAGAACGCCCACGCCCTTGGGCGATAGACCTCTTCTGCGGCGCCGGCGGGTTGAGCCTGGGATTGGAGGAGGCGGGCTTCTCCGTCATCGCCGCGGCAGACTTCGACCCTGTTTCGACCGAAACCCATGCCGCTAATATTCAGAGTCTCACCTGGACGGGGGATCTTGCCGATCCCTCTGCCTTCATTCACCAATTGGATGAATGGGGCATTGAAGACGTTGACCTCTTGGCGGGTGGTCCTCCCTGCCAGCCGTTCTCCAGGGCCGGCGTCTCCAAGATTGGGAACCTGGTTAGGACGGGCAACCGCAGGGTTCTCGATGACAGGGCCGACCTGTGGCGGAGCTTCTTTTCCGTTATTGACAGGTTGAATCCGAAGGCCATGCTATTTGAGAACGTTCCCGATTTCGCCCAAGCTCAGGGAGGGGCGTTGTTGGTTGCCCTGATGGATGAGCTGAAGGGCCGTGACTATGAAGTGCACGTGAAGATGCTGCAGGCGTGGCAGTATCGTGTTCCTCAGCATCGCTCACGTCTCTTTGTAGTCGGGATTGCAGGAAATGGGAAATTTGAGTGGCCCAAACCTCGGGGGAGGCAACCGACGGTGGGGCAGGCCATCGGTGACCTTCCAGTGGTTCCTGCGGATACCAGGGGCGAAACCCAGGCGTATGAGGGTCCACCTTCCTCAGCACTGGCGAAGTCGCTCAGAAAGGGATTGCGAGGCGAGGAATCCCGGCGGATTCGGGATCATGTGACTAGGGCGGTGCGACCGGATGACGCGCTGATTTACTCTCAACTGAACCCCGGAGATACCTACCTGGACGTACCCGAAGATTCCAGGAGATACCGATCCGATATTTTCAATGATAAGTATGTAAGGTTGTCCTTCGAAGGCCTGTCCAGGACCATTACCGCTCATATAGCCAAGGATGGTTACTGGTACATCCATCCGAGAGAGGACCGCACCCTCTCTATACGGGAGGCGGCCAGAATTCAAACCTTTCCCGATGTATTCAGGTTTGCCGGACACCCGTCCAGCAGGTATCGGCAAATTGGCAACGCAGTTCCCCCGATGCTCGCTTCGGCTATAGCTTCGTCGGTGAAACAAGTCCTTGGCGACAGTCCAGTCCACTCGGTGGTCAGAGAGAACAGGGCCGAATACAGGATTTCCTTTCGGGACAGCCTAATTCAATGGTTCAAGTGGAACAGGCGTGACTTTCCCTGGAGGCGCTCTGACCTGAATCCCTGGCAGACCTTGTTGCTTGAAATGTGCCTTCACCGGACAAGGGCCGAGCAGGTGGCAAAGGTGGCTGACGAACTGCTCAGATTGGGTGGGACGCCTGATTCTTTCCTAGACAACCTGGAGGCCCTCGAACCTTCGTTGGCCTCCCTCGGACTCCACTGGCGGTCCGCGAATCTTGGCGCTGCTGCCGAATTCATCAGGGACAGGGCGGCCGGTCAGGTGCCTGACAACTGGCAGGGAATGGTTGCCATCCCAGGCGTGGGCGATTATATAGCCTCCGCGGTTCTCTGTTTTGCTTTTGGTCGTTCCAGCGTGATCATGGACACCAACACGATGAGGATAGCCCGCAGGGTGTCAGGCAAGGGTCCCAAGCAACCTAAGTGGGATCTCAGGCTTTCGCTTTATGAACTGGCCGGAGCCGAGGGCGCGGATGCAAAGTGGAATCAGGCTCTTCTGGATTTGGGGGCCATGGTCTGCACAGCCCGTGCGCCCAAGTGTAAGAACTGTCCAGTCCGCGCTCAATGTACCACGGGTCTTGGCAGGTAAAAAAACCTCTGCGGAACGATTGGTTGATGTGTGGAGTTGAGCCAGTGTTGAACATCCCGGCTGTAAGGCCACCCTCTACCAGATCAACATCAACCGGGGCAGAAACTTGATACTTGACGAAATTTCGACAGCCGTTGTTGCCCAATTGAATGACCAAGCCAAGCTCGGCGTGCAGGTGATCGATCAGGCCGAAGTTCCGGAGACTGGACCAGCCAGCAGGGGATTGTGGTGGCGGATTCCAAACGTCACCGCCGTGTTCGCCGACCTCAAAGGTTCGACCGCGCTCAGTTCGTCCGTTTCGCCGGAAGCAGCGGCTCTCGCGTACACCTACTTCATCAGGGCAATGACCGTAGTTCTGGAAAGATTCTCGGCGGGATATGTCGATATCCAAGGAGATGGGATATTCGGGCTGTTCGGCGGCCAGAGGTCTATGTTCCATGCGGCCGCTTGCGCCATCACCATGAGAAGCCAAGTGGAAAAAGTCGTTGCCGTGAGATTCAAGAAAGACGCCTCGGTTCAGTGGAAACTTGAGGTCGGGGTTGGTATCGACCAGGGTACCCTGCTCGTGAGACAACTTGGATTGAAGGGAACCAAACGGAATGAAGTTTGGGCCGGAAAGACCGTAAACATGGCCGCCAAGCTGAGCTCCGCAGCCGGACCCAACCAGGTGGCGGCGTCCGACAGGGTATTTGCCGGATACGAAAGGGCTGCCAAGTTAAGGCAACAGGCCCTGATCTGGTCCTGCGGCTGCGGCGGTAGAAATCGAGGACCGGGATTGAGCGCTTCCACCGGCCAAGCATCAAGATTGTGGGCGAAACAAGCTGCGCCAAAGGGATTGGGGCTGGACTTCGGAAGTGTCTATACGCGCAGGGCCGGTTGGTGCGAGCGACACGGCGCAGAATTCTGCGAGGCGATTATTACGGGTCAACGTCCCGCTAGGTGAAACGTGGAGGAGCGTCTCAGGTCCCATTACGAATCGCTGTCCCGGGCGATTGGGTTTACGAGAGCGGCGGACAGCAAGGCGGCACCAGTGCTGGCCCTCCAGGTTGCACTGGCAGGCACAGTGGCGGCCCGGTTCGAGAGACTTGCTCCCATAATCGGAAAAGAGCCTTGGGGCGTGGAGTCGGCCGTGCTGGCGGGAGTGCTCGCGCTCTACGCCCTATCTGTCATCGGTGTTGTTGCGTTTGCCACCAGCGTTTACCTGCCCAGAAATCCGAGAACCGGGGGATCCCTCATCTACTTTGAGGACATCGCGGCGATGTCGTTGGAGTCTTTAAGAGAGCAAGCAACTTCAATGGGGACTGAGACAATTGAGCGTCAACTGTTGGACCAGATTCACACGGTTTCCTGGATAGCCAGCACCAAAATGCGCCGTGTCCGGTGGGCGTACTACCTGAGCCTCCTCTCGGTTGTCTTTTGGGTCATATTGCTGGGTTGGGGCAGCTTCTAATTTCCGATTCTTTGTGGTGTTTGGCACGGACCATGGCTGGCTGGGTTGAAAAACATTGGTCATGCGACAACCTGTTTCGCATAGCAGTGGCATAATGAATTAGTTGCTCACCAACTCCGGTAACGGTAGCCACCGAGTGACCGGGCAGCCAGACTGCCATCACCGCCAGAATGTCTCTCTCGCGTCGGTCGTGTATTCGGGGCAACCCGGAGGTCATTGAGCGTGGGCGTAAGGCTTATTGCCAAAGGAGGAATTTACACATGACGTTAATGAGACAGCAAGACAGTTGCGTCAACGTACGTAGTGTCTTTGAGGTTGAGCGACGGCTTTCCGCACCTCTCTATCAACGGCGATTCTCGTGGGTCTCAAAAAACCTTGACGAGTTTTGGGAGGATATAAGACTAGTCGAAGAGGGAGAATCCGAGGCTCTCTTCTTGGGCGCGATCATCTTGAAGCACGAAGTGGCTAGCAATCCTAGCACAGGCACCCTTGAGGAGTTCCTCGTGCTGGACGGACAGCAGCGGATTACAACCCTGTTCTTCGCGCTCCTCGCCGTCGCGCTAGAATGGCAAGAGCATGGACACCCGAACGATGCTACAGACGTCGCAGAAGCATTCTTGATGTCCACTCGCACAACGACGAGAGGTACGCCCCGCTTTTTCCCAACCATACCGGATACGCCGGAGTTCATCTCCCTGTGTCGAAAATTGGATGTCAACTGGAACCTGCCATCTGGCGCTAGCTTCAGGCAAGGAAGGATGACTGCGGCACTTGAGCGAGCTCAGTCAGAGGTGCGCGCTAGGTGCTTAGGCGAGGACGGCTTTAACCGCGAATCGCTGAAGGCCCTGGAACTAACAATCGTCGACAGAGTCGAGATTGCAGCCATCAATATTGCTGAACGACACCACCCAAACGAGGTATTCAATCGTTTGAACCGCCCGGGTCAACCTCTGACTGTCGGTGATCTTGTGAAGAACGAGATCTTCAGGCGACTCGCGGCTGATGCAACCACTGCGATGCGGTTGTACAACGAGCACTGGGATCCCTTCGAAAAGTCGTTCGCGAATCGACAGCAGCTCGACAATTATTACTACCCGTTCACCCTTACGGTCAACGACAGAGCGACGGTCGCTAAGGCGTTCGGCGCACTCAACGATCACTGGGACAAAGAGTTTCGAGGGATCGATGATTCCGCCAAAACCGCGGAACTCATCATCAAGGATCTCGGGCAATTCGTGCCCGAGTACAACGCCCTGTCAGCTGGAGTGAGCTACTCATCAACACCAGAGATAGCGACATGGGTGGAACGACTCGCTCGTATGCCTGCTCCCCGTGTGACCTACGCATTTCTGATCCAGTTGCTCAGGGCTCAACGGTTAGGTGAGCTGAGTGTCTCTGACGCTGCCGAATGCCTGAGAATTGTCGAGTCCTTTTTGGTCAGGAGGGCCTTCTCAGGTCGAGAGCCAACCGGACTCCACGCGGTGTTCAAGAGTTTATGGGGGAAGAACGGCGGCAATCCAGGAAATCTTGTGTCCGACCTTCAGACTAGAACCATCGACTTCCCAGACGACGAACAGCTTCGAAGAGATATCCCAAGCAAGCCGTTCTATGGACGCCGCCTTGACGGCTATGTGCTGTGTGAGCTTGAGATCGACGCTCACAAAACGAACCCATTTTCGCCAGAGCAGCTCAAGGCGGTTACGGTTGATCACCTAGCTCCGCAATCGCTCAAAGGCACCTGGGCTAATGAATTTCCCGAAGACAAGGAGGAGCGAGACCAAATTCTCGGTCTGCTTGGAAACCTCGTACCGCTGAGCCAATCTGATAACTCGACAAAGGGATCTGCTGACTGGGACGAGGCTCGAAGCCGCCTACGGAATGAGACGATCTACAGAACTGCCAGGGAAGTCCTTGAGCAAAATGAGACGTGGGGTCCGCAGCAGATTGCCGGCAGAACAGCTAGCCTTGCTGAACGGGCTATTTGCCGTTGGCCTCGACCCCAGTAGTGCCACACCATGACGCGGTGGGATCGGCTTAGTTTGATCTGAAATCGGAAAGAGACCTCCCACCGGAAGGTTCGGGTTACGTCCGGCTCATGTCGGATATCTCTGGCCCGGTCAGATTGGCCTTACCAATCGTCGGACCTGAGTCCCCTTTTTCGTTGTTAAGAAAGCTCATCTCATGAGCCTGCATTTGCAAACCAAAGGTGGAGTCGCCGCAATTCTATGTCTGTTACCACCCCATAGTATGATCAGACATTCGGGTTGGAAAGGGAAAGGTAGATGACGCTCCTTGGTGCGGAACTCCATGCCCGCCCATCTGACTGAAGTTGGAGAACTGCTTCACCAGAATGAGGTGAGGCGTGTTCTGCCCTACTGATAGCGATCCTGTATAATGGGGGGAGGTCACGAGCGACTACGTAAGGGCGTTTCCCACGTAAATGGCTAATAAGGAGATAAGGTGGCAGAGGAAAAATCGAACCGTTCCTTTAGTGAGATGGTCACACAGCGTTTGTCTCCAGAAACCAGAGAGTTGTGGGCGCCGATGGCCGACTACTTTAATAGGGAAGGACCCGAGGCTGTCAAGACTTACTTGGACGCCGAAAGGGAACGGCTTGAAAGCAACGTAAGAAGCCTACTTGACGAATTCAAAGAGAGGTAAGGTCAGTGGCGACGGGCTTCAGTGTTCAAAGCGTGGAAATAGAAGGATTCAAGGGATTTGCATCTTCGCAGGCAATAGACTTCAAGAGTCGGCACGTGTTCCTACTTGGCCGCAATGGCAACGGGAAATCTAGCATTGTAGAGGCCGTTCGCTGGGGTCTATTCGGTTCGGCGTACCGACCTAACGAGGTCGTAAAGAACCAGCACTATTCTGGCGATTGTCGCGTTACGGTCAGGTTGATTCGTGACGGAGAACTATGGACTCTTCGTCGTACTCTAAACCTCGGCACCGGCAGTAGTAGCGAGCCCATCCTGACCGACCGCCATGGAAACAGGCGCCCCTTGAGGGAGGTAATGCCTCAACTCGACTCCGTGGATGCTGGTGAGGGTACGCATATTATCTTCGCCCCTCAATCGGCTCCACTCCGCAGACAGCCGGAGGATCTTGACCCATTTGAAAGGACCGTCTTCAACTACCTCGGTCTTACGCATCCACGAGCGCTGCTAAGCAACCTTAATGATTTCTTGGAAGACCAGACTGACCTGGAGCACGAATTAGACGAGGAACTCACGGATGTCCGTAAGAACATCGACGGTCAAATAGCAGAGGAGCAGACCCGTCGAAGCAGTATCCTTAACGCACCACCTTGGGGCACCGGGCCAGCACCATCAATCGCAGCGTCAGAACAGAAGGCCCGCCGTTTCATTGAAGAAATCACCGGAAAACCTCCCGGTGATGACTTGCAAGGGTCATCCCTTGAAGCCTTGTTAGAGAGCGCCGAAAGCTCACTCAGCGAGAGACGCACCCAAGACCGAGGCAGTTTAGAGAAAAGATCGGAGGAGTTAGCCAAATCGCGAGGACTACTGGAAGAATTGCGCAGCGTATCGGCTCAAATCCAGACACAGGAGTCCATCATCCAAGGCACCAAGGGCAAATTGGCGGATGTGTACGATGACCAAACGGCCGACGAGTTGCAGCAAAAACTAACGGATGCGAAATTCGAAGCCACAACAGAATCCATAAAGGGAAGAATCGTTCGCGACGCGATTGACTTAATTGGACGGGGCGACTCTGAGGAAGTACCCTGCCCGATCTGTGACTCTCACCACGACCGGCAGGTCTTGGAGTCGACCCTCCAGGGCACCGCAACCCAATCTGATGACTCCGCAGGTTCGATAGTTGCCGAGCTTGAATCTCGACTTCAAGAATCTGAAGAGTTAGAACTTCGTCTCGGAACAGAAGAATCCCGATTGAAATCGTTACGTGACAACGAGGTGAATGCCGCGGCTCTTGTTGACAGCGAGGACAAAGCCAGGCTGGCAGAGGCAGAAGACATTGATCAATTGATCGAGAACTACGTTCAGAAGGAATCCATTATCGATGCTCAGATGGAGGACCAAGACGCATGGTCCGCATCCAAGCGAGCTGAACTGAACAGGCTTAAAGAAGAAAGCCGATTTCACCGGATACAAAGACGACTCAATAGCCTGCAGATAAATAGAAGGGAACTCGACAGAGTCATAGAGTCCTACGATTCTCTGGTGGCATTTGGGCAATCTGCCCGTACAATTGAAGAGGTAGTGAATTCCCAGCTCAACGAACAATTAGGACAGGAAATTCCTCGTGTCTCAGAAGTCCTTTCCCGGGCCTTCAGTGCCTTGACGCAGCACCCTTGGTATGACCGACTGATAATCACGAATTCTGTCTTGCCGAAGCTGCAGCTTCGGGTTGCAAGCAGTCAAGATCCCACTGGTAGAGAAGACCCGACGGGCGTACTGAATGGCCAGGCAGAGAGCGCCTTGGTTGTGGTCCCTCACTTTGCGTTCAGCCAGACAGATGATACCCCCACCGAGGTCTACCTCGTTATGCTGGACGACCCCACGCGAGCCTTGGACACGGAACACATCAATATTCTTTTGGAGCGCTTGCGCGAACTCGGACGCAACGTTCAGCTTATTGTTGCGTCCCAAGAAACTGAGCGCTTTCAAGAAATGATCCCGAAGGTATTCGATGAGGACAGCTACGTTATCATCGAGCCCACCGGTTGGTCTCCACACAGAGGGCCAACCCTGAAGATAATGTATGAATGACCAGGCAGTATTGCGAGCGTCCGAGTGCATTGAGGATTTACGCTTGAGTGTTTCCTCCTCTGAATTCGGATACAAGGTGCAAGCGATGGCTGCCCACATACTAATGCGGCTCAATTGCCGAATAAAAGAGATTAACCAGTTTGGGCATCCAGACATCGTCGCATTCAGAGGCGCAGAAGAGCTTCGCTTCGAGATTGAAGCTGAGGTTAGCGGCCCACGGCCGCGGCAATTGACCAATGAAGATTTCGACTCGTTATTGGATTCGTCCGGGGCAGTCGGCTACTTCGCTTTGGCTATCGGTTTCCCCACACCGCGCTGGATAGTGGTCCCGGCCGAGCGCCTAGTCGACAGAAAACCGAGTTCCAATATATTGCTGGAAGCTCTCAGCGATAGGGATTTTTCGGACGCCTGGACATCAGAGTACTTGAAGATGTTGAATGACGCGTGCCGTCGGATTCGGCGAGCTTCGTTTGCATCATTGTGTGTGAGAGCACTGTCAGGTCGTGGTTTGTGAAGCCCAAGGGTAGTCTGAGCGGTCTCTGGTTCACCTTCCGGAAACTGGTTCGCTGAAAACGGGCATTCCGAGGGTTAATCTAAACCGGGTAAGACAAGAGGAAGGTCATCGCATGTACGAGTTTCACTGTACTTCTTGAGCTTGTTTGGCCTGGCAGGTCACGAATAAGCGCTGCTCACTCCCCTTGATTGGGACTTCCCACCGAACAGTTCGCAATACATTACACTAAGGCCCGTCACCGAACCACCGATCTACTGATGGAATTGAGTTGCGAGATAACAAGGGTAGCCTATGGAAGTCGTAAGGCTACCGGTGATTCCATTCCTCGAACCTTGTAAACAAGGCCCGTATAGAACACCACGGGCACGAATCGCCTCTTACGAACGGCAGCTATAATCCTGATACCATCTTCCTCCGCCAAGTTCTCTGCGTCTTCTGTGTTCCCATCATCCGGTGGTTCTTGGTCGTAGGGACCTACCCCGACGTCCAGTATCAGAAGGCCAATCGTCGGGGTTTCCAGTTCGCCGCCGGGAGAGCAAGGCTCTATCCCAAGCACACGATCCGGGTCGAGGAAGGACCCTCCAGTTTTCTGGGCTGGAAACACTGCAAAAAGCCAGACAACGCATTCAATTATTCATTCCCATCCCTGTCCTGGGAACCCCGAAACCCGCCTTTTAGCCCCTTCCCGCACCAATTGCTTACTGCTACATCGCTGCTAAGCCACTCCGATTCGGCTCCCACGCCAACTACCCACCGGCGTCCTGATCCCGCCACAGGCCGAAGGTGAGGAAGCGTCGTAGCTTGAGCTGCGGTTCCGGTCCACCCGCACGTCGTCCAGGTATTCTGTCCGCCGGCGGATCTCCTATCAGCGGAATAAAGGATTGAAGTCCCCAGCCATACCGATGCCGCCCAACTGCGGGACGAAGCCAGCGTGGCGGAGGAGGCGAACCAACAAATTTGGGTACGACAATTCGACAAGTCCAGCTGACGCGGGACAACCATTCCACACTGGACACCAGATTACAGGTCAGGCAGGCAATTGACGCCGGAAACCCGTGTAGGGAGGACGTGCGAGCAAACAGGCACGAGAGCCGAGTCAATGCCCGTTCCGAATCGGCAGGATGGACTGCTAACTCGGACGCCCACTTGCGGAACGGACTACCGGAAGGCCATGTAGGCGGTACGCGGATATGTCCAACTGCACCCGGCCCGGCCAGACATCCGAAATCGAGCGGGGTGACTGCGCAATTTTCCAGGCCGACTGTATCAATTGCCTTTTGCTTGCAGGACGCTCACATGGTTAACAACGGGCTAGATGGTCCAGAATTCGAACAGCCCGACAGAATAACGAGCAGGGTGGAATTACTGGTGGCTTTCCCTGGCCATCAATGTTGAGACGACCACGTTCCCCAAAACAGCCTTCTAATGGGGCCACTTGTATGACCTGAAGGAAACGGTGGGAAGAACGTCCCACCCTTAGGAAATGAATGGATTCGCCCAGGCAACCAGCCAGCGCTGGGACAACCACTGCGGTTTTAGCCAGGCCAAGGATCAACCCCGAGTCCGCAATCCCCCTTGAAGGTGACCGAGATTCAAGATTCCGGAATCAGGTCAACCTGCTACCGACCACCGTCATTCATAGCAAGAGGGGGACATTATGAAGGAGCAGATACAGCTTCCCACACCGGCGGCCCTTTACGCCCGGGTCTCCAGCGACCGCCAGGACGTGGACCTCTCCGTAGCCGCCCAGCTCAGGGCGCTCCGGGATTACGCCAGGGACAACGGCTATACGGTGACCAGGGAGTACATCGACGAAGCCGAGAGCGGTAGGATCGCCGATAGGCCCCAGTTCCGCAGGATGATCGACGAAGGAGGCCGGGCCAAGTCTCCCTTCCAGGTCATCCTGGTCTGGAAGTTCTCCAGATTCACTCGCAAGCGGGAGCACGCCGTGGCCTTCAAGTCCATGCTGCGGCGCAAGGGCATCCGCGTCGTCTCCATCACGGAACACGCCGACGACTCCCCAACCGGCAAGCTGATGGAGGCCATCATCGAGTCAGTGGACGAATTCTACAGCGAGAATTTGGCGCAGGAGGTGGTCCGGGGGATGCGGGAAGCGGCGTCGCGGGGCTTCTGGATGTCCACCTGCGCCCCCTACGGGTACAGGAAGGTCTATGTCCAGGACGGGGCCAAGAAACGTCCCAGGCTGGAACTCGACCCGCCCGCCGACAAGGTGGTGCGGCGAATCTTCCAACTGGCGCTGAAGGGAAAGACTCTCAAAGATGTGGCCAAGACCCTTGACGCCGAAGGCGTTTCCCCCGCCAGGGGGAAGAAATGGAGCAAGACCACCATCGTCAAGATTCTGAACAACGAAGTCTACACTGGGACCCTGATACCGGTTCGTCAATCGACGCCAAATCTTCCGTTGGGATTGCCAGCGTGAGATTGACGTTATTTTCCCGGTCGATGGTGGCCTCGTCCAACAGCAGCAGCAACACCTCTCTCTGTTTTTCCTGGGGCAAGTCGTCCAGCCCGTCGCCCATCAACTCCGCCCACGCCATCAC